>JASHSI010000129.1 GCA_030040915.1 Thermoplasmata archaeon | reverse complement strand
GTAGAGGAGGTCCCCCGGGCCGGTCGTGGAGATCGCCTCGGGGGGGATCCCGATCGAGCGGACGGTGATCTCCCCGGAGTTCGCGGGGTACATCCCCTCCTTCGGCGCGGTCAGGGCGATCGTCCACTGCGGTCGGACCCCGGCGGGGTCGTGGAGGCCCGTCGGCACGTCGATCGAGAGGACCGGGACCCCGCTCGCGCGGACGCGCTCGATCGCCTCCCGGTACGGGGAGCGGAGGGGCCCGGCTTGGCCGGAGCCAAGGAGGGCGTCGACCACGATGGCGGCGCGCTTCAGCTCCCCGGCCTCGGGGAGCCCCACGGCGGGTGGTCCGCCCTCCGCGATCCGTTCGTAGCAGCGCCGGGCGGCCGCCGAGCGGATCTCCGTCGGGGGGAGGAGCAATCGGACGTCGACGGTGTAGCCCCACCGCCGAAGGTGGTGCGCGGCCGCGGTCCCGTCCCCGCCGTTGTTGCCGGGGCCGGCCAGGATGACGATCCGCCCCGCCTCCGGCTTCCGCCGGAGCTGGACCTCCTCGGCGACGACCCGACCGGCGTTCTCCATGAGCTGGTCGATCGACACGCCGAGCGCCACGGCGTTCGCCTCGGCGACGGCGATCTCGGTCGCCGTCATCGGCGGCTCGGCCGGATCGGGCATCCCTACGCGGCCGGGGCACCCTCGGGGGGCGTCTCGCCGTCGGTGAAGATGTTCACCGAGGCCGGGAGGAGGTTCCGGCGCGACAGGTAGGTCGACTGGGTCCGGCTGTACCGGAAGAGGATGTCCGCCTTCCCCTCTTGGAAGCCCCACGGGCGGATCACCAGGAGGTCGCCCTCCCGAATCCACATCTTCTTCTTCATCTTCCCCGTGATCCGGCCCATCCGCGAGACGTTGTCCTCGCACATCACCCGGATCCGGGCGGCGCCCAGGAGCTGGCTCGCGACCCCGTAGATCTCCCCGCGGTCCCGGCGGGGGAGCGGCAGGCGGCCGACCTCCTCCCCGCCCTCGACGACCTCCACGGAGGTCGCCCCCGAGCCGTCGGGCGACGGCGGGGTCGCCGGCGGGCTCGCCGCCGGGGGATCCGGTTCGCTCGGCACGGCGGCGCGAGCCGGCCCCCGTATTTCAGGACGCCGAGCGCGGGAAGAGGCGCTCGGGGTTCTCGGCGAGGATGCGGCGCTTCGCCTCGTCCGAGATCGGGAGGGCCCGGAAGTCGGAGAGGTTCCGGCCGATGTCCTCGACCCCCGGGCCGGGCCAGTCGCTCCCGAAGACCGCTTGCGGGGCGAGACGCTCGAGCTCCGGGAAATAGTCGAGGAGCTTCGCCGGAGGGATGCTCGAGAGCTCGAGGTAGAGCTGGGGGAACCTCCGGACGAGGAAGACGGCCTGACGGGTCCAGAACGGCCGGCCCCCGTGGGCGAGGACGATGCGCAGGCGGGGGTGGTCGATCGCCACGTCCTCGATGAGGAGCGGGTCGGCGTACCGGTTCCGCGCCCCAGGGAAGACGGAGGTGCCCGTGTGGAAAATCACGGGGAGCGCGAGCCGCTCGGCCGCCTCGTAGATCTCGGAGAGCCCGGGGAGCCCGTCCTTGTAGGCGTTCGGGGCGAACAGTTGGTGGGGCGGATGGACCTTCAGGCCGCGTAGCCCCGCGCGGGCCAATCGCTCGACCTCCCGGCCCGGCGCGGGGTGGCTCGGCAGAACCGAACCGACCGCGATGAGGCGCTGGGGGTCGGCCGACGCGTACTCGATCGAGAAGGCGTTCGCCCTCTCCGTGTACCCGACGATCTCCGGGGCGACGTAGTTCATCAGCACGGCCCGCTCCACGCCGGAGCGGTCGAGGTAATCGAGGAACCGCTTCGGGTCGCGGTCGAACGCCTCGACCTCCTGGCCGATCCCTCGGGTCCCGAGGATCGCCCGGGCCTCCGGGCGCATCTCCCACACCGGGTTGATGTGCACGTGGCAGTCCGTGACGCCCACGGGGGCGCCGACGGCGCCCCCCTATTTGGGGCACCGGTCGCCGCGGCCGTTCGGGCCGTCGGCCTCCTCCGAGATGCCCTGAAGACGAGGGTTTATCTGCGGAACGCCGGCTGACCTCACCATGGCCCTACCGACGGCCGGGATCCAACCGAAGCACCTGCGGGCCTCCTACCTCGCCCCCCAGGAGATGCTCCTCCGCGAAACCCGGGCCACCAAGCTCTACTTTTTCCCCGGACCGATCGTCGCCCTCCTGATCGTCGCCTTCCTCGACTATTCGGCGTGGAGCGCCCGCGACCCGGGCTCGGGACCCTCCGTCCCCTGGATCACCCACGCCCTCTCGACGCTCCCGACCGTCTCGGGGACCCCGGTGGTCGACTATGTCTTCGACCTCCTCCTCCTCCTGACCGTCATCGTCCTCCTCCTGCTGCTCGTTCGCTACCTGCGCTGGATCACCACCGTCTACGCCGTCACGACCTCCCGGGTGATCATCCAGCGGGGGATCGTCTCGAGGGACTTCCTCGAGATTCCCGTCGACCAGGTCCGCGGCGTCGACGTCCACCAGACCCCCGGCGAGCGGATCCTGGGCTACGGTACGATTACCATCTCCTCCGAGGGCGGGAAGACCGTGGGGAACGAGGCGTGGAAGGGGATCCCGAAGCCGTTCCAGTTCCAGCGGCTCGTGGAGGGCGCGAGCCAGAACATCCGCTCGGGCCCCCCCACGGCCGCCTCCGTCTCCACGATGCTGCGACCCCCGGGCTCGACGTAGGCCGCGCCGGCCCGCGCGCGCCTTTTTACGTCGGGCCCCGTAGCCCGTTCCCGGTGGGTCCTTGGCCGACGACTTCGACGTCATCGTCGTCGGGGCCGGGATGGCCGGTGGCGCGGCGGCGATCCGGCTCGCGAAGGGCGGGGCGAGCGTCCTCCTCTTGGAACGCGGGGCGGAGGCGGGAACCAAGAACCTCTCGGGGGGGATCCTGTGGGGCCGCGACCTCGACCGGATCCTGCCGGGGTGGACCGAGGCGATGCCGCTCGAGCGCCACATCGTGCGCAAGCGCTTCGGCCTCCTCACCGGATCGCGCTCGGTCTCCTTCGAATACTCCGACCCCGGCTGGGGCGCGCCGCCCTACGCGGGCCATTCGGTGCTCCGCTCCCGGACCGACGCGTGGCTCGCCAAGGAGGCAGAGTCGGCCGGGGCGAACGTCGTCACGAGCGTCCCGGTCGACCGGCTCGCCTGGGAAGGCCGGCGGGTCGTCGGGGTCGTGCAGGGAGGCGAGACGATGCGCGCCCCCGTGACGATCCTCGCCGACGGGGCGAACTCCCGCCTCGCGCTCGGCACGCCGATCCGACCGGACCCGCGGCTTTCCGGGGCGGCGACCGAGCTCGGCGTCAAGGAGGTCTGGAAGCTCTCGAAGGAGGGCATCGACGAGCGGTTCGGGCTCTCCGGCCTCGACGGGCACGCCGAGGAGTGGGTCCCGGGCTTCTTCCCCCCTGGCGTCATGGGTGGGGGGTTCCTCTACACGAACCGCGACACCCTCTCGGTCGGGATCATCCTCCACCTCGGCTCGATGTTCGGCCGGTCGGCGCGCTCCGCCGACCTCATCGAGCGGTTCCGGACGCACCCGGCGATCGCCCCCCGTCTCGCGGGCGCCGAGCTCGTCGAGTACGGCGCGAAGCTCATCAGCTCGGGGTGGGCGAGCCGCCCGAGCTCCTTCTACGGCGACGGTTGGATGGTCGCGGGGGACGCCGCCGGGTTCGTCTTCTCGAACGGGGTCGTCATCCAGGGGATGAACTACGCCGTGCGGAGCGGGCTCGAGGCCGCGGAGACCGCTCTGGCCGCGAAGGGGTCCGGCGGACCGGCCGCGCGCCTCGCGGAGTACGAGCGTCGCCTCGAGGCGACCGGCATCCTGGGGGACTTCCGGGACTTCGCCAAGATGGACCGCGTCAAGTGGAACCCCCGGTTCTACACCGAGTACCCCGAGTTCGCCGCCGACCTCCTCGGCCGGATGATGTCGGACTCGGAGGGGCCGAAGCGCCCGGCGCGCGAATCGGCGGAGGCGGCGAGGAAGCGCGCGCGCCTCTCGCGCCTCCGCCTCCTCCGGGACGGCTATTCGCTCTGGCGCAACCTGTAGGCGTCGCCGGACGAGGCGGGGACGCTACGGGCCGGCGCGGGCCTTCACGGCCTTCGTGAGCGCCGGGACGATGGCGAACGCGTCCCCGACGATCCCGTAATCGGCCACGCGGAAGATCGGGGCCTGCGCGTCGGAGTTGATCGCCACGATGACCCGCGCGCCGACCATCCCGGCGAGGTGCTGGATCGCCCCCGAGATGCCGACCGCGACGTAGAGCTGCGGGGCGACGGAGATCCCGGTCTGGCCCACCTGGAACGTCGGCGGCCGCCACCCGGCGTCGGTGACGGCGCGGGAGGCTCCGACCGCCCCCCCGAGGGCGGCGGCGAGCTCCTCGACGAGCCGGAAGCCGTCGGCCGATCGGAGCCCTCGGCCCCCGCTGACGACGATGGAGGCCGTCGAGAGCGGGGGACCGGCGCCGGCCGCGGCCGGGGTCGTCCCGAGGACGATCCCGCTCCTCTGGGCCGTCGGGACCGACGACGCCGGACGATGTTCGGCCTTCGGGGCGGGTCCCGTGGGGGCCGACGGGGGGAACGAGCGGGGCCGGAGGGTCACGATCGACCGCGGACCCGGGAGGTGGAGCTCCTCGGTCGCCCGCCCCCCGTGCACCGGCCGGCTGACCACGAACCCGCCGTCCTGCCGGCGGATCGCGGTCACCCCGGTCGCTAGTCCCGCGTCCCAGCGGGCGGCGAGCCGTCCGGCGACCGCCCGGCCCCAGACGGTTCCGGGCAGGAGG
>JASHSI010000128.1 GCA_030040915.1 Thermoplasmata archaeon | reverse complement strand
GAGCACCCCGGCCCGCACCCGTCGGCTCGAGACCGGGCGGAGGTCCTCCGCGACGGCCGTCGGCACGACGACGAGCTGGAGCGGCGCGAGGCCCCGCCGGCGACGCTCCCGGTTCACCGCGTCGGCCCCCGGGCGGGTCTCCTCGCTGACGACGAGCACGTCGAGGCCGGGGAGGACCGACCCCCCGAACCCGTCGTCGAGCGGGACGATCCGGAACGGACGGCCCGGGTGCGCGCGCGCGAGCCACCGGGAGAGCGAGCGCCGTCGGCTCGCGTAGGGGCGGATCCGGTCCCCGTACGGCTTCGGGTGGGCGTCGAGGTAGCGCTCGGTGGTGAGGCCGATCCGCACCTCGTCGGCGGCGTCGAACGCGGCCGCGAGGAGGGCCACGTGGCCCGCGTGGAGGCGGTCGAACGTCCCGCCGAGGACCGCGACCGTGGGCCGTCGGGGCACCCGATCCCCCTACCGGACGAACTCGAGGACGAGGAGGAGCAGGAGGAACGCCATCCCGGCATAGACGAGCCAGCGGTAGTTCTGCCGGGAGCGCTGACGCTCCTCGCGGACCGCCGCGCAGGCGTTCGAGCACGTGTCGTTCCCCGGGGCGGTCGGCTTCCCGCAGACCTTGCAGTGCCGGTGGTCCTCGAGGTCCCGCATCACGGTCACCGACCTCTTGGGCGGAGAAATCGTTGGCGCGGGGCCCGGCTAATCGGTCGGGGGCGGTTCGGCGGGGCGCCGGGGAGCGCGCCGGGGCGCGGTGGCCTTCGCGGCGGCGGCCACCGGCGGAGGGGGGGCCGGCGCGGGCGGCGGCGCCCTCCGCGAGGCGATCGGGGGCGGCTCCGGGTCGGTGGCCGCGAGCTCCGCCTCGCCCCGGAGCTCCCCGAGCTCGTTGGGGATCCCGAGCTCCTCGATCGATCGGTCGTCGGTGAGCTCCTTGAGGTGGTGGATGAGCGTGAGCCAGATCCGGCCCTGGTGGACGATCGACGAGTCGACCCGCTGGCGGATCTCGGCCATGCGCCGGTCGATCTCCGCATCGATGCGGCGGGTCTCGGTGACGAGCATCTGGCGGACGTGCTCCGCCTCGCCGTCCCCGGGGGGGAGGCCGGAGGGAGCCTGCTGGAGCTCGGCGATCTTGAGCCAGGCCTTGCGGACGACCGGGATGAGCCGCTCCGTGAGGAGGCGGGTCCGATGATCGAGGTCGTCGATCTCGGTCCGGACCGTCGCCTCCATGCGGGCGAGGGCCTCGCCCCGCTCGGCGAGCGCGGCCTCGACCCCCTCGAGGCGCTGGAGGCCGTCGGACTGCTCGACCGTAAGCCGCTCCTCGGCGGTCGCGATCTTCCGTTCGAGCGAGAGGAGCGCTTCCTTCTGGCGCTGCCCGAGTCGGCCGTCGATCTGCCGGACGAGCTCCGAGTCGGCGCTCAGGGTCTGGAACCGCTGGGCGATCGCCTGGTCGACCTCGATCTTCATCCGGGCGAACAGTTCGATGTACCGGTGCCGCTCCCCCTCGGCCGCCTCGCCGATGCGCGACTCGATGTGCTGCTCGAACCGGACCTGCAGATCGGCGAGCGCCTGGCTGTGCGCCTCCTGGCGCTCGGCCTCGCGGGCCCCCTCGCGCTGGGAGCGGTCGGCCTCGCGGCTGTCGAGCAGTTCCTCGACGAGCGCCGGGACCTTCCCGAGGCCCTCCTCGTGGAACCCCTCGGCCTGACGGCGCGCCGACTCGGTCAGCTCGGCGAGGCGGCTCTCGAACCGGCCCTCGGCCTCGGTCACGTGGGCGTCGAACGCCTCCTTGAGACGGCCTTCCATCGCCTCCCGGACCGTGAGCTCTCGGTCGGCCGCTTCGCGCAGGTGCCGGTCGAGCTGGCCGGTGAGGGCCGAGCGGGTCTCATCGGCCTCCTGCCGAAGCCGCTCGTGCATCTCCGCGATCGCCCGTTCGACCTCTTGGCCGGCGGCGGTGCCGTGCCGTTCCGCCTCGATGCGGACGGCCTCGGCGAGCTTCGGTTCAACCGCCTGGCGAACTCGCCGGTCAATCTCCGGGGCGAGAGCGGCGGCGAACGAGTTGCGCATCTTGGTCTCCGCGAGGTCGATCCGTCCCAGGAGCTCCTCCCGCAGGCTCGCGAGGGCGATCTGATTCTGACGAAGGAGCTCGCTGGCGGCGGAGCCGTTGGCCCCCGCGGCCCCGGCCGCCTCGATCGACCGCTCGAGGCGGTCGAGCCGTTCCGCGAGCGCCGGCGGGATCGGGGTCCGGTCGGTCGCGGGCCGGTCGCCCGCGGTCATCGCCGGGCCCCCCTCGGCGAGCTGCCGTACGACCTCCTCGTGGATCCGCCGCTGAAGCTCGGTGCCCCCGTCGGGGACCGTCGCCCCGTCCTTCGGGACGGCGAGGCCCAGCATCGGGGTGTTCAGGGCGATCGGGTGCAACGACGGGTCCTCGGTCGTCGGGACGGGAACGACCTCCAGGTCGTCCCGCGGCTTCGCCGGTCGGAACCCCTCCCCGACGCCGCGGGGCTCCCACGGCGGCGCCGCGACCGCGGGGGCCGGCTCGACCGTTCCGTCGGGCTCGACGGGCGCCGGGCCCTTCGGGGTCGGCGGGGCGACGCTCAGGTACTCCTGGGCCCGCGCGCTCGTCGCGGCGCTCGCCGGGACGCTCTTGCCCCGGGCACGCTGCAGCAGGAGCGCGGCGCTCTCCATCGCGGTGCCGATCCGCCACCCCTCCTTCCGTCGGGACGCGGCGCCGAACGACCCCGCCTCGGCGAGCTGGGCGCGTCGCTTGGGGAGCTCGACGGTGTCGACCCGCTGGCGGAGCGGCCGAAGCTTCGGTTCGTCCGCGTCGCGCACGTACTGCAGGACGAGGGGCAGAGCGCCCTCCTTGCCTTTCGGGCCGAGCCCGGGCAACTGGGCGGGCGCGAGGTCGCGCACCGTGAGGGCGGTGGACCGCCACTCGGCGACCCGCTTCTCGTGCCGGGCCCCGACCGCTTCGGACCGAGGGACCCGCATCACGGCGAGCGTGAGCGGGATCTTCTCCTCGAGCTCCTTCATCGGGACCCGGCCCTGCGGGAGGAAGAACGGGAAGGCGAGGATCGCCGAGAGGCTCGTCACCGCCGACGGGAGCTCGCGCAACAGGTCGAGCAGGACCTGCATCGTGGCGTGCCACCGGTCGCTCGCCACCAGGAGGACGCCGTCCGTCGAGCCGCGGTGGAAGAGGAACCCCTCCCCGACGAGGTCGTAGAGCCCCGGCTCGGGCGCCGCGGGGGACGCCGGGGGCGCCGACCGGCGGGCCCCGCCCATCGAGGCGTGCCACCGGAGGACGGTCGGGCCGAACCCCTCGGGCTGGAGGAGCTCCTCGGTCGGGAGGACGAGCGTCTTCATCCCCAGCCGGGGGCGGTCCTCCTTCGAGAGGAACATCCGACCGAGGCAGGTGTACCGGCCCTTGTAGGCCGGATAGAGGAAGAGGTTCGGGTAGTAGGAGAGCGGGGTCCCGGGCTCGGGGTCCCAATAGTCGGTCGTATCGGCGACGTTGATGGCGAGGTTCCCGACGACCCGGACCGTGTCGAGCGTCTCTTGGAGGCCCGGGAAGTTCTCCGGGATGGTGGTGTACCCCGGGCTCTCCTCCTCGTGGTCCACCTGGCGGCACCAGACCACCGCGAGCGGCCGCGCCGACGGGGCCGGCTCGGCGACCTCGGGCGGTTCCGCCGAGGTGGCGGGCGGGGTCATTCTCCCCCGGTCGACCGCCGTTCTAAGATCCGCTCGCAGGCGCGGGCGAGCGGGAGGGTCGTGTTCACCATCACCGGGACGCCGAGCGCGCTCTTCGACTCCGCCGGGACCTCCTGGCCCCCGTCGCCGAGGAGCAGCGGGTTCCCCTCCCCCGCCGCGACGGCCGAAGAGATCAGGAAGACGTCCTCCTTGCTGTTGATCTGCTTCCCCTCGTTCGCGACGAGGATCGTTCCCATGTGGGCCCCGTCGCGCCGCAGCAGGAAGTCGGTCGTGTCGAACCCGGAGCGGAAGGTCTTGTCGCGCACGGTCCGCTCGACCTCCTGGAAGAACTCCGGAAGCTTGTCCGCCTTCGAGACCGCGACGACGAGCGGAAGGTTCCGCTCGTTGACGAAGCGGAAGACGCCGCGGGCGAGGTTCACCTGCTGGGCCTGGTCCCGAAGGGACGGCAGCGAGGGCGAGAGGAGGAGGATGATCCCCTCGGCGTCCTGCAGGAACCGGCCGAGGAGCGTCAGGCCCCGCCGCCAGAGCTCCTTGCGGTCGGCCCGCCAGCTGTCGAACCGGGGGATGACCCGGCACATCTTCTCGGTGACCTCGGCGTCGGCCGAGTCGATCCAGAGTCGGTCGTAGGTGAAGTAGTCGGAGATGATCCCGCCCGCCTCGTCGATCGTGGTGAGCTGCATCGGCTGCGAGCCGCCGTTCGCGCCCGGGGCGCCGAAGCGGAATCGCATCTTCATCTCGACGAACTGGTTGTACTTCGTCGGCAACGGGTACTTCGTGAGCACCCCCTGCTCGTCCCGTCCGGCGGAGAGCTCGACGAACAATTTCGTCTTGTCCTCCATCGGATGGCTCACGTAGAGCCGGGTCGTCTCCTCGAGCGAGGCGTCCTTCTTCGGCGCGCTGCTCGACTCGAACGTCGTCTCCTCGAGGACGACCTCCTGGTTGATGTCGCCGTAGACCGGGGCCGTCCCCCCGTCGGGTCGGACGGGGATGTAGACGATCGGAAGATTGAGGCCGAAGTGGCCCGAGAGGAAGCGGAAGTAGGTGGTCTTCCCGGACGCCGGGATCCCGACGACCGCGATCTTCGCGAGCGCCGTCTTGTCCTTCGGGGGCGCTCGCTTCGCCGGCTTCGGGCGCGGACGCGCGACCGGCCGGCTCTTGGATTCGGGCATGACTCGTTAGCGGTCCCTTACCGCATCTCGGCGAGGCAGATCTCGATGAAGTCGAGCGCCCCCTCGACCGTGGAGTCCCCCGAGGTGTTCTCGAGGCGCGCGTCCTGCAGCAGGCCGAAGATCTCGTCGACGGCGCTCTCGTGGCGCTGGGCGGCGACCGCCGGGTCCTCGGTGCCCTCGATCTTCGTCAGCTGGTAGGTGCCGCGGAGCTCGAGGAGCCGCTCGAACAGATCCATCACGCGGGTCCGGAGCTCCTCGGGGAGGGCCTGGATCTTCCCCTCGGTCTCCTCGACGAACTGCAAGAGGGATTCGGCTTCCGGGTCCTTCTGGAGCTGGGCCTGGAGGAGGGCGAGCCGGCGGGTGACCCGGATCCGGCTCGCCACCGGAACGGCGTCCGCGGCGGCCCAGGCGACGAGCAGGGCGCGGGCTGCCTCGACGAGCTCCCCCTGGCCGTAGGCGATCTTCGCCTGCCAGTAGGCGTAGGTGACCGGGGGAAGCACGAGGCGCGCCCGGTTCAGCTCGGCGAGGGCCTTCGGGTACTCCCGCTTCAGGTAGGCCTCCACCACCGTGGCGAGCGGTCCGTACTTCTCCCGAAGGTCCGGCGGGGGCGCCTGACCGGCGGAGAGGACCCCGACATCGAGCATCGGCGCCTCGGAGTAGGGCATGTCCGCCTCGAGGGGCGCCGCGCCCGCCCGGGCGAGCCGATGGATCGCCGAGTGCTCCTCGGGCTGCTTGAGCGCCCGGGCCGCGCGCGCGGCGTTGCGCGCGAGGTCATCGGAGGAGAGCTCGAACGCCGACGCCCTCGGGGCGTCCTCCACGTCGACGAACGCGTTGACCATCTCGGTGTAGAGGTCGGCGCCGGTGTCGACCTCCTCGTACGCGAACAGCGTCGGGGCCCCGACGAGGAGGGCGCGGGAGTTGAGCCCGCTGAGGAACTGGTTCATCCGGGCGGTGTCGACCCCTTTGTCGCGCTGGGAACCGTTCCCGATGCCGATGACTCGGAGATTCAGCGTCGAACCCGCGGGCAAGAGGTGGCCGAAGAGGTCGCGCCGGGGGAGGGGATGGGGCTTGTCCTCCGCCCCGGTCGGCTCGAACTTGGTGGAGGCATTGTCCCACCCGTCGGTGACGAGCACGATCGTCCCCCGGACCGCCCCGCTCGGCTCGCGCAAGAGGTCCGCCCCGACGGCGAGCCCGTCCCAGATCGCGGAGCGTCCCGCCGGGACCAGCATCTCGATGAGGCTCTGGACGTAGGGCCGGTTCTCGCGGTGGATCTCGCCGAGCGGTACCGCCACCTTCGGCGAGTCGGCGAACGTGACGAGGCCGAACATGCTCCCCTTCTCCTCGGCGTTCTGGACGATCCGCGTCACCGCGGACCGGGCGATCTCGATCTTCTGCCGGGGCGAGCCGGAGGGATCGGGGAGCGGGGCGAGCATCGACCGGGAGAGATCGAGGACGAGGATCTGGCGATCGGGGCCTCCGTTCGGTGCATCCGGGCTCGGCACGGTGTCCGCCTCGGTCATGCGAGCATCCGCCGCGGCCCGCTCTTGGGGCCAGAAATCACGGCCCGCCCGACCGCGCGCGGCTGACGCAAGGCGAGCACGTCGGGGAATTAGCCGGGAGGGGGTATTTGGGTCTTCCCCCTGCGCTTGAGCTCGTCTCGACTGTGATGGATAACCGGGAAGCTCGGCCGAGGCGCTCCCGGAGGCTCCGGAAGCGCCTTCGAGCTCGATGGTTCCCCGCTCCCCACGGGGCGCCGGGCCCCCGCTTCCCCCGGTCGGCCGGACCGCCTCCGTCCGGGGTCCCTCACCGTCGGCGAAGCGTTATTAACGGGGCCCGGGTCGGCGGGCCCCACATGGG
>JASHSI010000127.1 GCA_030040915.1 Thermoplasmata archaeon | reverse complement strand
GGGCTCTCGGGCCTCGTCGCCGGCTACCCATGGTACTCGGCGATCTGGTGCCGGGACGTCGGCTGGATGCTCCCCGCCCTCCTCTGGCTCGGGGACTTCGGCTGGGTCGACTCGACGCTCGGCTCGATCTTCCGCTACCAGTCCCGCGGGGAGCTTCCGATCCTCGGCGGCGAGCCCGGCGAGCTCCCGATGCAGATCTCCCCCGGGCCGATCTTCCTGTACGGAACGTCGGACACGACGCTCTACTACCCCGAGATCGCCCTCGGGCTCGCTCGGCACTCCGGCGAGGAGCGGCTCGGCCGGGCCTACCGGCGCGAGATCGGCCGCGTCCTCGCCTGGGGCCGGGCCCGCGCTGACCCTCAGACCGGGCTGGTCCGGAACGGAGGGGAAGCGGAGTCGATCAGCGCCGCGACGGCCGGCCTCGGGCACCTGCGCTACGGCATCGACTCTCCGGACACCACGATCTGGGACTCCGCGGACCGTCGTCAGCACGCGATCGACGTGCAGGTCCTCTGGTACCGCGCCCTTCGGGCGGCCCTCGAGCTCGGAGCGGAGCCCGAGGGGGGGTCCCCGACCGACGCGGAGGCCCTCGCGACGAAGGTGGCCGAGGCGATCCCGCGCCGCTACCTCTGGGAGCAGGAAGGGTACCTCTACGATTCGATCCGCGGGGGGGACGGGGTCGCCGAGCTTCGCCCGAACGCGCTCCGGGCGGTCAGCGCGGGCCTCGTGTCCGCGCCCCTCGCCCGCTCGATGGTCCTCCGGGCGGCCCGGGAGGACCTCTCCACCCCGTGGGGGGTCCGTACGTTGGCGTCGACGTCCCCCGGATACCGCCCGGACGCCTACCACGCGGGCCAGGTCTGGCCGATCGCGACGATCTGGGCCGCGGACGCGGCGCTCGCCTCCGGCGAGACCGACCTCGGGGTCCGATACCTGCGGACGCTCGCGGCCCAGTACCTGGACCCGGGGATCGGGGCGGTCGAGTGCCTGCGGGGAGACCGTCCGGAGCCTTACGACGCGTGCTTCCTGCTCGGCTTCAGCGTCGCGCCGTTCCTCACGCTGCTGTTCGAGCGGCTCTGGGGGCTCGAGGTCGATGCCCGGATCCCGCGGCTCCGGATCGCTCCGCGGTTTCCGGCGAGCTGGTCCCGCGCCTCCATCGGGGTGCTGCGCATCGGACCGGGCACGGCGACCGTGCGGTTCGAGCGACCGACGCTCGAGGTCAACTGGGAAGGGGCCCGACCGCTCGAGGTCGTGACCCCGGCCGGCCGGGTGGTGGTCGCGCCGGGGAGCGCCGGCCGGTGTCCTCTCGTGACCCCGACCTGACCCAAGCCGCCGGCGCGAGGCTTCATAGGCCACGGGACTAGCCGCCGGCCGATGCCGGTCGCGATCGAGGTGAAGGGCCTCGTGAAGCGATACGGCCGGCTGACGGCGGTCGACGGGATCGACGTGGCCGTCCCGTCGGGGACCGTCTTCTCCTTCCTCGGACCGAACGGTGCCGGGAAGACGACGACCGTCGAGATCCTCGAGGGCCTGCGCCGGGCGACCGACGGCGAGGTCCGGGTGCTCGGCCTCGACCCGTGGGCCGATGGGGCCCAGCTCCACCGGCGGATCGGCGTGATCCCCCAGGACTTCCGGTTCTTCGACAAGCTGACGCCTCGCGAGTCGATCGAGTACTACCGCGCCCTGTTCGGCTCGCGCGCGGATCCGGGCCACCTGCTCGACCAGGTCGAGCTCCGCGACAAGGAGGGGGCCCGGTTCGACTCGTTGTCGGGCGGCCAGAAGCAGAAGCTCGGGCTCGCGCTCGCGCTCACCAACGACCCGGAGATCTGCTTCCTCGATGAGCCGACGACCGGTCTCGACCCGCACGCGCGGCGGTCGATCTGGAAGGTGATCCGCACCCTCAAGCAGCAGGGCCGGACGATCTTCCTGACCACCCACTATCTCGAGGAGGCCGAGCTCCTCTCCGACCGGGTCGCGATCATCCACCACGGCCGGATCATCGCGGCCGGGACCCCCGCCGACATCATCCGGGCGCACGGCCGTCCCCCGCGGTTGCGGTTCGATGCGGTCCCCGGCCTCGCCGAGTACTTCGCCCAGCACCTGCCGTACCGCGTCGGGACCGAGGCCGGCCGCATCGAGGTCGAGCTTCCGGACGCCCGCGCCGCTGCGAAGGTGCTCGCGGCCGCCGAGGCGAGCGGCCTCCCCTGGAGCGGCTTCGAGACCGCCCAGGATCGGCTCGAGGACGTCTTCGTCCGGATGGTCGGTGCGATGGACGAGGGGGCCCTCCGGCCCGAGGTCGCTCCGTGAAGCCGGCGCGCATCTCCGCGGACCTCAAGGTCGTCTACCGGTCGTACGTCCGCAACCCGGTCGCGCTGTTCTTCTCCCTGATCTTCCCCCTGATCCTGATCGGTCTGTTCGGGCTGATCTTCTCCGCGATCGGGTCGACGTCGACGCCGCTGTACGTGCTCAACGAGGACAACAACTCCACGGTGAGCCAGGCGTTCCTGAACGCGCTCGGCAACACGACCGTCGTCTCGATCCACGTGGCCGATGTCGCGCCGAGCGACTTCGCCGCCTGGCTCGGGCAGAACGACTACTCCGCCGGCCTGCTGATCCCCCACGGATTCGCGGCGAACTACTCGAACGGAACGACCACCAACCTCACAGTCTTCGTCAACCCGTCCGACGCGGCGTCGACCGGGCCGGTGCTCGCCGCGGTCCAGGGGGTCGAGAGCGCCTTCAACCTCGAGGCGGTCTGCCCGATGCCCGGCTCGTGCGTCCCGGTCCTCGGGTTCGTCCAGCAGAACGTCGGCAGCCAGACGTTCACGTACATCGACTACCTCATCCCGGGACTCATCGGCTTCTCGATCCTGACGAGCCCGATGTTCTCCCTCGTCGACATCGCCTCCTCGTACCGCAAGGAGGGGATCTTCCGCGAGCTGTCGCTCACGCCGCTCACCCGGGGCGAGTGGCTCACCTCCCGGGTCGTTTGGTACGTCCTGCTGACGTTCGCGGCGGCCGGGATCATGATCGGCGCCGGGACGGGCCTGTTCGGGGCGCACGTGGTCCTCGGCTGGGGGCTGCTGCCGTTCCTTCTCGTCGGGCCGTTCTTCTTCGTCTCCCTCGGGATGCTCGCCGGCTCGGCCGCGCGCACGCCCGAGAGCGCGGCGCTGATCGGGAACATCATCACCTTCCCGATGATGTTCCTCTCCGGGACGTTCTTCGCGGTCTCGAGCTTCCCGCCGTACCTGCAGACGGTCGCGCGGTTCCTGCCGCTGTACTACGTGATCGACGGGATGAACCAGGTGATGCTGTTCCAGAACGAGTCGAAGGCGTTCCTCGACCTCGGGATCGTGCTCGCGGCCGCGATCGTCGTCTTCCTCGCCGCGGTGCGGCTGTTCAAGTGGCGGGACGAATGAGCGCGACCGCCCCGGCCGGCGTCCCCCCGATCGATCCGCTGCGGTTCCGGGAGTGGATGGCCCGGTGGCCGACCGGCGTCTCGGTCGTCACCGCCCATCACGCCGGCGCCGACGCCGGGCTGACGGTGAACGCCTTCCTCTCCGTCTCGACGCGGCCCCCGACGGTCCTCGTCGCGCTCTCCGAGGACGTGGACACCCTGCCGGTCATCGAGCGGAGCGGGGCGTTCGGGGTGAGCCTCCTCGCCGCCGAGCAGCGGGCGATCAGCGAGCGGTTCGCCCGGGCGATCCCCTCCGCCGAGAAGTTCGTCGGGCTCGCGGTCCACCGCGGCGCGACGGGGGCCCCGCTCCTCGACGGTGCGCTGGGGACGCTCGACTGCCGCGTGATGCGCCGGACG
>JASHSI010000126.1 GCA_030040915.1 Thermoplasmata archaeon | reverse complement strand
CCTCCAGGGACCGCGGGGCGCGGACCGGTAGCGGGGCGGGCCGCGGGGCGGACCCGAGGGGCGGCCCCCCCAACCGGGGCGGCGCTCGAACCGCGCGCCCTCGGGACGCGGATGCATCGTGAACGTGTTCCCGCACGAGCTGCACCGGCCGGTCGTGGTGCCGTCGTCGTTCGACTCGAGCTGGATCGGGCCGCCGCACTGCCGGCAGGGCCTCGCGGGGGGACGGGACATCGGTTCCCGGTCCCGCGATCCCTCGCCGGACCGAACGAACCGAGGCCGGGGAGGACCCCGCGGGGGCATGGGGCGCCGGCGGGGGCGCTCCTCCTCCTCGTCCGATCCTTCGCCGTCCTCGCCCTCGTCGTCGTCCTCCGGACCGGCGGCCCCGCCGTTCCCCGTGGTCAGGTGGGCCATCTCGCCGCAGACCGTGCATCGGGCGTCGAGCTCGATCCCGGGGAGGGCGGTGAACTCGAGGGCGCCGCCGCACTTCCAGCAAGGAACGACCCCGGTACCGGACGGGCGGGCCGAGGCGACCGCCTCCGCGCCTCCCGTTCCGACCGCCGCGAGGACGACCGACCGGCCGCAGCCGGCGCAGGCGCCCTCCTCGATCTCGACGGTCCGCGCCCGGTACTCTACCGCGGCGCCGCACTCGGGGCAGGTTCGGGACATAGGGCGGGGCCTACTTGCGGTCCTTCTTTAGGCCTCCGGTCCCGGTCGCTCGGAAGCGGGGAGCCGGATTTGAACCGGCGAACGCCTTCGCGACGGGATCTCTTCGCCCCGCCCCGCGTCGGGGGCCGGGCGCTTAAGTCCCGCGCCGTTGCCAGGCTTAGCTATCCCCGCGCACCTAGCGGGCGGCGGGCGCGGCGGCCTCAGCCGCCGGAGCGGGCGCCTTCGCGGCGCGCTTCACCGAGACGCGCTTCGGGAAGTAGCGAAGCAGCACCACGTCGTTGACCGCAGAGACCCACCGGTACGGGATGTTGATCGGCTTCGAGTCCTCCACCGATAACGCGCTCGGCTCGTCGAGGTACAGCCCGTCGATCTTGCTGCCTTCGACGTCGACGACCACGTTCCCGACCTCCCCGAGGAGGCGCCCCTCGGGGGTGAAGACCTGGCGACCCAGTAGCTCCGTCATCTCGACCAGCATGGCGCGATCCCAACGGCGCCGACGGCGGCTTCCCCTATTAGGACTTTGCTCGGCACAGGCGGTGCGCTCGTCGTCGGAGCGGGGCTCGGGCCTCTCCGACCGCCGGGCGCCGGGGACCGAGCGCGCCTACTGGCCGCCGAACTCGTCGGACGGCGGCTCCGGGGGCCGCACCTCCTCGAGGTAGGAGGGGGTGTACGACCCCTCGGGCGCCGTCTCGGCCGGGGCGTACTCGGTATACTCCCCGCCCGATCCAGCCTCTTCGCCGGGGGCCGTCTCGGCCGGCGGCGCGCGGCGTCGGCGCAGGACGAGCAGGAGGCCCACGATCGCGACGATCGCCACGAGCCCCAGGCCGACCGCGGCGTATCCCTCCGCCGACGGAAGGCCGAGGAACTTCCCGCCCCCGCCCGACGACGAGCTGCTCCCGAGCGCCGCGAAGGCGATATCGACCTTCTCCGGGAGCCCGGCGACGACCACCGAGCCCGTGAACGGCGTCGCGGTGAACCCGGCGACCTTGTCGATGTCGTAGGTGTAGCCCGTGGCGTTGACGATCCCGGTAAAGACGATGACCGCGTTCGTCGACGTCAGGGTGTCCGAGTCGAAGTCGACCGACCAGGTCGTGTCGTTCGGGAGCCCGCTCTCGATGAACGAGACCGAGTAGGTGACCTTCGCCCACTTGATCGTCACGTTCTCGGGTTCGCCGGCGATCCGGAACGCGCCGCCGTACTTGGAGGCGGCCCAGCCGGGGATCCCGATGATCGCGTAGGAGTACGTCCCGTTCGGGCCGGAGGTGGCGAGCGTCGCCGTGGAGAGGGACCACGGTGTCGTGACGCCGTTCGAGGTGATCGTGGCGTTCCAGGTCGAGCCGGCGGGAAGGCCCTCCTCCGTGATGTTGATCGCGTAGTTGATGATCGCAAAGGTGACGGTCTCGCTGGGGCCCGACCCGAGGACCTGGAACGACCCGGTCGGGGCGGCGTACGACCAGTTGGTCGTCCCGACCGTGTAATCGAACGTTCCGTTCGGCTCGTCGAAGGAGAGCGAGCTCGTGAGCGAGCTCGTCGAGGCCGCCCCGGGGCCGGTGACGTTGATCCACCACTCGGTCCCCGCCGGGAGGCCGACGTCACGGAAGTCGACCTTGTAGACGACCTGGTTCCAGGTGATCGCGACCGAGGTGGACGCGCCGGTGACGTTCACCGTTCCCGTGTAGTTCTTCGTCTTGAAGTCCGGGATCGAGACGACGCTGTACGAGTACGTTCCGTTCGGTTCGTGGAAGACGACGTTCGACGGGATCGTCGAGCTCCCGGGGGTGCCCGCGAGGTCGATCGTCCACTCCTCGCCAGTAGGAAGCCCGTAGGCGACGAACGTGACGGTGTAGGTGACGAGGATGAAGGTGAGGGAGACCGTCTCGGGGCTGCTACCGACGGAGAGGGACCCGGTCGGGGCCGCCCAGCTCGTGTTGTCGCTCACCACGCCGTAGGTGTAGTTCCCCTGGGAAAGGTCGACCTGGAGCGAGCCGTTGCTCGACATGTACGTGGAGCCATCGTGGATGTGAATCCCCCACGTGGTGCCGGCCGGGAGTCCCTTCTCGGCGAAGGTGATCGGGAGCTCGCCAATGATGACGCTGTCGTTCTCGGAGTCCTCGTTCGGAACGTAGACGTACCCGTTCTCCGCGTCCCAGCACCCGTTCTGCGGGTAGACCCCCACCCCGATGTTCAGGAGGTCCTCGGTCGCGTTGAGGACATCGACCGTGTAGGGGCTGTAATCGCTCACGACGAAGACGTCGCCGGTCTGGTTGTCGTAGAACGCCCCCTGCAGTTCCGACTTGGTTGTGATGGCCCCCGAGACCACTGTCCCGTTGATCAGGGTGACGTTCGACGAGTCATAGTTCGCCACGTAGACCTCCTGGTCGGCCGCATCGTAGGTCCCGTACTCGGGGTAGTCTCCGACCTTGTCGGTCGCCACGACCTTGGTGCCGTTGATGATGCTCACCGAGTCGGAGTCGGCGTTCAGGATGTAGACCATCTCGTTCGCGGGATCGAAGATCGACCCCGCGGGGCGCGACCCGACGGTGACCGTCGCCTCGACCGTCGTGTTGTTGACCACGCTGACCGAGGCCCCATTCTCGTTGAGGATGTACATGTCCCCGTTGATCGGATCGTAGGTCATGTTGTACGGCTCGTCGCCGACCTGGACGTAATTCTTGAAGGCGGTAGTCCCGTTGATCACGGTGACGTCATCCCCCGAGAGGCACCCGATGTAGACGTACCCGTCCGCGGGGTCGTACGCCCCGTCGTAGGGAGAGCCGCAGGTGGAGACCGTGGCGACGATCTTGGTCCCGTTGATGACGGAGACGTCCTCCGAGTCCTCGTTGATCACGTAGATGTAGCCGTTCGCCGGGTCGTACACGGCCGCCCACGGGTACTCGCCGGTCGAAACGGTCGCGACCACGGTGGTGTCCT
>JASHSI010000125.1 GCA_030040915.1 Thermoplasmata archaeon | reverse complement strand
CACTGCCGCGACTGCCCGATGTGGTACGGGGCGGAGGACGCCGGCTGGGGCCCCTGCTCGATCAAGCACCGTCGGGGGGACGAGCGGTACCTGACCTACGGGGGGCACGAGTGCGACGAGGGCTACACCCCGCCGACCGCGGCGGCGGCCCGGGCGGCGGAGTTGAGGGGCTCGCGCTCGACCTCGAGCGCGTCGGCCGTGGGGTACTCCTCGACGAGATACGCCGGGAAGGCGAGGCGGCGGGCGACGCGGCGGACGGCCCGCGGGGAGAGCTCGATCCGCCGACGCACGCGGTCGACCCGGTAGCCGTCCACCCCGAGCCCGGCGATCCGCGCGACCGCGCTCCCCGTCGCGTCGAGGTCCCCGCCGTTCGGGGGCTCGACGATCCCCAAGAGGAGGGTCCCGTCCCCCGTCGGGACCGCGTAGGGCGGCGCCGTCCTCTCCAACCGTCGCTCGAGGCGGCGCTTCAACTGCACCCCGTCCTTGAACGCGGAGGAGCAGTAATGGATCGGGACCTTGAGCCGGCTTTCCCGCACCAGGCGTTCGGCGAGCTCTCGGCTCCCCGAGACGCCCCAGCCCCCCTTCTGGGTGAGGCCGTAGCCCCACTGGTGGAGCTTCGTCTCGTTCGTCTCGGAGAACTCGAGCTCGTTCAGGTTCACGAAATCGACTCCGATCCCCTCCAGGGCCTTCAGTAGGCGGCGGAGCTCGCGCTCCTTCTCCGGAAGCACCGGGATCTCCACCCCCCGGCGGACGCCCCAATCGGGGGCGGATTCCAGGACCGCCCGATACGCCCCGCCCCCGCTCGAGAGCGGCCCCCAGAGGTAGTGCGGGATGTGCAGGCGAAACTCGTCGAGACCGGCGCGGGCGAGCCGCTCGAGCTTCTCCCCGTTCGGCTCGTGCGTATAGAGGTGGATGTTGTGCTCGGTCCCGAACTCCCGCTTCAGGAGCTCTACGTAGTGGGTCGTCCGGTCGATCACCCCGAGCGGGTCGCCCCCGGTGATGCCGGTACCGGCCGCGCCGATCGCCCGCGCCTCGTCGAGGACGTCCTGGTCGGAGAGGACGAGCCGCTCGTTCGCGTAGGTCCGGTCGATCTGGTTGCGTCGCTCCGATACCGGGCAGTAGAAGCAGCGGAAGCGACAGAGTCCGGTGACGAACAGGACCATCTTCCGGCCCTCCGCGCACTGGGCGCACGCTGGGGTGAGCGGGCCCCGTGTCGCGGAGGCCATCGGAAGGAGTGTCAGGCGCGGGGGCGGCATGATCGTCCGCGGAGCCGACGGGGTCGGATAAGACGGTTTCCCGGGAGCCCGGGGGAATCCGATGGCGGTACGGAGGCGCCGGGGGGCCCGCTTGCCGCTCCCCCCCGGGTGGACCGACGGGCGACTCACCCCCGCCCGGCTCGCGCCGGCTCGGATGGACCGCGGGGCCCGTGGTTCGATTCGCGGGGGGCCGCGGCCGAGGTCCCGGCAGCGCCCACCTCGCCTCGCCCGTCGGTCTCGAGGGGTCGGGGCGCGCGCCATGGGATCCGCCTCTGCCCTCGCGCGGAGCGGTCGACCCCCCCCCGACGGCCCATGACCAAGATCCGTCGTTCGGCCGACCCGCCGGCTCCCGGATCGAGGGAGGGCCTCTTGGTGGCGTATCCGCCACTCGGAGGGCTTAGGTTCAAATCCCCCACCCGTCTCCCCGCGCCCGCGAGTGGGGTCACCGTCGATGGAGATGCAACCGGGCCAGATGGCCTACGACCGGGCGAGCACCGTCTTCTCTCCCGACGGCCGGCTCTTCCAGGTGGAGTACGCCCTTCAGGCGATCCAGATGGGCGGGACCGCCGTGGCGGTCACCTACGACGGCGGGATCGTCTTCGTCGCCTACCGGAACCTCCCCGTGAGCTCGCTCGCGGAGTCCGGCTCGATCGAGAAGAGCTTCGCGATCGACCCGGGCCTCGGCTGCGTGACCGCCGGCCTCATCGCGGACTCCCGCGTCCTCGTCGAATTCCTCCGCCTCGAGGCCCAGCGCCACCGGATCACCTTCGGCGAGGCCGCGCCGTACGCGCTCCTCGGGCACTCTCTCGGAACGCACCTCCAGCAGTTCACCCAGTTCGGCGGGACGCGTCCGTTCGCCGTCTCGCTCCTCTTGGGCGGCTTCTCGGGGGAGGGCCTTCCCGGCCTCATCGAGCTCGACCCGAGCGGGGCGACGATCGGCTGGAAGGCGTACGCGATCGGCCGCAACCGGCGCGCCGTCGCCGACTTCCTCGAGGAGAAGCTCCCCCCGTCGCGGAACGAGGAGGCGGCGTTCAAGCTCGCCGTGCAGGCCGTCGCCGAGGGGTCGCCGACGCCGTTCCCGGCCGAGGCGCTCGACGCGGCGATCCTCGAGCCCGAGAAGGAGCTCCGGCGGCTGCCCACCGCCGAGGTCGGGCGCCGGGTCGCGGGCCTGCCGTTCATCGGGCCCGCCGAGCGCGCGAACCGCCCGGCGAAGTAGCCGGGTCGGACTACCCGATCGCGCCGGCCGCCGCCTCGCGGGCGTCCTCGCGAAGGCGCATCCGCCGCCGGGCGCGGTGGTAGGTCACGGCGAAGCGGTGCGCCTCGTCGCGCACGGCACGCAGCAGCAGCATCGCCGGCAGGTTCGGGTTCGGGCGGAGCGGCTCGGCCCGGTCGGGGAGGTAGACCTCTTCGAGCCGCTTCGCGAGCCCGATCGCCGGGATCCTCTCCTCGAGGTGGAGCTCGCCGAGCGCCTCGAGGGCGCTCGCGAGCTGGCCCCGTCCCCCGTCGATGAGCAGGAGATCCGGGAGCCGCTCCGATTCCGCGAGGCGCCGAGCGTAGCGACGTCCGACGACCTCCCGGACCATCGCGAAGTCGTTCGTCCCCTCGACGGTGCGGATCCGATAGCGTCGGTACTCCGCCTTCGCCGGCGCCCCCCGCTCGAACACCACGAGCGATCCGACCGCGTGCGACCCCTGGAAGATCGAGATGTCGACCCCCTCGATGCGGGTCGGGATCGCCGGGAGCGTCAGGAGCGACTGGAGGGCGACGAGGACCTCCCGGGGAGCGGCCCGGGGCGTCACCGAGTCGACGTGGGCCCGGGCGAGCCGCTCGGCGAGGTTCGCGAACGAGGCGAAGCGGCCGGTCGGGCGGAAGCGGACCTCGACCCCGACCTCCCCTTCGAGCCAGTCGACCACCTCGTCGACCCCCGACGGGCGGGCGCCCTGGACGTAGATCCGGGCGGGGCGCTCGAGCCGCTGCCCGTAGTACTGGGTGAGGAAGCCGCTCAGGAGCTCGCCCGGCTCCGGGGCCTCCTCGGGCGGCAGCCGGAGGAGGTGGGGCTCGGTCCCCCGGACCTCGCCGTCCTCGATCCGGAGGAGCCCGACGGCGACCCGGAGCGCCGCCGGATCGTTCGGGTAGGCGAGGGCGAGGACGTCGGCGCGACCGGAGCCCGGGCCGACGACGCGCTGGCGCTCGGCGAGGGCGGAGAGGCCCCCGAGCGCGTCGCGGAGCGCGGCGGCCCGCTCGAACTCCTCCGCCTTCGCTGCCTCCCGCATCGACCGCTCGACGGTCGCGTGGAGCTCCGGAAGCCCGCCCCGGAACGCCGCGATCGCCTGGTCGACCTGGCCCCGGTACCCGTCCTCGGTCACCGCCGCGATGCAGGGGGCGGTGCACGTGCCCAGGTGGTAGTACAGGCACTCCCGCTTCGGCAGGCGAACGCACTGTCGAAGGCGGAACGTCTCGCTGAGAAGCTTCTGGAGCTGGCGGGCCTCGCGGGCGCTCGTGTACGGGCCAAAGAGGAGCGAGCCCGCCCCACGCCGGGGCCTCCGGACGAGGAGGACCCGCGGGTACGTCTCCCCGACCGTGACCGCGAGGTAGGGGAAGCTCCGGTCGTCCTTGAGGAGGGTGTTGTACGGCGGCTGGTACTGCTTGACGAGGCTCGCCTCCAGGAGGAGCGCCTCGCGCTCGCTCGCGGTCGGCACGAACTCGACGGAGGCGCTGCGCGCCACGATCGTCCCGTCCTTCTCGACGCGGGCGTGCAGGTGGTCGAGGACCCGACGACGCAGGCGCCGGCTCTTGCCGACGTAGACGACGTCGCCGGTCGGGGAGCGGAACAGGTAGACCCCGACCGAGTCCGGTCCGGGCCGGAAGCCCGTACCCTCCCGGGCGGCGAGTTCGCTCGCCGGGACGAACCCCTCGAACCGCCCGCCCGCCCCGCTCATCGGGCCGCGAGGCGGGCCGCCGCGGGCGGGGGCGCGGACGGTGGGGCGAGGAGCGGGGCGAGGAAGCGGGCAGTGTGCGAGCCGCGCGCCTTCGCGACGGCCTCCGGAGGTCCTTGCGCGATGACGTGGCCGCCGGCGTCGCCGCCCTCGGGGCCGAGGTCGATGAGCCAGTCGGCGCACTTCAGGACGTCCAGGTTGTGCTCGATCACCACGACCGTGTTGCCGGACGCGCGCAGCCGATAGAGGACCTCGAGCAGCCGCTCGACGTCGGCGAAGTGGAGGCCCGTGGTCGGCTCGTCGAGCAGGTAGAGGGTCCGTCCCGTCGGCGACTTCGACAGCTCGAAGGCGATCTTGATCCGCTGGGCCTCGCCCCCCGAGAGCGTCGTCGCGCTCTGGCCGAGCGGAAGGTAGCCCAACCCCACGTCGTTCAACAGCTCGAGCCGGGTCTCGATGCGGCGGTGGTTGCGGAAGAAGTCGAGGGCCTCCTCGGCCGTCATCGCGAGGACATCGGCGATCGTCCGGCCCTTGAACTTCACCTCGAGCGTCTCGGCGTTGAACCGCTTCCCGTGGCACGCCTCGCAGGCGACGTAGACGTCGGGCAGGAAGTGCATCTCGTAGCGGATCACCCCGTCCCCCTCGCACGTCTCGCACCGGCCGCTCGCGACGTTGAAGCTGAACCGGCCGGGGCCGAACCCCCGGGCCTTGGCGTCCGGGAGCCCCGCGAACAGCTCGCGGATCGGGGTCATGAGCCCCGTGTACGTCGCCGGATTGCTCCTCGGGGTCCGCCCGATCGGCGACTGGTCGATGAGGAGCACCCGGTCGATCTGGTCGATTCCCTCGAGGTGGGCGTGCTTCCCCGGAAGCTCCCGGCCGAGGCCCAGGTGGCGGCGGACCGCCTTGTAGACGATCTCCTGCATCAGCGTCGACTTGCCGCTCCCCGAGACGCCAGAGAGGGCGACGAAGAGCCCGAGCGGGAGCCGCACGTCGTCCCCCTTCAGGTTGTTCTCGCGGGGGTCGCGCACCACGAGCCAGCGGTTCCCCGGCGGCCGCCGTAGATCGGGCACGGGGATCGACCGCCGCCCGGAGAGGTAGTCCCCGGTGATCGAGCGGGGCGCGGCCCCGATCCGCTCCGGCGGGCCCGCGTAGAGGAGCTCCCCGCCGAGCCGACCGGCGCCCGGCCCGAGGTCGACCAGGTAGTCGGACTCCCGCATCGTCTGCTCGTCGTGCTCGACGACGAGGACGGTGTTCCCGAGGTC
>JASHSI010000124.1 GCA_030040915.1 Thermoplasmata archaeon | reverse complement strand
CCGTCGCGGTCGGCGCCGGAGCCGGCGGCGCGCTCCTGTGGCGCCGTCGGAAGAGCCCGCCGTGAACCCCCGCCCCACGTCGTCGTTTGGAGGTCGACCGGCCCCTCCGGGCGCCTGACGCAATTATCAAATAACCCCCCCAGTTCGCGCGCCTCGCTGTGTATCTCATCGATCACCGCCGGGACGTCGTCCGGATCCCTCCCGCCCGGCTCGGGCCCCAGCTCGAGTCGGTCCTGACCGAGCTCGCCCAGCAACAGTTCGAGGGGAAGCTCGTCGACGGCCAGAACCTGACGGTGATGATCCAGGCCGTCACCCCGATCGGGGAGGGGCACATCATCCACGGGGACGGCGGCGTCTACCAGGAGGTCGAGTATTCGGCCCTCATGTTCCGCCCGGAGATCCAGGAGGTCGTCGAGGGATCGATCGTCGAGATCCGGAAGTTCGGCGCCTTCGTACGCTTCGGCCCGCTCGACGGGCTGCTGCACGTCTCCCAGATCATGGACGACCGCGTGAACATCGACGAGCACAACCAGCGGGTCATCGGGACGGAGACGAAGCGCGACCTCAAGGTCGGCTACAAGGTCCGCGCCCGGGTCGTCTCCCTCTCGCTCTCCGAGATCTCGCCGCGGGACAGCCGGATCGGGCTCACGATGCGCCAGCCGGGGCTCGGGCGCCTCGAGTGGATCGCGGAGGCGCACAAGAAGACGGAAGCGAAGCCCGCCGGCCCGAAGCGGCCCCCGAGCGGGAAGACCGTCCGACCGGCGGCCCCGAAGGCCGCGACCCCGCCGGCGGCGAAGCCGGCCGAGGGCGTGGCCGCCCCGGAGAAGGCTGCATGATCAGCATCAAGGCGTGCCGCAACTGCCGTACGATCACCGATCAGCCGAAGTGCCCGCGCTGCGGCGGGGAGGTCTCGCGCGAGACCCAGGGCTACCTCGTCGTAATCGATCCCGACAAGTCCGAGATCGCCCGAAAGATGGGGATCCATGCGAGCGGCCGGTACGCGCTCCGGGTCAAGTGACGAGCGCGCGTGGGCCGTCCCGGATTCGCTGAGGGCCAGCCTGGCCCGCCGATACGGGCCAGTCTACTCCGGTGCCCAAGCGAAGCGCCGGGTCCAGCACCTGGGCCCCTTCGGCGCCTGCGGCGACCGCGTCACCGAGCTCGCCATCTCGGTGGGGAACCTCCCGATCATCGGGATCGTCGACCTCAAGACCCAGCGGAACGAGGTGGTCGACCCGATCGTCTTCGCCCCGCTCGCCGCGCTCGGGCGACGGCAGGTCAAGAACCCGCCGGGCCTCCTCACCGAGCGGTTGCGCCGCGCCGTGCGGGAGCTCCTCAAGTCGGGCGGCGGGCTCATCGAGGTCGACGGAGAGGAGGACCTCGGGGCCCTCGCGCTCGTCGAGTCGCTCCCCGTCGGGGCGACCGTTATATACGGTATCCCGGGTGAGGGGGTCTCCTTCGTCGCGGTCGACGCGATCGCCAAGGAAAACGTGCGGTTGCTGATCGCCCAGATGGAGCTTCGGAAGGTCGACCTTGGAGCTTAGGATCGTCGAGGAGCGCAAGAACCCGCTCCTCCACCGGGTCGAGTACACCTTCGAGGTCGCCCACCCGACGGCCGCGAGCCCGAAGCGCTCGGACGTCCGCCAGGAACTCGCGAAGATCGTCAAGGTCCCGAAGGACCGGCTCGTGGTCGAGCGGATGAACGCCCAGTACGGGATCGCCCGGACCGTCGGGCTCGCGATCGCCTACGACTCGAAGGAGGCGGTCGACGTCACCGTCCGCGAACACATCCTCGTGCGCAACGGCCTCCGCGAGAAGGCCGTGGCGAAGCCGCCCGGCGAGGAAGCGACCGCGCCCGCCACCCCGCCGAAGGCCGAGGCCGAGAAGCCGGCCGAGCCCGCCAAGAGGGAGTGAGCGTCTCGATGGGGAAGGCGCGGACTGGACTCTACACGACCCAGGGCGGCACGCTCGGCCGAAGCCACCGCTTTTGCCCGAACTGCGGCCCGGGGATCTTCCTCGCCGAGCACGTCAACCGTCGCTCGTGCGGGAAGTGCGGCTTCTTCGAGCCGAAGGGCGGCGCGAAGGCATAGGTCCTCCGGACCCCCTCGCGCCCGTCGGACCGGCCCGGACGCGACACCTCGGGCACCTATATCTGGCCTCGGCGGCTGAGGGGTAACCTCGGGACCGGGAGCGCCGCCCTCGGGGGCGGTTGGGTCGGGACCCTTCTGGGGTTTTTCCATGATCCGATTCTGCATCGCGAGCCAGACCCCCCCGGCCCTCCGCATCGGCACGATCGCCCCGCCCGGGCGTTCGCCGTGGCGCATGGGGATCGACTACGAGCCCCAGGTCGGCGGGGTAATCCCGATGATGCGGGCCCTGTTGCGCACCTCGATCGGTCGGTGGGTCGCCCCGGACCCGTTGTGGCTCGCCCTCGGCGACTCGACCCTGCCGGCGCGTTTCCGGACCGACGAGGGCTACTCGGTGGAGACGATCGACCTCGCTCCCTCGGTTCGCGCCCGATACGTCGACTTCAAGGAAGCGGTCTGGCGCTCGTTCCACGGCCCGTGGGGGCTCGGGCCGTTCCCGTCGAGCGACTACCGCGGGTACGTCGAGCTCAACCACCGGATGGCCCAGCGGCTCCTCGACCGCGTCGCCTCGTACGACGTCGTCTACGTCAACGACTTCCAGCTCCTGCTCGTCGGGGGCCTCGTTGGATCGGCGGCCCCCGCGATCCTTCGCTGGCACATCCCGCTCGAGCTCCGCGGCTACCCGAGCCAGGTACGCCGCTTCTTCCTCCGGGCGATGGAGGGGTACGACGCGATCGTGGTCAGCACCCGGCTCGCCCTCGAGGAGCTCATCCACCAAGGGTTCCACGGGCGGGCGTTCCAGGTCTACCCCTATCTCGATCCGGCCGAACAGGCGCCGGTCCCGGCCTCGCGGGTCCGCCGCTTCCGGGACGCCCACGGGCTCGGCGACCACCCGTACGTCATCTCGGTCGGTCGGATGGACCCGGTGAAGCGCCAGGACCTCCTCCTGGCGGCGTTCGGGCGCATCCGCCGGAAGTTTCCGGACCACCGGCTCGTCCTCGTCGGGGGCGGGAGCTTCTCCACCTCGCTCGCCCACCGCGGCTCCGGGCCAAGCAAGGACGTCGCCTGGGAGCGCCAGCTCGAGCGCGCCCGCCGCGCGGCCCATCTCGAGGATTCGGTGGTCCTGACCGGTCGCTTGTCCTCCGCCGAGCTGCGCGCGGCGTACCAGGGAGCGTCGGTCTTCGTCCACCCGGCCCCTTGGGAGGGGTTCGGCCTCGTCGCCGTGGAGGCGTGGATGCACGGGCTCCCGATCATCGTGAGCCGCGGCGCGGGGGTCTCCGAGCTGGTGACGGACGGCGTCAACGGCTACACGGTCCCGCCGGGTTCGG
>JASHSI010000123.1 GCA_030040915.1 Thermoplasmata archaeon | reverse complement strand
GGTCGCGGTCGAGAGCTACCTCGGCCAGCCGAGCGAGCCGGTCTCGGTGACCTGGGTGAACCTCGCCCGCCTGGTGCCCCACCTGTCGATCGAGCCCGTTGCGATCGACCTCGACCAGCCGGCCTACCTCAACCTGAGCTACTCGGGGGGCGACGCCCCGATCACCTGCATGTGGACCGCGGATGCCCAAGCGATCGGGGGGCCCGGGGCGTGCGACCAGCGGATCGTCTATCGGGCGAGCGCGATCGGCTCGTACCTCGTCAACGTCTCCCTTACCGATGCGCTGGGCGTGAAGGCGGCGATCAACGCCACGTTCGTCGTGGTGAAGGGGCCGACGGTCTACGTCACCCTCAGCCCTCCGTCGACCACGGCGATCCCGGTCCTCCCCCTCGGCTCGACCCTCCTGCTCTCGGCGAACGTCAACGGCGGGATCGCGCCGTTCACGTTCGCCTGGTTCCAGAACGGCGACCCGATCCCGGACGGTGGGGACGCGCAGAACTATTCGTTCGAGGCGATCACGAACGGCAACTACTCGTTCACGGTCGACGCGACCGACGCCGACGGGTTGACCGTCGCGAGCACGGCGATCGAGATCGAGGTACCGGCCGGGACCACCCAGCACCACGCGCCCCCGACCGGGGGCAACTCGACCCCCGGCATCTCGTCGGGTACCGAGGCCCTCATCGGCGTGGGGGTCGTCGCGGTCGTGGTCATCGCCGCCCTCGTCGTGATCACGCGGCGGCGCCCCCCGTCCGACGCGCCGCGGGGAGAGGGGGCCGAGCCTCCGATCGGGCCCCCCGCCTGACGTCGCGCGGGCCCTCGACAGCCTGCCAACCCCAGCCCTTTAATACCGTCCGGAGTGAACGCCGTCCATCGTTTCGACCGCCAACATGTCGTCGTGGTCCACCGGGGAGATCGAGATCGCCATCCTCCTCGCGAGCCTGCTCGCGCTCGCCTACGCCGCCGTGCAGACCTGGCTCCTCCTCCGGGAGGACGAGGGGGACGAGCGGATGCGGTCGATCGCCGCCGCCATCCGAGAAGGGGCCGTCGCCTTCCTACGCCGTGAGTACACGGCGGTGTTCGCGGTCGGGATCGTCCTCGCGGTCCTCATCGCCGTCGGATTCTGGTCGAGCGGCACGGGCCTCGCCCTCGCCGGCGGCTTCCTCGCCGGGGCGGCGGGGAGCGCGCTCGCCGGGGCCGTCGGCATGCTCGTCTCGGTCCGCGCGAACGTCCGGACGGCGGCGCACGCCCGCGGCGGGAAGCTCCCCGCCACGATGCGCTATGCCTTCCGGGCCGGGTCGGTCACGGGCCTCTCCGTGGCGGGGCTCGCACTCCTCGAGCTCGTCGGATTCTACGCGTTGTTCGGCGGCGATGTCCTCTCGATGGTCGGGCTCCTGTTCGGGGCCTCCCTGATGAGCCTCTTCGCCCGGGTCGGCGGCGGCATCTACACGAAGGGGGCCGACGTCGGGGCGGACCTCGTCGGGAAGGTCGAGGCCGGGATCCCCGAGGACGACCCGCGGAACCCCGCCGTCATCGCGGACAACGTCGGCGACAACGTCGGCGACTGCGCGGGGATGGCGGCCGACCTGTTCGAGACCTACGTCGTCACGGCCGTCTCGGCGATGCTCCTCGCCTACCTCATCGGCCAGGTCGCCGTCCCGTTCGCCACCGCCTACCCGAACGCGATCCTCTACCCGCTCCTCGTCTGCGGCTGGGCGATCGTGGCGACGATCGTCGGCGCCGCCTTCGTCCGGATGCGCCCCGGCGGGTCGATCATGGGCGGGCTCTATCAGGGGCTCGCGGCCACGACCGCGGTCGGGCTCGTCGGCCTGTACGTCCTCGACGCGCTCTTCATGGGCGGCGGGGCCGGGATCTTCTTCGCGACGGCGATCGGCCTCGTCGTGATGGTCCTGATCGTCGTGATCACGGACTACTACACCTCCTCGAGCTACTCGCCCGTCCGCAAGATTGCCGCCGCCTCGGAGGCGGGGGCCGGTCCGACCGTGATCACCGGCCTGTCGGTCGGCCTCGAGTCGGCCTGGCTCCCCGCGCTCGTGATCGTGGCGGGCACCCTCGGGGCGTACGCGGCCGTCGGCTGGAACGCGGGCGGCTTCTCCGGTGCGGTCAACCCGGAGTTCGGCCTCTATGGGATCGGGCTCGCCGCGGCGAGCATGCTCGCGGTCACCGGGATGATCATCTCGATCGACGCGTTCGGCCCGATCACCGACAACGCGGGCGGGATCGCCGAGATGGCGAAGCTCCCCGAGGAGGCCCGCGCCGTCACCGATCCGCTCGACGCCGTCGGCAACACGACGAAGGCGGTCACGAAGGGCTACGCCATCGGTTCGGCGGTGCTCGCCGCGCTCGCCCTCTTCGCGGCGTACACGTTCGCCGCCGCGCGCGCCGCCGGCACCACCTGGACCCAGTTCACCTCCAACCTGCAGATCGACAACCCGCTCGTCGTCGCGGGTCTCGTGATCGGCGCGGTCCTCCCGTTCTTCTTCACCTCCTTCCTGATGAACGCCGTGGGGGTCGCCGCGCAGGCGATCGTCCACGAGGTGCGCCGTCAGTTCAAGGAGATCCCCGGGATCATGGAGGGGAGCGGCAAGCCCGAGTACGGCCGCTGCGTCGACATCGTCACCGGCGTGGCGATCCGCCAGCTCGCCGTCCCCGCGGCGATCGGCATCGTGACCCCGCTCGTCGTCGGCTTCCTCCTCGGCCCGGTCGCCCTCGCCGGGCTCCTGCTCGGGGTCATCCTTTCGGGCTTCCCGCTCGCGCTCACGATGACGACCGGCGGCGGCGCCTGGGACAACGGCAAGAAGTACATCGAGCAGGGGAACTACGGGGGCAAGCACTCCGACGCCCACAAGGCGGCGGTCGTCGGGGACACGGTCGGCGACGCCACGAAGGACACCGCCGGACCGGCGATCAACCCGCTCATCAAGGTCGTGAACACGATCTCGATCCTCTTCATCGCGCTCATCGTCGCCCACTCGGTCATCGGGATATAGTCCCGGATCGACCGCGGAGGCCAGCGCCCGACCTTGTCGGGCGGGGGGATCGCCCCCGTCCCCGATCGTTCAGGCGTAGTGGCTCATCGAGCCGCGCTCCTTGCGGCTCTCGTCGCGCTCCGAGCCCCGTTCGTCGGCCTTCCGTTCCCGCTCGCACTCCCGCTCATCGACCCAGCGGAAGACGAGCTCCTCCGGATGATCATGGGCGGTGTAGGCGCCGGCCTCGAACGCCGAAGTGAGGAGCTCCTCGAGGTTCTCCCCTTCCGTCCCCTCGAGCCGCCCGGCGGTCCGCCAGTACCAGTCGGCGGCCTTCCCGGCGGCCTGGAGGTACTCGGTGATGAGGTCGTAGACCGCGCTCCGCGGGTCGCTCAGGCGGACGTGCAGGTGCTTCCCGTCGTCGGCTTCCTCGCTCCGGCCGGGCGCCTCGGGCATGATGGGGCGCACCTCCCCCCCCGGATATAAGAGATGGCCGGCCAAGCCGCGTCCTCAGGAGGAGGCGCCCGAGCCCCCCCGAACGCTTGATAGGCGCCGGGGCCTCCCGACGATCGTGGCGTATCCACCGCCGCCGCCGATGCGCGGCCCGGCCCCTCCGACCGCACCGGAACCGGCGGAGGCCCCCGAGCCCGACGTCGCGCCTTCGCCGACGATGGTCCGCCCGATGGACTACCTGGCGTCTCCCCGGTACACCTACCTGAGCGGACGGCTGCGGAGCCGACAGATTACGATGGAGGAGGCGACCGAGCTGTTCGCCATCTTCCAGAACGCGATCGCGAGCCTCCCGCCCTCGCCAATCGGCCCCCCAGGGGGACCTGCCGTCGCCGCGCGGGTCCGCCGCCCGCGATCGGAAGGCCGGAGGGAGGCGGGCCCGGTCGCCCTCTCCGACGAGGACTTGGGACTCGCGCTCGTGGCGTTCGGGGCCGGGGCCGGCCTCCTCGCCGCGATCCTGAAGCGGAGCGCGGAGGGTCCGAAGGCCGCGGGCCCGAAGTAGCGCGCTCCCCCGATGGCCGGCCCGGAGTTCCTGTTCGCCCACCTCGCCGACGCCCACGTCGGGGCCTGGCCGAGGGACCCCGAGGTCCGCCTCGCCCTCCGGGAGAGCGTCCTGCGAGCGCTCGAGGTCGTCGACGAGCGCGGCTGCGAGTTCTTGCTCGTGAGCGGCGACCTCTTCCACACGCCGGTCCCCGACCCGGCCGAGGCGGCCCCGATCGCCGCGGCAATCCGCCGGCTCTCCGAGCACGGGCGGCGGATCTACGTCATCTACGGGTCCCACGACTACGTCGCCCACCGGACGAGCTGGCTCGATGTGCTCGCCGAGTCCGGCCTGTTCGTGCGGGCCGCCCCGGACCCGGTGCACGCCGAGGGCGAGCGCTGGACCCTGCCCTATCTCGTCGACGCGCCGACGGGATGCCGGATCGCGGGGATCAGCGGCCGCGCGCAGGGGCTCGACCGGGGGGCATTCCTCGGCGTCGACTCGGAGGCGTTCCGCGCCGAGCCGGGGTTCAAGATCTTCCAGTTCCACGCCGCCGTACGCGAGTACCTGCCCGGGCCGCTGCGCGCGCACATCGAGGGAATCTCTCGGGAGGAGCTCCCCGGCGGGTGCGACTACTACGCCGGCGGCCACATCCACGCGACGTACGAGGGGAGCGGACCGGGCGGGCAGGGCCTCCTCGTGAACCCGGGGGCGGTGTTCGGCACCTCCGTCTCCGACATTGAGGCGGCCGCCGCCCATCGAACCCACCGAGGGCTCGCGATCGTCCGGGTGCGCGACGGGGGCCCGAAGGTCGAGTTCGTCGACACCGCCCCGCGCGACCTGAGGGTGTTCGACATCCACCTCGACGGGGCCAGCGCCGAGGCGGCGCGCCGGGCGATCGAGGCAGAGCTCGAGCGCCGGCGCGCGCCCGGGGCGCTCCTGTTCCCGCGGCTCCACGGGGCCCTCTCGGAGGGTTCGGTCACCTCGCTCGGCCTCGCCCGTCGATCGGGGGCGACGGGGGCCGACGCCACCGGGGGGTTCGCGGTCCATTGGGACGTCAGCGACCTATCGCCGGTCCCGGCGGAGTCGGCCGGCCCCCCGACCCCCGCCGACGAGCTCGAGCGCCAGGTCCTCCAGAAGCTCGCCGCCGAGATCCCGACCGGGATCGTGCGGACCTCGAGCCCCGGAGGGCTCCTCGCCGAGCTCCTCGCGGAGCTCGGCCGCCCGATCTCGGAGGGAGAGTCGAGGGCCGACTACGAGTCGATCCGGGTCGACGCCGCGCGCAAGGTGCTCCGGCGGGCCGCACCCGAGGGGTGAGCCCATGCAGATCCGAGAGGTCCGGGTGCGCAACGTCCGCAGCTTCGCGGAGGGGCGCCTGCCCCTCGGCCCCGGAACGACGCTCCTGTGGGGGGACGTCGGGGCGGGGAAGACCTCGCTCCTCAACGCCATCGAGATGGCGCTGTTCGGCTTCGCCGAGGTCGACCCTGCCCATCTCGTGCGCCACCGCGCCCCCACGGCCGACGTCGCGCTCACGCTCGTCGGGGACGGGCAGGAGTACGTCTTCGCTCGGCGATTCCACCGGCGCCTTCGGAAGGGGCGGGACGTCTTCGAGCCCGACGAGAAGGGGACCGGGCTAACGACGAACGGGAGCACGGTGCGCTACTCGACCACCGAGCTCCGGCAGCGGGCGATCGAGCTCCTCGGGTTCCCGGATAATCCGAACCCCCGGGCCCACTCCGACCTCTGGCGCTGGGCGGTCTACATCCCCCAGGAGCGGATGCGCCAAATCCTCGAGGCCGGCGACGCCGAGGCCCGGCTCGACACGGTCCGCAAGGCGCTCGGGCTCGAGAAGTACCGGATCGCCGCGGAGAACGCGCAGCTCCTCGCCCGACGGCTCAAGGAGGAGCACCGAGTGCGCGACGAGGAGGCCGCCCGCCGGTCCGGCTCGGAGGCGGAGCTCGTCGAGTCCGAGGCGACGGCGGAAGGACTCGCGGCGTCGGCCCGCTCCGCGGAGCGGGAAGAAGGGGACCGACGCCGGGCGCTCGATGAGCTCGGCGACCGGAAGCGCCGCCACGAGGAGATCGCCCGTTCGCTCGAGGGCGACCGGCGGGAGGAGCGGGAGCTCGCGGCCCGGCGCGTCGAATGGGCTGGCCGCCTCGCCGTCCGGAGCCAGGAGCGGGCCGCCGCGGAGGACCGACGGGACCGCCTTCGGGCGGAGATCGACCGGATGCACCGGCTGGGGAGCGAGGCGGCCGACCTCGACGAGCGCACGAAGGAGCGGGAGAGCGAGCTCGCCGTCGCCCAGGTCGAGCTCGCGCGCCTCGAAACGGAGGAGCGGGCCGGTGCGCTCGCCGAGCTTCGTCGAGAGAGCGCCCGGGCGAGAGCGCGGGACGCCCGGGAGGCGATCGAGCGCGCCCGGAGCGAGGCGGAGCGGAGCCGACGGGTCTACGAGGAAGCGGCCGCCCGACGGGGCGCCCTCCCTCCGGCGTCCCGGGCGATCCGGGAACTGGCCGACATCGATCGGGACCTCGCCGGCGCGATCGCCCGCGCAGAGGGAAGAGCGGGCGATCTGAACGGCGCGGCGCGCCTCGCGGCCGAGACCGAGGAGCTCGTTGGGCGCGGGGTCTGCCCGAGGTGCGGTCAGCCCGTCACCGCCTCGGCGTTCCACGGCCACCTTACGGAGGTCCGCTCGGCCTTGGCGCAGGCCCGGGAAGAGTACGAACGAGCCGTCGCGGCCCGGGCCCGGTTCACCGACGAGCGCGCCGAGCGCGAACGCTCGGACCGGGAAGGTCTCGTCGCGTCGGAGGCGGAGCGCCGCGAAGCCGAGGCGCGCTCCGATCGGGATCGGGCGGAGGCGGCGCGGGAGGCCGCGGCGGAGCACCTTCGTGGACGGGAGCAGGAGCTCGCGGAGGCGCTCTCGGACGGTCCGCAGAGTGCGGCCGCGCCGGGCCGCCTTTCCGAGGTCCGGGGTACGGCCCAGCGGCTCGGCGAGGAGCTCCGGTTGATCGCCGAGCGACGCCTCGCGGCGGAGCGCGCGGCCTCGGAGGTCCGGCTGCTCGGGGCGAACCT
>JASHSI010000122.1 GCA_030040915.1 Thermoplasmata archaeon | reverse complement strand
CACCGAGCCCGACGCGGGCTCGGACGCGGTCTCGCTGCGGACCGCGGCGGTCCGGGAGGGTTCGGTCTACCGGCTCAACGGTTCGAAGCAGTTCATCACGAACGGCCCGATCGCCGACACGCTGATCGTCTATGCCAAGACCGCGCCGGATCGGGGGTCCCGGGGGATCAGCGCGTTCCTCGTGCGGCGGGGGAGCGCTGGCTTCACGGTCGCGCGGGCGCTCGACAAGATGGGGATGCGGGGTTCGCCGACCGGCGAGCTCGCCTTCCGCGATGTCGAGGTCCCGGTCGAGGACCGGCTCGGTCCGGAGAACGAGGGGGTCGCGATCATGATGGGCGGCCTCAACGTCGAGCGGGCGATCCTTGCGGCGATCCCCGTCGGGATCATCACCGAGTGCCTCGAGCTGTCGCTCGCCTACGCCCGCCAGCGCGAGCAGTTCGGGCAGAAGATCGGATCGTTCGAGCTCATCCAGGCGAAGCTCGCGGACATGTACTTCGCGCAGGAGGCCTCCCGCCTCCTCCTCTTCCAGGCGCTCGAGGCGGTCGAGAAGGACAAGCGGAGCGCCCGCGCGAGCGCCGCCGCGCTCACCTTCGCGAGCGAGGCCTCGACGCGCTCCGCGCTCGAGGCCGTGCAGATCCACGGAGGCAACGGCTACATCCGCGACTATCCGGTGGAGCGGCTCGCCCGCGACGCGAAGCTCCTCGAGATCGGAGCGGGCACCTCGGAGATCCGTCGGCTCCTCGTCGCCCGGGAGCTGCTCGGCGAAGGTTTCGGGTAGCCCCTTCCCTTGCTCAGAGCCGCTCCCGCGTGGCCCGGCCGCTCGGCTTCCAGGGGGCCGCGGCGGCCCCCATCGGAGCCGGCGCTGGGGACTGGACCGGCGGGAAGAGGCTCAGCGCCGGAACCGCCGGCGAGGCGGAGCGCAGGGGTACGATGACGGGGGGGAGCGCGCCCATCGGGGGGACGCGCGCGAGCCCGCCCGAGATCCCGATCGGCATCGCGGGGAGGCCGAGGACGGTGACGAGCCTCGGAGCTAGGGCGATCGTGGGCTCGGCCAACGGTCGGGGTTCGGTGAGGGCGAGCGGGGGGGGCCGAGCGGCGGGATGGCTCGACGGGCCGCTCCGACGCCTGGGCTCAGGTCGCGGCCGAACGGCGACCTCCTGCGCGGTCGACCAGACGAACGGGCGAGGGGACAGGGCGTGGCTCGCCGAGTACGTGCGGAACGCCTCGACGAGCTTCGGCAAGCTCCGGAGCGAGGAGGCTCGGACTCCTCGGACCGTGAGCCCCTCCGGGAGCTCGAACCCCACTGGCCCATCGAACGCCTCCTTCGGCGTGGTGTAGAGGTGGAACGCGGGTCGACGGCGGAGCCAGCGGAGGATCGCGGCCTCTTTGCCGAGCCGCTGGGTCTCGAGGACCACGTGGGCCTCATCGCCGGGAGCGAGCGTGTCGTCGATGCCTTGGAGGAAGAGCAGGAAGTCCCGGATCTGGTGGATCGATCCGTGCTCTGGTACCGACGTCCGGTACAGTACCCGAACCGTCGCGAGGGGGTCGCTCCTCGGCTTCCGGGAAGCCTCCGATAGCCCCGGCACCCGTCGGGTCCCCGCGATCTGGCCAGTCGCGGGCGGGCCGGCCGGCTCAGGATCGGAGGAGCGTGCCAAGAAGACGAGCGCGCGGTCCTCCGAGGTCAGATAGACCCCCCGGACGTCCCGGACGGTCCGGACCGCAGGCGAAGCGGTCGGCGGGGCCATCGTGGAGACCCCGTGGGTCTTCCAGATCCGGATTACTGTCGACTGGCTGACCCGCATCGCCTTCGAGAGGGTCCGGCTCGAAGGCCGACCTCCGGGACCAGCGTCGGAGCCCGCGGACGCGGCGACGATCTTCGTTACGAGGCTCGCCGGGATCCGGGGGCGGCGCCCTGACCGGGGGGCATCGGTGCGGATCCCGGAGATCCGGTGGATCAGGAACCGCCGCCGCCAAAGCGAGACGGTCCCCGGATCGACCAGGAACTCCCGGGCGATCGCCCGGCTTCGGGTACCCTGCGAGGCCCGGAGGATGATCCAGGCGCGAAGCTGGACCCGCCGGGGAAACCGCGGGTCGCGGCAGAGCCGGTCGAGCTCCCCCTGCTCGTGGGCCGTGAGCTGGATCGGGGGCGCCGAACGCACGGCCACGGGCGAGCACGTCCCTCCATATAAATCGATGCAATTTTCACTCGCGTAATTTACACACGAATCAATTATGAATCACACGAAAAAGTGGTTGAATTATTTGTGAATCGGGCGGGAAAAACAGGCGTTTTGCGCCAAAAACCCGTGCGAATCCTCTTATATCGACCCACGGTGGCCCCCGCATGCCTAGCTCCCCAGCCGGAACGCTCGACAGTTCGCCGAACGCATCTCATCCCACCACAAACCACCCGACCCGGCGGCTCGGGCTCGCGGCCCGGGTCGCGATCTGGGCGATCCTGATCACGGTCGTGGTTTCCACGCTCTTCGGGGCCTCGGGCGGGACGATCGGGACCCCTTCGATCGCGTTGACCCCAGGAGGCGCTTCCCCCCATGCTCCCCATCTCGTTTCCGGGCCGGCCAATGGCGGGCTCACGCCTTCCCTCGAACTCCTTCAAGGCTCCGGCGCGGTCGGGTCGGTCGCGACCTTGGTCGGCTGGGATTATTCTCCAAGTTCAGCGGTCACGGTCGCCTGGGACGGGGACCAGGTCGCTTGTTCCGGGCTCGGTTCCGGGACGAATTCCAACGGTGCATTCAGCTGCTCTGTCAGCGTCCCGAGCGCTTCCGGGGGAAGCCACACGCTGACGGCCTCGGTCTCCGGCGACGCCACCACCACGGCCGCGACGACGTTCGTCGTCACCCCTTCCTTCTCCATCTCCTCGACCCAGGGAAACGTTGGGACCCAGCTCCTCGCGCAGGGGACCGGGTACCCGGCGTCCTCGAGCGTTTCCGTCGTCTGGCCCGGGATCGGCTCGGTCTGCCGATCCTCCTCTTCCGCCGTGGGGACGTTCAGTTGCTCGTTCGCGGTCCCGACGACGGGGGAGGGGACCTACGGGATTCAGGCGAACGCCGGTGCCGAGCCGGTCGCTCCGGCCGAGTTCACGGTCAACCCGCAGGTGACGCTCTCCGAGCCGTCGGTGCTGGTCGGCGCCACCGTCGTGGCCCAGGGCACGGGGTTCCCGGCCGGGAAGTCCGTCAGCGTCGCCTGGGCGGCGGGCGTGACCGCCTGTTCTTCGGTCGCGAGCGCCAGCGGCTCGTTCTCCTGCACGTTCAACGTCCCCGCCACCACCTTCGGCGACCACCAACTCGCGGTGTCAGTTCCCGGCGCCTCCTCGGTGCTTTCCGTCGGGGCCACCCTCTCGGTCGGTACGAGCCTTTCGGTCTCCACGGCCTCGACGACGGTCGGTAGCGCTGTAACGGTGAGCGGCCTCGGCCTTCCCGCCGGATCGATCTACACGGTCCTGTGGGACTGGGCCCCCGTGGCCTGCTCCACCGCGAGCGCCACGACCACCGAGACCGGATCGTTCAGCTGTACTCTTACCGTGCCCCAGACGGTGAGCGGGTCCCACACGATATCGGTGAGCACGCCGGAGGGGACCACCGCCCCGACCACGACGATCTCCGTAGCCCCGTCCCTCTCCCTCTCCGAATCCCAGGCCGCGGTGGGCACGTCGATCGTGCTCACGGGAACCGGCTTCTGGGAGAACGCCCGGGTCGGCGCCACGTTCGGGCCGAGCGGAACGGACCTCTGCAACGAGGTCACCGCGAGCGGCGGATTCTCCTGCCTCTTCATGGTCCCCGCCGGGTACGCCGGGGCGCACACGATCACCGTGCGGGACCTCTCGACGGACGGGCGGTCCAACGCCCCCCTGACCACCTCGCTCACGATCGTGCCGGCGCTCGAGCTGGCGCCCGGCAGCGGCCCGAGCGGGAGCAATCTCACGATCACCGGGACGGGGTTCGCGGCGGTCTCCACCGTCAGCATCGCCTGGGACGGCACCCCACTTTCGTGCGCGAGCTCGCTCTTCTCCACCGACGCCCTGGGAACGTTCGCCTGCACCGCGATCGCCCCGGTGAGCAACGTGGGGAGCCACGTCGTCACGGCGGTCGACTCGGCGACCCCGGTCGACACCGCCCAGGCGACGTTCTGGGTCGTCCCGGCGAGCGGGGGGAGCGACGGAGCCCGTCCCTTCGCTAGCTGCAACAGCGGCTGCTCAATCAGCCTCTCCACGTCGTCCGGGCCCGTCGGCACGAGCGTGACCGTCACGGGCAGCTCGTTCGCCGCGAGCTCGACGGTGTCGGTGACCTGGTCGCCGAACTCGATGGCGCTCTGCTCGGCGACGGCGACGAGCGCGGGCGCCTTCTCCTGCTCCTTCCTCGCCCCGCCGGCGGTGGCCGGCAGTCACACGGTCACGGCCGCGGACAATCACGTCCCGTCGGACTTCACCACGGCCTCGTTCACCATCACCCCGAACGTCTTCCTCACCGTGGGTTCCGGCATCGTCGGAAGCTCCTCCGCCGCGAACGGGAGCGGCTTCGCGGCGAGCAGCACGATCACCGTGACCTGGTCGCCCGGGTCGATCACGATCTGCACGACGACCTCGAACGCCACGGGCTCCTTCCTGTGCAACTTCCAGGTCCCGAGCGACGTGGCCGGCACCCACACGGTGACGGGCACCGACGGCACGAACTCGGCGGCCGCCTCCTACACGGTGCAGCCCAACCTCAGCCTCTCCCAGTCGAGCGGGGCGGTCGGGACCTTGCTGACCGTCACCGGTTCCGGGTTTGCGGGCAGCTCGACGATCACCGTCGACTTCGGAAGCTCGACCGAGACGTGCAGCCAGGGGAACCCGCTCTCGTCGAGCTCGCGCGGGGCGTTCAACTGCACGTTCACCGTACCCGCGGCGGTCATCGGCGCGCACACGATCACGGCGACCGACGCCTCGAGCAATTCGGCGTCGGTGACGTTCACGATCATCTCCACGATCAGCCTCTCGCCGGACTCGGGCCGGGTCGGAACGAGCGTCACGGTCACGGGGAACGGGTTCGCGGGCAACTCGGCGATGACCGGCACGTGGGCCCCGTCCGGCTCGCCGACGTTCTGCACCAGCACGACGAGCTCGGCGACCGGCTCCTTCTCGTGCATGTTCACCGTCCCGGCGGCGGTCGAGGGGAACCACACGGTCACCCTGATCGACGCGAGCACGAACACCGCGACGGCGAACTTCAACGTCACGAGCTTCGTCTCCCTGAGCCCGACGAGCGGGATCGTCGGCTCGACGACCGTCGTGACGGGGACCGGGTTCGCGGGGTCGAGCGCGATATCCTTCGCGTTCGACGACACGACGAACCTCCCGTGCTCTTCCGGCTCGATCACGTCGAGCCCCGTCGGCAGCTTCTCCTGTAGCACGGTGACGATCCCGACGGCCGACCAGGGGGGTCACGCGATCAGCGCGACCGACGCCGCCTCGAACAGCGCCTCGGCACCGTTCACGGTCGAGCCGAGCCTCTCCGTGTCGCCCACCTCGGGCACCGTCGGAAGCACGGTCACCGTCTCTGGGAACGGCTACACCACGGGCGCGACGATCACGAGCGTGGCGTGGAACGCGCTCTCCACGATCGACTGTACGGGGGCCTCTTCGGTGAGCTCCTCGGGTACGTGGTCCTGCCAGTTCGTCGTCCCGAACACCGGCCAGGGGACCTACGTGATCTCGGCGTTCGAGTCGACGGGCTCGCCCTCCGATGCCCTGACGTCGTACACCGTGGAGCCGGCGCTCTCGATCTCCCCGTCGCCGGCGACGTACGGAGAGAACCCGACGGCCACGGCGACCGGGTTCGGCGGGGGCGCGACGGTCACAATCACCGTCACCTGGACCTCCGGCGCCGTCTCCTGTACCGGTACGGCGAGCGCCTACGGGCTCTACTCCTGCGCCCTCCCCGTCCGCTGGACGGTCGCCGGCACCTACACCGTCAGCGCGAGTGACAACGTGGGGAACTCCGCCACCACCACGATCGTCATCGACCCGTCGATCGTGCTGGTCCCGGTCTCGGGGCCGGTCGGGACGACCGTCACGGTCGAGGGGGCCTCCTTCGCGGCGAGCTCCGCGATCTCGGTCGGGTGGACCCCGTCGGGGAGCTACTGCCTGACCGTCCTCACGAACAGCACCGGGAACTTCACCTGCACGTTCGGGGTCCCGGGAGCGGTCGCCGGCGCGCACACCGTCACGGCGACGGACGGGGCCCACAACTCCGCCACGGCGACGTTCACCGTGACCGCCCAGATCTCGCTCGACATCACCGGTGGGGTGGTCGGGACCGCGGTCACGGCGACGGGCACCGGGTACGCCGGCGCCGCCGCGATCACCGTGACCCTGGACGCCTCGAGCGGTAACCTCGCGCTCTGCCACGTAACGAGCAACGCGGTCGGGAACTGGAGCTGCACGTTCTCCGTGCCGCCCGCGTACGAGGGGAACCACGCGATCGTCGGCTCGGATGGGACGAACTCGGCGAGCGAGCTGTTCCTCGTGGAGCCGAGCCTCTACGACAACCCGTCGAACGGGGTCGTCGGGAGCACCTTCACGGTGACCGGGACCGGGTACGGCTCGAACGTCGGGATCACGGTCTACGTCTACTGGTTCAGCGGCACCGCGATCTGTTCCGCCACCACCACGGGCGTCGGCAACCTCACCGGTTGCTTGTTCACCGTTCCGGTGACGCCCGGCGGATTCTACGGCGACACGCTCATCTACGGGGTCGACAGCTCGCCCAACGCGAGCTACGCCTACGCGTTCTTCTCCGTCGACTCGCAGATCGAGTTGTTCCCGACCGGCGGCTACGTCTCGGAGACGTTCGAGGTCTACGGCACCGGCTTCGACCCGTTCGCGACGGTCTCCCTCTCCTGGGACGTCAGCCAACCGCTCACCTGCACGGGCGGCTACTCTTGCTCCAGCGGGACCGTGACGTCCGGCCTCGACGGCGACTTCCTCGCGACCTTCTCGGTCCCGCCCGCGACCCGAGGCAACCACCTCGTGAACGCCACGGACGGCTTCGCATGGGCGAATGCGACGTTCGACGTCTTCACGGACCTCGTCGTCACGAGCCCCGTCTCGTTCATGGGGGTCGTCGGAAGCTCGGTGACGGTGCTGGGGAACGGGTTCGCCCCGAACTCGGCGGTCACGGTGCTCTTCTCCTCGGCGAATGAGATCACCGTCTGCACGGGATCGACGAACCTCACCGGAGCGTTCACCTGCTCGTTCAGCGTGCCGCTCGCCGCGGCCGGGTATCACAACGTCGTTGCCACCGACGCCTCGAACAACTTCGGCGGCACCTCGTTCGATGTCCTCCCGAGCGTGATCCTCTCGCCGGGGAGCGGCATCGTCGGCACGTCGGTCCTGGTGACCGGCTACGGCTTCGACGCGAGCGGGACGGCCTCGGTGGACTGGTCGCCGTCCGGGACGCTCTGCGCGAGCGCTTCCACCAACGCGACCGGTGACTTCAGCTGCACGTTCACCGTTCCGGCGGCGTACGAGGGCGCCCACACGGTCACGGCCACGGACAACCTCGCCGACAGCGCGAGCGCGACCTTCACCGTGAACCCGTCGATCACCCTAACGCCCACGAGCGGGATCGTCGGTTCCACGGTCGGAGTGACCGGCACCGGCTTCACGGCGGGCGTCGGCTACTTCCTCGACTGGGACGCGGTCAACTTCCTCGGCTGCTCCGGCTCGTTCCCGACGGACCCGACCGGCGGGTTCAACTGCTCGTTCGCCGTTCCGGCCTCCGTCACCGGGACCCACACGGTGACCGCCGAGGACTACGACGGCTACACCGCGAGCGCGACGTTCACGGTCCTCTCGAGCCTGACGCTCTACCCGACCTCCGGCGTCGTCGGCACCTCGGTGATCGCGAACGGGACCGGGTTCGCCTCGATCTCCCCGATCACCGTGACCTGGTCGCCGGGCGGCGCGACGTTGTGCACGGCCTCGTCGAGTTCCCTCGGGAGCTTCTCGTGCACGTTCACCGTCCCCCACGCGACCTTCGGCGCCCACACGGTGACCGCAGAGGACGGCGCGTTGACCACCGCGACGGCGACGTTCACGGTGAACCCGAGCCTCACCCTGACCCCCGCCACCGGGATCGTCGGCACGTCGGTGACGGTGACCGGGGCGGGATTCCCGGCCGCTTCGACCTACACGGTAGCATTCGCCGGGAACGTGGTCACCTGCACCCCGACCGGCTCGACGAGCGCCGTCGGGGACTTCAGCTGCACGATCACCGTGCCCGCGGCGGTCGCCGGGAACAACCCGGTCGTCGGGATCGCGGGGGGCGACCTCGCGAGCGCGTTCTTCGACGTGCAGAGCGCGATCACCCTCTCCCCGAACTCGGGGAACGTTCGCGATCCCTCGACCGTGACGGGTACCGGCTTCGCGGGATTGAGCCCGATCACCACGACCTACGACGGGTCGACGATCCCCTGCTCGGGCGCGAGCTCGACGAACTCGGTCGGCGGGTTCACCTGCACCTTCACCATCCCCCAGTCGGTCGAGGGCCTCCACACGGTCACCGTGACGGACGGCTCGCTCAACTCGGCGAGCGCGACCTACACCGTCATCCCTGACATCTTCCTCGGCGTAGGGAGCGGCATCGTCGGGCAGAACGTGGCGCTCGAGGGCCAGGGCTTCGCGGCCTCGACGACCACCGTGGTCACCTGGCTCACCGGCGGGCTCGTTCTCTGCCCGTCGAGCGTCGGCACCGACACGAACTCCGTCGGGACGTTCTTCTGCAGCTTCGTCGTCCCACCGGCGACAGGCGGGGCCCACACAATCCAGGCGGTCGACGGCGCGTCGAACTCCGCCACGGTGACGTTCACCGTCGACGCGAGCCTCGCGCTCACCCCGTCGAGCGGCATCGTCGACTCCACCTCGACAGCCACGGGGAACGGGTTCGGCGGGACCGACACCGCAAGCGTCGCTTGGACGCCGGGGAGCGTCGCGCTGTGCTCGACCTTGACGAACGCGACCGGGTACTTCTCCTGCACCTTCACGGTTCCGGCCGCGGTCGAGGGCGCCCACACGGTCACCGCGACCGACCCGCTGCCGTCCACCGCCACGGCGACCTACACCGTCGACTCGAACCTCGTCCTGACCCCGTCAAGCGGCCTCGTCGGGAGCACTACGACGGCGTCCGGCACGGGCTTCGCGGGGACCTCCTCGATCGATCTCGTTTGGGACGTCCCGGCCACGACCCTCACCTGCACATCGGGCACGCTCTTGACGAGCAGCGTCGGGAGCTTCACCTGCGCCTTCACGATCCCGGCCTCCTCGATCGGGGCCCACACCGTCACGGCGACGGACGCCTCGCACAACTCGGCCTCCGCGATCTTCACCGTCGGACCGTACGTGGTCGTCACCCCCACGAGCGGGGAGGCGATGGGCTACGGGATCGTCGGCACGGCGGTCACGGCGAGCGGCGCCGGCTTCACGGCCGGCGATGTGGTCACCGTGACCTGGACCCCCGGCACCCTCTGCTCGGGGACCGCGAACGCGGTCGGATCGTTCAGCTGCACGACGGTGATCCCCGCGACGCCCGGGGCCCAGTACACCCTGACGGCGACGGACCAGCACGCGAACTCGGCGACCACCCTCCTCACCGTGGTCCCGGCGGTCAACGGGGCCCCGAACGGCGAGCGCGTCGGCGGGGTCATCTGGGTGAACGGGACCGGGTTCTACGCGGCCGAGTCGGTCGACGTCGTCTGGACCCCGGCGGGCTCCACGGGCTACTCGATCTGCCCGTCGACGATGACGGAGGCGAACGGGAGCTTCACCTGCGGGCCGTTCACCATCCCGCGCGAGGCGGCCGGACCGGTCGATATCGTCGTCTTCGACCAGGGCCTCCAGGCGAACTTCACCTACACGATCACGACGAACCTGACGGTCGCGATCTCGGTTAGCGCGCCGGCGAGCGAGCCGCCGACCGACGTCGGCGTCCCGATCACGTTCTCGGCGAGCGCGTCGCTCGGGTTCACCCCGTACGCCTCCTACACGTGGAACTTCGGGGACGGGTCGACCGCGACCACGACCGGGACGACCACGACGCACGCCTACGCGAGCCCCTCGGGCCCGAGCGGCTACACCGCCACGGTGACGGTGACCGACGCGGTCGGCTCCACCGCCTCCTCCTCGATGACCATCGTGGTCTACGCCGACCCGAGCGCGACGACCCCCGCCCCGTCCCGGACGAGCGCGGACGTGGGCCAGACCGTCCAGTTCACGACCACCGAGTCCGGCGGGATCCCCGGCGGGATCACCTACTCGTGGAGCGGGCTCCCCTCGGGCTGCTCGGGCACCACCACCGCGACGGTCACCTGCTCGGACCTCCCGACCGCGGGGACCCTGTCGATCTCGGTCACCGTGACCGACGCGCCCAGCCAGTCGATCGACCTCTCCTACACGAGCGGCGTGCTCCTCTTCACGGTCTACGCGGACCCAGCGGTCACGCTGACCGTTGGCCCGTCGTCGACGGACGTTGGCCAGACGATGACGTTCACCGCGAGCGTGACCGGCGGTTCGGGCGGCGCGACCTACGCGTGGAGCGGCCTCCCCGCCGGGTGCCCGGCGAACCCGACGACGGCGACGGTCGTCTGCACGGCGTCGGCCGCGGGCAGCACCTCGGTCACCGTCCATGTCGTGGATTCGAACGGCGTCTCCGCGGCGAGCACCTCGGTCCCCTACACGGTGTTCGCGGACCCGGCGCTGCCGGCCCCCTCGGCGAGCGTCAACTCCGCGGACGTCGGGCAGTCGGTCACGTTCAGCGACACGCCGACCTCGACGGGGGCGGGGAGCCTCGTCTGGGCCTGGTTCGGCCTCCCCGTCGGATGCGGGGGCTCGACCGGGACCGTGGCGTGCAACCCGTCGACCCCGGGAACCTACTCGGTCAGCGCCCGGATCACCGACGCGAACGGGTTCTCGGTGACGAGCCTCGCGCTCTCCTTCACGGTCTACGCCGACCCGGCCGTCACCGTGACCTCCTCCGTCCCCTCCGCGGACGTCGACCAGTCGGTCACGTTCACCGCGTCCGTCTCCGGCGGCTCGGGCGGCCTCTCCTACATGTGGAGCGGCCTCCCCGCGGGCTGCCCGGCGAGCCCCACGGGGGACTCGGTGACGTGCCCGTCGCTCACGGGCGTGGGAACGAGCTTCGTCACGGCGTCGGTGACGGACTCGAACCATGCGTCCGCGACGAGCCCGAGCCTCTCCTTTGTCGTCAACGCGGACCCGACGATCGTCGTCTCGGCGTCGCCGAGCTCGGCCGATGTCGGCCAGACGGTGACGTTCAGCGCGACCGCCTCCCTCGGATCGGGAGGCTTCACCTTCGCCTGGACCGGTCTCCCGGCGGGCTGCCCGGCCTCCCCCACGGTCGCGGTCGTCCAGTGCACGACCACGACCGCTGCGTCGGGGACCGTCGGCGTCACCGCGACCGACACGGACCACGGCTCGGCCTCGTCGAGCCTCGCCTACACCGTATCGAGCGACCCGACCATTTCCCTCTCGGAGAGCCGGGCGAGCGCGGACGGCGGGCAGGTCGCCACGTTCACCGCCACGGCGGGCGACGGCTCGGGCGGGTACACCTACGCCTGGTCCGGCCTCCCGACCGGCTGCAGCGGGACGACCGCGATGCTGAGCTGCGTGGCGCCGACGACGGTCACCACCTCCGCCTCGTTCGTGGTGACGGTCACCGTCACGGACTCGAACGGGATGGCCGTGACGAGCGGCTCGGTCACGCTGACGGTCTACGCCGATCCGACGGTCTCGCTGAGCGCGAGCCGCGTCGCGGCGGACATCGGCCAGGCCGCGACCTACCAGGCGGTCGCCGCGCTCGGCTCGGGCGGGGACACGTACAGCTGGTCCGGTCTTCCCGCGACGGGCTGCGCGGGGACCTCCACGGCCGACGTATCGTGCACGCTCGCCTCGACCGGGACCTACTCGATCAGCGTCTCGGTGACCGACACGGACGGCTTCCTCGTCACGAGCTCAACGGTCTCGCTCACGGTGAGCGACGACCCGACCGTGGGCAACGCGGCAAGCTCGGCCCCGAGCGCCGACGTCGGCCAGGGAGTCACCTTCGCGGTCACGACGACGCCGGGCTCGGGCGGGGACACGATCACCTGGAACGGCCTCCCGGGCGGATGCGGTAGCTCGACCCTCGCCACCGACACCTGCGTCGCGCTGACCACCGCCGGGACCTACTCGGTCACGGCGACCCTCGTGGACTCGAACGGGTTCTCGGTGACGAGCGCGGCCGCGCTGTCGTTCACCGTCTATGCGGACCCGGTCCCCGCCACCCCGACGTCGAGCGTCGCCACGGCGGACGTCGGCCAGGCGGTCACGTTCGCGGCCTCCGCGACGCTCGGGAGCGGTTCCGACGTCTACAGCTGGTCGGGCCTTCCGACGGGCTGCCCCACCGGCGCTACGACCGCGAGCGTCGCCTGCTCGAGCGTGACCGCGAGCGGCACCTACTCGGTGAGCGCGAGCGTCACGGATTCGAACGGCGGGAGCGGCCACTCGATCGCCCTCTCCTTCGTGGTCTACGCCGACCCCTCGGTCGGGACCCTCAGCGCGAGCCGGTCGAGCGTCGATGTCGGCCAGACGGTCGCGTTCACCGTGACCGCCTCCTCCGGATCGGGCGGGTACACCTACGCCTGGTCCGGACTTCCGACCGGCTGCACGGGCACCTCGGCCACGATCTCCTGCGCGCCGACCGCCTCGGGGACGTCCACCGTCTCGGTCGTCGCCAAGGACTCGAACGGGATCACGGCGACGAGCAACGGCCTCCCGTACACCGTCGACTCGGACCCGACCGTCGCCACGCCGAGCGCCTCGGTCGCCTCGGCGGACGTCGGCCAGACCGTGACGTTCGCGGCGAACCCATCCGGAGGCTCCGGCGGGTACGCGTTCGCCTGGTCGAACCTGCCGAGTGGCTGCCCGAGCACGGTGGTCGGTGGCTCCGTGACCTGCACGATCGGCGGGGCCGGGACCTACTCCGTGACGGTGACCGTCACCGACTCGAACGGGGCGAGCGTCACGAGCACCGCCCTCTCGTTCACGACCAAGGCCGACCCGGTCCCGACGACCCCGAGCCCCTCGGTGGCGTCGGCGGACGTCGGCCAGGCGGTCACCTTCACCAGTTCGGCCACCCTCGGGACCGGGACCTACACCTGGGCGTGGTCGGGCCTCCCGACCGGTTGCCCGACGACCGGCACCACCCTCAGCGTCGTGTGCACCAGTGTGACCGCGAGCGGCACCTACTCCGTCAAGGCGACGGTCACGGACACGAACGGGTTCACGGTAGGGAGCCAGTCGCTCTCCTTCGTCGTCTACGCCGACCCGACGGTCAGCACCCTCTCCGCGAGCCGGTCGAGCGTCGATGTCGGCCAGACGGTCGCGTTCACCGTGACCGCCTCCTCCGGATCGGGCGGGTACACCTACGCCTGGAGCAACCTGCCCGGCGGATGCGTCGGGTCGACCGCGACGGTCTCCTGCACGCCGAGCGCGGCCGGCACGGCCTCGGTCTCGGTGACCGTCAAGGACTCGAACGGGGTCTCGGTGACGAGCAACGGCCTCCCGTACACGGTCGACACCGACCCGTCGGCGGGGACGCCGAGCGCCTCGGTCACCAGCGCGGACATCGGGCAGGCGGTGACCTTCGGGGCGTCCGCCTCGGGCGGCGCGGGCGGCTACTCCTTCGCCTGGTCGGGGCTCCCCACGGGCTGCCCGCTCCCCGTGAGCGGCGACTCGGTGGTCTGCAACGTCGGGGAGAGCGGCACCTTCACCGTCGGGGTGACGGTCACCGACTCGAACGGCGCCAGCTCCACGAGCCCCACGCTCTCCTTCCAGGTGTTCAACGACCCGACGGTCTCGACCCCCAAGGCGAGCGCCACGACAGCCGACGACGGCCAGGCGGTCACCTTCACGGTGACCGCCGGCGCGGGGAGTGGCGGCTACACCTACGCGTGGAGCGGCCTCCCGAGCGGATGCACGGGGACCACGACCGCGGCCACGAGCTGCACGGTCGCCACTGGGCCGCTCTCGATCAGCGCGACGGTGACCGACTCGAACGGCTTCGCGGTCTCGAGCGGTACGCTCGCCTACACGGTCTACACCGACCCCGTCGCCGCGCCGCCGACCGCGAACCGCACGACCGCGGACGCGGGCCAGAAGGTCACCTTCGGCGTCACCGCCTCGGGCGGGAGCGGCGGCTACACGTTCGCCTGGAGCGGTCTCCCCTCGACGTGCGCCTCGACGACCGACTCGATCGCCTGCGTCCTCTCCGGGTCGGTCTCCGTCTCGGTCCAGGTGACCGACTCGAACGGCGGCACCTCCACGAGCCCGGTCCTCGCCTACACGGTCTATCCGGACCCGGTCGTCGCAACGCCCGTCGCGAACCGGACGAGCCTCGACGCGGGCCAGTCGGTGGCGTTCTCGAGCGCGCTCACGGTCGCGGGCGCGGGCGGGGATACGTTCTTCTGGGCGTCGAGCTCGACGGAGTTCGTCTGCGCGGTCTCGGCGACGCTCGGAGTGACCTGCCAGGCGCTCGCCGCGGGGACGTACACGGTCACCCTGACCGCGACGGACTCGAACTTCGGGATCGGAACGAGCACGTCGGTCGCGCTCACCGCGCTCCCCGACCCGACGGCGACGGCGCCCGCGTTCGCGCCGAACGCGACGTTCGACGTGGCGACGGGCGAGTCGGCGAGCGTGACGGCGACCGGCGGGGCCGGCCACTTCACCTATACGTGGATGGGCCTCCCGAACGGCTGCACCGGCACGTCGGCCGACATCCAGTGCACCCCGGCGGCGTCGGGAACGTTCAGCGTGTGGGTCTGGATCGTCGATGGGAACGGCTTCGGCTTCGCCTCGCCGGCCCAGGCGATCACCGTCAACCCGCAGCTCGAGATCTCGCTCGCGGGCAACCGGGCGACAAGCACGGTCGGCCTCGCGGTCGTCCTTGAGGCGAACCTCACGGGCGGCACGGCGCCGTTCACCTACTTCTGGTCGTTCGGCGACGGCGCGACGGGGAGCGGCCCGGTGGCGAGCCACGAGTACTCGAGCGCCGGGACCTACACGGTCTGGCTCTACGTGAACGACAGCGGCGGGAGCCACGTCGTCAAGGACTGGGTCGTCTCGGTCGGCCCGAAGCCCGAGGTCCTCGGGGTCCTGCAGCCGAACGTCGACCAGCTCGAGCTCGTCGCGGCGCTCATCATCGTCGGGCTCCTCGTCGTCGCGGTGGCGATCCTCCTGATGCGCCGCCGGCGGGTCATGGGCACCGGAAGCCCGGCCGCGCCCCCGGCGGGCGCGAGCCCGTCGGCCACCGCGACCGCGCCGACGCCCGCCGCGAAGCCCGCGACGGCGTCGAAGACCAACATCGACGAGACGCTCGCCGAGCTCGAGGCGATCAGCAAGGACGGGTCGGTCAGCGAGCCGTAATCCCCTCTCCGTCCCCCGGCAACCCTTTCCTCCAACCCGTTCGACCGCGGGGCCGGTCCTGCCCGTCATATATCCGGCCCGCCCTGCGAATCGCATGCCCGCGATCGGTGAGATGGCCCCCGACTTCAACGCGCCGACCTCGACCGGCCCCTCGCTCAAGCTCTCGAGCTTGCGCGGCGGCCCCGTCATCCTGTACTTCTACCCCGCCGCCGACACCCCGGGCTGCACGATCGAGGCGAAATCGTTCCGCGACCTCGGACCCCAGCTCGCGGCGAAGGGGGTCAAGGTCGTCGGCGTCAGCACCGACGGGGTCGACGCCCAGTGCCGGTTCGCCGAGAAGTACGACCTCACCTTCCCCCTCGTCGCGGACTCGTCGAAGGAGATCGCCCGCGCCTACGGCGTCCTGAAGCCGAGCGGCACGGCGAAGCGGGTCACCTTCTTCCTCGGCTCGGACGGGCGGGTCGCCGACCTCCTCGACGCCTCGAGCGCCGACGCCCACGTCCGGAGGGCCCGCGCGCTCTACCTCGACGGGAAGTAGTCCCCCACGGGCCCCGCGAGGTCGGTTCGCCGGCGCGTAAGGGGGCCCATCCGCCGCAACCCTTAAATGCAATACAACTTGACAAAAATCCAATGACGTTGAATCCATCCCCTCCGCCTGCCGCCCGGACCGTCCCGATCGCCTGGTTCGCGGTCGCGCTCCTCGTCGTAGCGGGCGTCGCGGTCGCCGCGACCGCCGGCTACTACGCGCTGCGTCCGACCTCGACCCCGGGATCGATCGCGCTCACCGACGATCTCGGCCGGAACGTCACCGTGCCGTACGACCCGAGCCGGGTCGTGGTGCTCTCCCCCAGCATCGTCGACACGATGTACCGCCTGGGGCTTCGCTCCCACATCGTGGGGGTCGATTGCTACGCGCCGGCGCTCGGGGGGATATCGGAGGACTACTCGCCCGACCAGGTCGCCCTCTGGGGCCTCAACTCGTCGATGTGCGTGGAGATCGGCCCGACGTTCGATTTCGAGTCGTTGTTGAACCAGACGCCCCAGCTCGTCCTCGCCTCGACGATCGTGAGCGTCGAATCGGTCGAGCAGATCACCACGACCTACCACATCCCGGTCGTGATGCTCCAGCCGCCCACCGTGAACGGGGTCCTCGTGGACGTCTCGATGATCGGGCGGATCTTCGGGGTGGAATCCCAAGCGAATGCCCTGAACGCCCAGCTGTCCACGGAGCTTGCCTCCGCGGCGAACGCGGTCGGCTCGCTCGAGAGCTTCCCTACTGTCCTCGTGACCTACGACGTGGACCAGAACGGCTACTGGACGTTCGGCCCGGACACGTTCGGCCAGTCGCTCATCGAACTCTCCGGGGCCGCGAACATCGCCGCCGCGGCCAACGGGACGTTCGCCTACCCGGAACTCTCCGGCGAGCAGGTGCTCGCCGCCGACCCCGCCTACCTCGTCTACGCGACGGGCTACGGGCTCACCGAGTCGACCTACGCGAACGCCCCGTTCTGGCACGACCTCACCGCGGTGAATGACGGCAACCTCACCGGGATCGACTCAAACTGGATCACCGAGCCGGACCCGACGATGATCCTCTCGGGCCTACCGGCCCTCATCGCGGCCTTCCACCCCTCGACGTAGCCCGAGCCTTCCGTGGCCTCGGGCCGGCCGGCCGCGGACGGGAGCCCCCGGGCCGGGGCGGTACCCTCGGCGCGTCGGCATCGACTCCTCCGCCTCGCCGTGCTCGGCGGGGGAGCGCTCCTGCTCCTCCTTCTCTCCCCCCTCCTCGGCACCGTCCCGATCCCGCCCCTCACGGTGCTCGATCTGTTCCTGAACCATCTCAGCGGGGGCTTCCTCTTCTCCGACCCGTGCGCCGGACTCGGGATCACGGCGACCAAGTGCACCGCCTACGGGGAGATCGTCTGGGAGGCCCGGGTCCCCGAGGTGCTCCTGGCCGTGTTCGCTGGCGCGTCCCTCGGCATGGCCGGGGGGACGCTGCAGGGGGTGTTCCGCAACCCGCTCGCCGACCCGTTCCTCCTCGGGCTCTCGAGCGGGGGCACGCTCGGCGCGGCCGTCGTCCTCGTCCTGCACATCGGCGAGACCGAGGAGTACCTCTTCCTCCCGCTGTTCGCCTTCGTCGGGGCGTGCGCCACCGGGCTCGCGATCCTGGCCGTCGCCCGGGGCCGGTTCGGGTCGATCGAGACGCTGCTCCTCGTCGGGGTCGCCCTGTCGAACCTCCTCTCCGCGATCCTCACGCTGTTCCTCCTGTACAACCCGATCTCGAGCCAGCAGGTCTACTTCTGGCTCCTCGGGGGCCTGGGCGAGGCGACGTGGATCGGGGATGGAGTGGCGCTCGGTGTCCTTCTCGTCGCCGGCACGCTCCTCGCCCTCCTCGGCCGGGACCTCAATCTCCTGCAGCTGGGCCACGACGTGGCCCAGACCGCCGGGGTCGACAGCCGCCGGGTCCGCATCGACCTCATCCTCCTCGCTTCCATCCTCACCGCCGTCGCGGTCGCCTTCACCGGCATCATCGGGTTCGTCGGCCTGGTGAGCCCGCACGTCGTGCGCCGGCTCATCGGCACGGACTACCGATTGGTGCTCCCCGGCTCCGCGGCGGCCGGCGCCGGCTTCCTCCTCATCGCGCGGGACCTCTCGCTCGTCATCTTCCCGACCTCCGTGCTCCCGATCGGGATCTTCACCGCCTTCGCGGGGGTCCCGTTCTTCCTCTACCTGCTCTATCGGAGCCGCGCGGCGAGCCCTATGGGGGTCGCCGGATGAACCCGCCTGGGCCCCCCCCCCTCGAGCTCGAGACGGTGCGGGCCGTCTACGGGGAGCGCGTCGCGCTGCGAGGGGTGGATCTCACGGTCGGCCGGGGAACGCTCGTGGCCCTCGCGGGCCCGAACGGTTCCGGCAAGACCACGCTCCTCCGCGTGGCGCTCGGTCTCCTCCCCGCGGCCGTGGGCGAGGCCCGCCTGTTCGGTACCCCCGTCGACCGCCTTCCCATCGCCGAGAGGGCCCGGCGGGTCGCCTGGGTGCCGCAGAGCGAGAGTCCGCGGGACGATGTACGGCTGTTCGACTACGTCCTCTACGGCCGCTACCCCCATCACGGGGCGCTCGACGCGGAGACCGAATCGGACCGGACGATCGCGATCCGCGTGATCACCGAGGTCGGCCTCGCCGACCGGGCGAACGACGGCATCCTGACCCTCAGCGGAGGGGAGCGGCAGCGGGCGACGCTCGCCCGGGCGCTGGCCCAGGAGGCGCCCTTGCTGCTCCTCGACGAACCGACGACCCACCTCGACATCGCCCATCAGCTCGACCTCTTGGAGCGGGTCCGATCGCTGACGCGCGAGCGCGGGATCGCGGTCGTCGCCGCGCTGCACGACCTCAACCTGGCCGCCCGGTTCGCCGACCGGATCGTGGTCCTGTCGCGCGGTCAGCGCGTCGCGGAGGGCCCTCCCGCAGAGGTCCTCTCGGAGGAGCTCCTCCTCCGCGTCTGGGGGGTCGCCTCCGAGCGCCGGCTCGACCCCAGGACGGGGGTCCCCTATCTCATCCCGCACCGCCTCGTCCACGACGAGCCGGGACGCGGGGAGATCGCGGGGTTCGGCCCGATCCACGTGGTGGGCGGCGGGGGAGCGGGCGCGCCGATCCTCCGTGCGCTCGCGGACCGGGGGTTCCGCGTGACCAGCGGCGCGCTGAACCTCCTCGACACCGACGCGGAGGCGGCCGAAGCGCTCGGCATCCCCGCGCCGCTCGAGGCGCCGTTCGCGCCGATCGGCCCCGAGGTGCGCGCCCGGCACCGTGAGCTCATCCAGGCGGCCCGAGTCGTGGTCCTCGGACCGATCGCCGTGGGCCCGTCGAACCTCGCGAACCTCGAGGATCTTCGTTCGGAGGCCGGGACCCGTCCGGTCTGGCTGGTCCGGGAGAATCCCGCGGGCGCTTGGGATTTCACCGGAGGGGCGGCGTCGAAGCTCGTGGAGGAGCTGAAGGGCTTGGGGGCCCGGTCGGTGCGGGACGTTCCTCAGCTCCTCGCGTCGCTCCAGCCGCTAGCGTCGCCCGCCCCCCCGGGAGGCCACGGGTCGGACCGTGATGCGCGGCCGACCGGCGGCGTCGAGCTCGGATAGGAGCCGCGAGAGATCCTCGTCGAGGACGAGCAGGGTGCTCGACACCCCCACGCGGGCCGCATCGGCGGCCGCGGCGGCCGTGGCGAAGCGCTGGAGCCCTCCTGCGCCCGCTCGCTGAGCGAGGTGGATCGCCTCGAGACCCATCGCGCCTACCAGCACCCCGCGGCGTTCCGCGATCTCGCGTCGGAGCGCGGGGATCAGTTCGGCGTCGCTGACCCGCTCGGAGGGAACGGTCAGGACCACGACCTCCGCCGGCGGGAGCTCCAGGATCCCCTCGAGCTCTTCCACGAGGGCGAGCGAACCGGCCGGCGTGGACTCGGCGACCCGGCCGCGCGAACCCTCGGATCGCCCGGGGCGAGCCGTCAGGAGGCCGTCGACGAGATCGAGGCGGACCGCCTCGCCGGCCCGGAGGTCGACCGCCGCGACGGCCCGGAGCGAGCGGACGATCTTCAGCCGTTGCTGGCGGGTGAAGACGTCGTCGGCGAGCTCGCCGAGGGTCCGGTGAAGCCACGCGACCCCGGTGACGGTGGGGAGATAGCGCCCCCCGCGAACCTCGATAAGTCCCCTCCGGGCGAGCTGACGGTAGGTGTGGGACGCCGCCTGCACCGTCACCCCCAACCGCCCGGCGATCGGGCGGAGGCGCGTCGATTCGCTCGTCGTGCAATCGAACAGGAAGAGCAGGTCGCCGAGCGTGCCCCCGCGCCGCAGCGCCGGGAGCCCTCGATCCCGACCCGGGCGAGCCGGACGGGGGCGCCGCGCGGGTGCGGACGGCATCGGGACCGGGGACCGTCCCCCGCGTATAACGAGCGCCCGGTCCGCCGACGTCGGGCCCCCGTCGAGGGGGGCGGGCCATACGCATATGAGGCGCCGACCGCTCCGACGGCGCGGATGGCGGTCGAGGCGGCCCCGCAACCGAGCGGCCCGCCCGCGCCGAAGCCGATCGTCCGGCGCTCGCTTCTCCTCGATTCCGGGGCGGTCTTCGTCATCGGGATCGCGATCCAGCTCGTCGCCTACATCCCCACGTTCTTCCTCGCCCACCACACTGGAAGTAGTGCCCAGGGCCAGGCACTCCTTGGCTCGATCCAGATCCTCCTTCTCGTCGCCACCACGATCACGAACCTGGGCGACCTGCGGATCGGCTCGTCGTACACGTTCTTCGTTTCCCGAGGGGAGCCGCCGGGGAACGCGACCACGACCTACCTCATGATCCGCGTGGGGATGGTCTCGTTCGCCGGGCTCCTCCTCTACCTCCTCGCGCCGGAGTTCGGGATCCCGGCGTTGTCCGTCCTGCCGCTCGTCGCGGTCTGGATGCTCCTCCCGATCCTATGGTCGACGTCGACCGTCTATCAGAACCTCTGGACGAGCCTGGGCGACGCCGCCCGCGGGATCTTCCCCCAGCTCGTCGAGGCGATCGTTCGGGCGTCCGTCCTCACGGTCGTGGCGCTCCAGCTCGCCCGGATGAAGGACGGCGGGACCCTCACGCCGACCGCCACGTTGTGGTCGATCACCATCGGGTATCTTCTGGGCGCGGTCGCCTCGAGCCTCGTTTCGATCCCGTCCCTCCTCCGCTACCGCGGCCGGTTCGCCCGCCCGTTGGCGACGAAGCTGTTCCGTTGGTCCTGGCCGCTGATGGGCAGCATGGTCCTGCTCTACTTGTCCGGGAACCTCATCAGCCTGATCGTAATCCCGATCCTCGGCGCCCAGAAGTACAACGTATTCACGGCGGCGAACGCCTTCCGGGTCCTGATCCTCGCCCTCCCCGCGGCGATCTCCGTCCCGCTCTTCCCCCATATGTCGAGCCTCCACAAGTCGGAGGCGTTCCAGTCGATCCGGTCGAGGACGTGGCAAACGCTCCGGCTCACGGCCTTCCTCGTCATCCCCGGGGTGATCGCGCTCGCCATCTACCGAGTGAACGTCATCAACGTCGTCTACGGGCTCAATTACCTCGGCGGGGCCACCGCCCTGGCGATCCTCGCCGGTTCGGCCGTGCCGGCCGCGCTCTCGCAGCTGATCGCCACGACGATGACGTCGATCGGGCGGACCCGCCTCGAGCTGTACATCACCTCCCTCCAGGTCACCTGCCTGGTCGTGTTCTGCATCGTCTTCATCCATCCGCCCGGAGCCCTCGCGGCGTTCGTGCCCGGTTGGGCGACCGGCATCAACGGCGCCGCCCTCGCCGTCCTCGCCTCCAGCGTCGGCGCGTTCGGGCTCAACCTGTACTTCCTCTACACGCTCCTCGGCGTGCGGGTACAGGTGCGGTCGCTCGGGTGGGTCACGTTGAGCTCCGCGGCGAGCTTCTTCGCGATCTCCCGCCTCAACACCCTCCTCCCCATCAACCGCTACTACCAGCTCGCGGCCGGGATCCTCGTCGGGTTCGCGGTCTATCTGCTCGTCCTGGCGGCCGTCGGCGAGCTCGCGAAGGATGATGTCGACCTCGTGGTCTCCTCGATGGGGCTCCCCAGGTGGCTCACGCGCTTCCTCTCCCGGTTCTGTTGGAGGAAGGAGTCGCGACCGGTGAACGACATGCCACCACGCGGGGCAGCCGCGCTCGTCCCGCTCGAGGAGGAGTGGGCGAGGCCGGGGAAGGCCCCGGACGCGCCCGAGACGGGACCACCCCGGAAGTGAACGCGCCCCGAGCCCCTCGTTAGCACGCCTCGCCCGAAGGTTTCGTCACCGCGCGAGCGACATTCCCCTTAAACGGCCGGGAGGAGTAGAACCGGTGATGGCGAGCGTCGTGTCCCCGCACGTCGAGGTCCGGCCCGCGGCGGTCGAGCAGGTGCGCCGCCTGATCGCCGGCCAAAGGCCCGAGATCGGCGTCCGCGTCTACGCCCAGGCGGGCGGGAAGGGGTGCTGTGGAGGCGGGGCGGGCGCGGTCGAGTTCGGGATGGCGTTCGCCAAGGCCCGCGGGGACGACCGCGTGATCCCGGTCGACGGCTTCTCGCTGGTCGTCGATCCGGCGAGCGTGCCGCTCGTCGACGGCGCGGTCATCGACTACGTCGAGGGGCTCCAAGAGTCCGGCTTCAGGATCACCAACCCGACGCTCCCCGAGCCGGACGAGGCCGGGCGGGCCGGGGGCTGCGGCTCGTGCGGCTCGAACGAGGCGAACGGCGGCGGCTGCGGGTGCGGCCACTGACGGCGCCCCTCCCGTTCGTTCCCGGCCGCGCCGCCCCCGGGGCACCGTAAATAGGGCCCCCCGGGTGGGCGCCCCCTACCCTATGGCGGAGCCCGCGGTCTCGGCGCACGAGGTGCGCAAGATCTACCACCGGCGCGGCGCGCCCGAGGTGACGGCGCTCTCGGGGGTCTCCCTCGAGGTGCGCTCCGGCGAGCGCGTCGCGCTCCTCGGCCGCAACGGGGCGGGCAAGACGACGTTCCTCAAGATCGCCTCCACCCTCCTCGCCCCGACCTCCGGCCACGTGGAGGTGTTCGGCCACGACGTCGACCGCACGCCCGGCGAGGTCCGGCCCCTGATCGCCGTGGTCCCGCAGGAGGGGAAGCCGTTCTTCCACCTGACCCCACGCGAACAGGTCTACACCTACCTCCTCACCCGGGGGTTCGCGCGGGCCGAGGCGCGCCGACGGACCGACGAGGCGCTCGGCCAGATGGAGCTCACCGAGGTCGCCGACCGGCTCTCCGTGACGCTCTCGGGTGGCCAGCGCCAACGGACGATGGTCGCGACCGTGATCGCGACCGAGGCGCCGCTCCTCTTCCTCGATGAGCCGACGATCGGGATGGACCCGTTCGCCCGTCGGGGCGTCTGGGCCTCGCTGCGCTCGCTGACCCGGAAGGGTTCGACCATCCTCCTCACGACCCACTACCTCGACGAGGCGGAGGCGCTCTCCGATCGCTTGTACATCGTCGAGCGGGGCCGAGTGCTCGTCGACGGGACGTCCGAGGGCCTCAAGCGGAGCACGGGCGGGTCCCTCCGGGTGACGCTCACGGGGCCGGCCGCGACCCCGGAGGCGTTCGGGTCGTTCGGCCGAGCCTACCCCGAGACCGGCGCCCTGCACGTCGTCACCACGCCGGAGCGGCTCCCCGAGCTGCTCTCCTTCGCGCTCCGGCAACAGGTCACCGCGGCCGTGGGCCCGGTGACGCTCGAGGAGGCGTTCCTGCGCGTGGTGGGCCGGTCGATCGACGAGGAGTCGTAGGCGTTGGCGGGCGCGGTCGCGTTCCGGGGCCTCCGGGCGTTCTCCTACACCGAGTTCTACGTCCAGGCCCACGAGTACCTTTCCATCGGGACGAGCTTGGTCGTCCAGGCGATCCTCCTCCTCTTCGTCCGCATCCTCGCGCCGAGCCTCCTCGACGTCGCCCTCCTGGGCTCGGTCCTCTTCTCGGTGTTCGCGCTCGGCCAGAGGGTCCAGAACGAGGCGGCGTTCATCCGGATCGACCACAAGCTCAACGAGCTCTACCTCGCCTCGCCGCTCGCCCCCGAGGCGTACTTCCTCGGGCTCTCCATCGGCGTGCTCGTCGCCTACCTTCTGCCGATCTTCTTCCTCGTCGGCGCCACGATCGTCCTCGTCGGGCTCGCCCCGACGACGGCGCTCCTCCTCCTCCTCGCCGGGGCGGGCGTGTGGCTGTTCGCTTCGTCGGTCGGCTACGTCGTCTCGACGCTGTTCCGGGACATGCGGGCGATCTGGCCGTACGCCACGCTGTTCTACAATCTCTTCGGGGTGCTCCCCCCGGTCTTCTACCCGATCGGACTCCTCAGCGGCTCCCTGAGGACCTTGGCCCTCCTCATTCCGCCGAGCGCGGCGGCCGCGCTCGTACAGTCGACGCTGCGCGCGAACGTGCTCTCTCCCTCGGAGTTCGCCCTGGCGGCCATCGCGCTCGCGGTCGAGGCCGGGTCGATGTTCGCGCTCGCCGTCGTGTGGGCCCGGAGGTCGGCCCGGGAGGGATGATGGCGATGAGTCCGTCGGCCCCGCGCCCCACGGCCCCGTCGAGCGGGCGGCTCGTCCCGGCATTCCTCATCATCGGCTGGCACTGGATCAGCCGGAACCCGGCGGCCGCGGTCGCGCCGATCCTCCTGCCGTTCATCTTCCTCACCTTCCTCCGCCTGATCGCCCCGCACGGCCTCTTCCCGCTCGAGGTGGTGGGCGCGATGCTGTTCACCACCCAGAACATCGGGAGCTGGGTGCTCGGCGACTCCGCCACGTGGCGGATCGAGGCGGCCCTGCAGGACCTGTTCGTGGCCTCGCCGCTCGGCAAGGTCCGCTACCTCCTCGGGATCGCCCTGTCGAACCTCATCCCGGCGCTCCCCGCCCTCGTGGTCCTCTCCGTCCTGCTCGTCGTCGTGGCGCCGCCGATCCCGCTCTTCGCGTGGGCGGTCCTCGCCGCGGTGATCGCCATCCTCTGGCTCCTCTTCTCGTCGATCGGCATCGCGATCTCGAGCCGGCTCACGAGCCAGCGGGAGATCTGGCCGGTCGGGAACCTCCTGTTCACGACCCTCGGCATGATGGCGCCGCTGTACTACCCGCTCTCCTACCTCCCTCCGGTCTGGCGTTCGGCGGCCCACTTCCTCCCGACGACGTACGCCGCCCTCCTCGTCCAGGGGGCCCTCGGCCTCGAGCCAGCGTCGCTCGGAACGATGGCCTTCGACGCGCTCCTCCTGGTCGTTTCGGCGGCCGCCGGGACCGCGATCGCCCTCAAGCTCTACCGGTGGAGGGAGGCGTAGGTGACCGTGAACCGGGCCCGTTCCCGTCCCCCCCGACCGCTCGCAAGGTTCAAACGGCCCACTGGCTTGGAACGGGGCGGTGGAGGCCCCGATCCCAGCCCGACGTGCCCAGGCGGCCGCCCCCGGTCCCAGGCGGTGCGCCGTCCGAACCTCCCCGTCCTCCCCCCGTCCGATCGATCGGGGGCGGCCTTAGCGTACCATGGGAAACAACGAGTTCGACGAGATTCTGAGCGCCCTCGACCGTGAGAGCGCCCGCATCCGGGTGCGGGCGGAGCCGCGCCGGTACAACAAACCGGCGACCGTGATCAGCGGTTTCCCGCCGGGGGTCGACCTCGAGGAGGTCACCCGCTCCCTGAAGAACCGCCTCGCCACCGGCGGCTCCGTCGTCGACGGGGAGGTCTACTTGCAGG
>JASHSI010000121.1 GCA_030040915.1 Thermoplasmata archaeon | reverse complement strand
AGACGGTCCGGCCGACGTAGCGCTTCTTCGCCCCGTGGCTGAAGAGCGACTCGTAGATCGATTGGAACTCGAACTGGACCCCCTTCTCCGTGAACCGCTTCGAGACCTGCTCGCCGAACGCCCGCGCCTTCTCGAGCGAGGCCTCCGGGGCGCGGACGAAGACGCTGTCCGTGTCGGAGTAGACGACCTCGTAGCCGTCGGCCTCGAGGGCGCGGATGATCGAGGTGATCGCCTCCCGGGCGAACGACGTGATCGCCGCGCCGATCTGCTTGTCCGTGAAGCGGTAGAACGCCGAGGCGAGGACCCCGTAGAAGGAGTTCATCAGGATTTTGACGGCGCTCTGGAGCCCGTCGTAGTACTCCCGCTCGCCCGGCGTCGGTGCGCTGGCCATCCGGCGGCGGAGCTGGTCCCGCTCGGCGAGGAGCTCCGCGAGGATTGCCGGGATGACGCCGCGCCGGACCTCCGGGGCGAGGAACCGCGCCCCGGACGGGCTCACGGTCGTGCCGGCGGGAGAGAGGGTCGTGAAGCAGAGGTTCTTCGAGATGATGATCGACGGGTACATCGACTTGAAGTCGAGCACGACCACCACCGGTAGATCCCCGGCTTGATCGTGTGGACGTACCCGCCCTCGATCGGGTTCTCCCGCCGGGCACGGTGGTTCATCGGGACCCCCACGCCGAGCCGGTCCGCCCGGGGGATCAGCATCGCGTCGATGAACTGCGAGGTCCGCCCGTTGAGCCCCTCGTCGAGCGGCAGGTGGGCGACCGTGGCGAGGTCGGCCGCCTTGTCGACGACCCGCAGCTTCTCGAGGATCCGCAGGGCGAGGTCCGCGTCGTGCTCGCAGTACTCGAGGACCCGCTCGGGGTCCTTCGCCCATTCGGCCTCGATGTTGCGCCGGTCGACGTCGAGCTTCTGGTCCCCGAGGAAGGTCCGGGCGACGAACTGGAGCGATTCCTGCTTCGGCCGCAGGTCCTTCCGCACCGACCACCACGCGTCCGCCACCACACGGCCCGAGAGCCGCCAGAGTCGGTCCCCTGCCTCGCGGAACGGCCCGCGGTCCCGGCCGACGAGGAGGTCGACCCCGAGGGCCTTCGCCCGCTCTTCGAGCAGGGGGATGTCGTACCCGCCGATGTTGTAGCCGGTGATCACGTCCGGGTCCTCGTCGCGGATCGTCTCGGCGAACCGTGCGAGGATCTCCGACTCCTTCCCGTGGAGCCGGAAGGTCCGACGTTCCCCGTCCGCCCGGTGGACGACGCCGCAGATCGTGAAGATCGTGCGCTCCCGGATCGCGTTTTCGATGTCGAAGGAGAGCGTCGTGAGCGCGGGCCGGAACGGCTCCGCCGGCGCGATGTCCTTCCCCGCTTCGCGCACCACGCGGACGACCCGAGCACCCGTGTAGCGCTCCTCCGCCTCGGCGGACTCCGGCTCCGCGTCGAAGCGGACGGTCAGCCCGAGTCCCTTGTCGTAGAGGAAGCGGTGAAAGAACGGGATGTCCGCCGCGAGCACGCTGTGCTCGCCCGGGCCCTTGTACCGCTCGCGGTACTCCGGGACTCGGAACGGCAGCCGGGCATAGACCCGCACGACGGCATGCTCCGCGCCGTCGAGGAATGTCGTCCGCTCCTGGAGCTCGAACTTCTCGGGGTCGTTCTTGAGCCGCTCCCGCGTCTCCGGAGACGGTTCGACGAGGTCGAAGTACGGGCGGAAGCCGTAGTACCTGGCGACGATCGCCTCCCCGTTCCGGCTCCGGCCGTACAGCTCGAGGGCAACCTCCTGGTCGCCGACGGAAACGTACGTGCCCCCCAAGAGGAACAGCTCGAACGTCTCCATGGCCCGGGGACGCGCGCTTCGGTATAAGACCGGTCAGGCGGCGCCCTCGGCGAGGAACGCCCTGAGCCGCTCGACATCGGTGGCCCACCGCTCCTTGAGCCGAGGGGCGTGCATCGCCGCCGCCGGGTGGAGGAGGGGAAAGAGCGGAACCGGGCCCCCGAGGCGGACGGACCCGGCCGCCTGAGTGACCGGGGGCGCGGTCGGGTCGAGGGTCGAAAGGGCCTGCGCACCCAGCGAGACGATGAGCTCGGGGCGGAGGAGCGCGAGCTGACGGTCGAGGAAGGGCCGGCACGCTTCGGCCGCGGCCCGATCGAACCGGTTCGATGGCGGGCGGCACTTCACCACGTTGAGGATGCCGTACTCCCCGACCCCGAGCCCGACCTGCGCGATCGCGGCGTCGAGACGGCGCCCAGAGCGGCCCACGAACGGGAGACCCGCGAGGTCCTCGGAGGCACCCGGCGCCTCCCCCACGAAGACGACCCGGGGTCGCTCCCCGCCCCGGTAGATGACCACCTGACTACGGGTCCGGTGAAGCGGGCAGCGAGTGCAGTCCGCGATCTCCTGCGCGAGGGCGCGCAGCCCCTCGACCCGGGGGGGCTCCCTGGCGGTCGACACCTCGACCAGTTCGTCCATGACCAACCGGTGGAGTGGCTCATGGTACTTGGGACTGCGGAGCCCACAGCAAGGGGTCGCGGTGCCGGAAAGGGCGAATCTCGCCGTCGGAGAGCCCAGCCGCCGGCCACTCTTAAATAGGGTAGCCCGGTGGCTCGGCCCCTCCGGTTGCCATGGCGCCCCCGTCAGGAATCTACACCGCCGGCAAGCTGCAGAGCCTGCGGCAACGCCACCGGTGGTCGGACCGGTACTACAAGCGCCGCACCCTTCACCTCAAGGAGCGGTCCGACCCGCTCGAGGGCGCGCCGCAGGGCCGGGGAATCGTCATCGAGAAGGTCGGGGTCGAGGCGAAGCAGCCGAACTCGGCGATCCGCAAGTGCATCAAGGTCCAGCTCATCAAGAACGGACGACAGATCACCGCCTTCGCAGTGGGCGACGGCGCCATCAACTTCATCGATGAGCACGACGAGGTTCTGGTCGAGGGGATCGGGGGCCGAATGGGCCGGTCCTACGGGGACATCCCGGGGGTCCGCTACAAGGTGATCCAGGTGAACGGCGTGTCGCTCGACGAGCTCGTCCGGGGCCGCAAGGAGAAGCCGCAGCGATGAGCGGACACCCGGATTCGCCGCTCCGCCCTCCCCCGGAGAACACGGACGAGGGGGAGACGATCACGGTCGTGCGGCCCGTGCCGCCGCCCCCGCCGCCGTTCCCGCTCCCCCCGCTCTTCGGGAAGTACCCGTTCGAGGGGATCGAGGTCCACGACCCGGGGATCCAGCCCTACCTCTACCTCCACCCGGTCTACGCGCCGCACTCGGAGGGGAAGTTCTCCGGTCGGCCGTTCATGAAGACCCACATGCACCTCGTCGAGCGGGTCGCGAACCAGCTCATGAAGGGCGGGAAGTTCACCGGCAAGAAGTCGAAGGCGCTGCGGACGATCCGCCTCGCCTTCGATGAGCTCGCGAAGAGCGAGAAGCAGAACCCGCTCCAGCTCCTCGTGAACGCGGTAGAGAACGCCGCGCCCCGGGAGGAGGTCACGCGCCTTCAGTTCGGCGGCATCTCGGTCCCCCGGGCGGTCGACGCCTCGCCGGCCCGGCGGGTGAACGTGGCGATCCGCAACCTCGTGCTCGGCGCGATCACGGCCTCGCACAAGTCGACGAAGCCGATCGAGAGCTGCCTCGCGAGCGAGATTGCCCTCGCGGCGAAGGGCGACCCGACGAGCTTCGCGGTCGGCCGCAAGGACGAGGTCGAGCGCGTCGCCCAATCGGCCCGGTAGGCGCGCGCCCCGAGGGGAGAAGGTCCGGTCATGACGCACATCCGCGCGGAGCTCGCCAAGGCGATCCCCGACATGATGCACGAGCTCGACCGGATCCGCAACATCGGGATCGTCGCCCACATCCACCACGGGAAGACGACGCTCTCCGACAACCTCCTCGCCGCGGCCGGGATGATCTCGAACGAGCTCGCGGGCAAGCAGCTCTACCTGAACTTCGACGAGCAGGAGCAGGCGCGCCTCCTCACGATCAACAACGCGGACGTGACGATCGTCCACGAGTACGAGGGCCAGTCGCACCTGATCAACCTCATCGACACCCCCGGCCACGTCGACTTCGGCGGGGACGTCACCCGCGCGATGCGGGCGGTCGACGGCGCGGTCGTCGTCGTGTGCGCCGTCGAGGGGGTCATGGCCCAGACGGAGACCGTGCTCCGGCAGGCGCTGCGCGAGAAGGTCAAGCCGGTCCTCTTCATCAACAAGGTCGACCGCGCGATCAAGGAGCTCAAGCTCACCGCCGACTCGATGCAGAAGCGGTTCACGACGATCATCGCGGAGGTCAACGAGCTCATCCGACGCATGGCCCCGGAGGAGTTCGTCGACGAATGGTCGGTCGACCCCCGGGACGGCTCGGTCGCCTTCGGCTCCGGCTACGAGAACTGGGCGATCAGCGTCCCGTACATGAACAAGACCGGGGTGAAGTTCAAGGACATCTTCGACTACGTCTCGACGGGGCGCTCCAAGGAGATCGCCCTGAAGGCCCGGATCAACGACGTGGTCTTCGACATGGTGGTGAAGCACCTCCCGTCCCCGTCGACGGCGCAGCGCTACCGGATCCCGAACATCTGGCGGGGCGACGCCACGAGCGCCGTCGGGAAGGCGATGGTCGGCACCGACGCGAGCGGTCCCACGACGTTCATGGTCACCGACATCACGATGGACCCGAACGCCGGGGAGATCGCCACCGGGCGGCTCTTCTCCGGGAAGCTCTCGAAGGGGATGGAGCTCCAGGTGGCCGGGACCAAGGCCAAGAACCGCGTCCAGCACGTCTCTCTGTTCATGGGCCCGGAGCGGCTCATGGTCGAGGAGGTCACCGCCGGGAACATCGCCGCGGTGATCGGGCTCTCCGATGCCTTCGCCGGGACCACGATGACGAACGTCCCCGAGATGATCCCGTTCGAGGAGATCCGCCACGTCTCCGAGCCGGTCGTGACCGTCGCGATCGAGCCGAAGCACATGGGCGACCTGCCGAAGCTCATCGAGACGATGCGCAAGGTCGGGAAGGAGGACGCGAGCCTCAAGGTCGAGATCAACCCCGAAACCGGGGAGCACCTCCTCTCGGGGATGGGCGAGCTCCACCTCGAGATCACGCAGTTCCGGATCGTCAACGACTACAAGGTCGAGATCGAGGCGTCGAAGCCGATCGTCGTCTACCGGGAGACCGTGAAGGGGCCCGGGGGGCCGTTCGAGGGGAAGAGCCCGAACAAGCACAACAAGTTCTACTTCGAGGTCGAGGCGCTCCCCGCGGCGGTGGTCACCGCCATCAAGGAGGGCGAGATCCCCCAGGGGAAGTCGTTCAAGGACCTCAAGACCATGGTCGCCAAGCTCGCCGAGCTCGGCATCGACCGCGACGAGGGACGCGGGCTCACCGCCGTCGAGGGGACGAACATCCTCTTCGACGTGACGAAGGGGCTCCAGTACCTGAACGAGACGATGGACCTGGTGATCGACGCCTTCAAGGAGGCGATGAACCGCGGGCCCCTCGCGAACGAGAAGGTCTACGGGCTCAAGGTCCGCCTCGTCGACGCGAAGCTCCACGAGGACTCGATCCACCGGGGCCCGGCGCAATCGATCCCCGCCGCCCGCTCGGGGATCTACGGGGCGATGTGCCTCGCCGGCCGGGTCCTCCTCGAGCCGCTCCAGAAGGTCACCGTGAACGTCCCCCAGGAGGTTCTCTCCGGGGCGACGCGCGAGATGCAGCGGCGACGGGGCGAGATCCTCGACATGACGAGCGTCGGGGACCTGCAGACCGTGGTCGCCAAGGTGCCGGTCGCCGAGATGTTCGGCTTCGCCTCCGACATCCGCAGCGCGACGGCGGGCAAGGTGCTGTGGGCGACGGAGTCGTTGGGCTTCGAGGTCCTCCCGACCGAGCTCCAGACCCCGGTCGTCGCCGAGGTCCGCCAGCGCCGGGGGCTCAAGCCGGAACCGTACGACGCGAGTTACTACGCTGGGTAGTAGCTTCGGTCAGCTGGTCGAGCGTCCTCTGGTGGGTCGACCCCCTCGGTCCTTCGGCGCTCCGGGCGCGGATCGGCCAGGCGCCTTCCCGATCGAGGAGCCATCGCTTCCGCCATAGTCCGAGCCCGTAGCCGGTGAGCGAGCCGCCGCTCCCCACGACCCGGTGGCAGGGGATGACGATCGGGATCGGGTTGCGGCGCATGGCGCCCCCGACCGCGCGGGCGGCCCCGGGGACCCCCGAGCGGCGGGCGAGCGCCGCGTAGGTGATCGTGGCCCCGGTGGGCACCTCGAGGAGGGTCTTCCAAATCCGGCGGTCGAACTCGGTCCCCTCGAACGGGTCGGCCTTCACGTCGAACGCGTCGCGCTCTCGGCGGAAGTACTGGGCGAGTTCCGATGGGGGGCTTCCCTTCGGGAACGGGGGACGACGGCGGATCGCCCCGCCGGGAGGGTCGGACTGAGCGATCCCGCGCTCTAGGAGGTCGACGAGCCGCACCGTGGGGCCCTGGTAGACGATGCGGAAGGTGCCGATCGGCGTCGGCACGTCCGCGACGTCGATCGGCGTCGCCTCGGTGATCTTCGGCATCGCCCGGACCCCCGCTCGGCCCGGGTCAGCCCGGGCTCCCGCTTAAATCGAGCGGGCGCCGAAGGGGGGTGACGGGCCCATGGCCATCGCCGGTCCCCGCGGCTCCTCGCCCGTACCGTTTGTAAAATAGGCTCGCTGGACTCGGCGGGTGCCATGGCCGAATTCGACGTGGTGGCCCCGGTGTACGACGCGACCCGCCAGCCCCCCAGCGAGGAGGAGCTGAGCGCCGTCGCGGCGGCCCTCGGTGGGGAGAGGCGCATCCTCGAGGCCGGGGTCGGTACTGGACGCTACTCGGTCCCGCTCTCCTCGCGCGGCCTCTCGATGACCGGGGTGGACATCTCCACCGAGATGCTCCGACGGGCCCGGCAGAAGGGCCTCGACCGGCTCCTTCGGGCGAACCTCCTGCGCCTCCCGTTCCCGGACGGGAGCTTCGATGCGGCCCTGATCGTCCACGTACTGCAGCTCCTCCCCGACCCTTTCGCCGCCCTCGCCGAGCTCACCCGGGTCACCCAGGACCGGGTCGTCGCCGTATTCCCGGACCACGGCGGCGAAGAACGGGGACGGCGCGAGGGGTTCCGGCGGCGCTACCGCGAGCTCGCGGCCGAGCGGGGATACCCACTGCCGCCGCGACCCCGGTACTGGCAGAACGGCGCGCGGCTCGTCCGGGCCTGCCCCCCCGACACGGAGTCCCGGGTCGAGGTGAGCCAGCCGATCGACCCGGAGCGGGCCCGAGCCTGGATCGACCAGCGGGCGTTCGCGAGCTCGGTCAACGTCCCCGAGGACGTGCACCGATCGATCGTCGAGCAGATCCGCGCGGAACGCGGCAACTCCACCGTCCCAGGGTCCTGGGGGCGTCACCGGGTCCTCCACGTCGCTTCATGGCGCGCCTCGCAGCGGCCCGGGTTCCTCGCCCACGTCGGCGAACCGAACCCACCGGTCGCCGACCCCGCCGCGCCCTGACCGGGGACGTCCACCGACGGCCCCGTTCGGGCCCGCTACGGCTCGCTCGATAGGCCAGTGCGGGTGATCCGGAACTCGGCCGACCCTTCCTCGAGGGCCCGGTGCTTCACGAGCACCGCGCGCCGTCGGGCCCCGCCGAGGCGGTCGAGGCGGAGGATCGTCTTCGCCGCGTGGTTGACGAAGGAGCCTCCAAGAGGCTCGAGGGAGCCGTCGCTAGGGCGCCTCCAGACCTGGTTCGTGAAGAGGACCGGCGCCCGAGCCTCGCGCGCCGCGGCCATCAGGCCCCCGAGTTCCCGGACTAGTGTCAGGCGCCCTTGGTCCTCCTCGGGGCTCGAGAGGGAGAGGCGGTAGTAGAACGTCGCCGAGTCGAGCACGAGGAGACCGACCGGACGACGTCCCTCCCGCGCGAGGGCGCCGGCCGTCTCGACCGCCCGGGACTGTTCCTCGAGGTTCTTCGGGGTGGAGAACAGCATTCGCCCCAGGAGCTCGGGGAGGCGCTCCCCCGCCATCGCCTCCAGGCGGTCGACGCTCACCCCCTCGGTGTCGATATAGACCACCCACCGGCCCGCGGCGGCGACCCGGACCGCGGTCTCGAGGCACAGGAGCGTCTTCCCGCTCCCCCCTTCGCCGTAGAGCTCGGTGAGGCCGTCCGACTCGAACCCCCCGCCGAGCAGCGCGTCCACCGACGCGACCCCGCTCGGGCACCGCTCGACCGGCACGACCCCGCGGAGTGGGGGCCTCCCGTAAAAAGGCGGGGGCCCGGAGCGCCGGCCCGGGAAAGGCGCTTATCCGACGGGACGGTGGCGGCTCCCGGAGCCGTTCCGGGGAGGTCGAGGGGTGATGGGCGGACCCACGCAGCTCACCGTTCTCGACGGGGCCCGGTCGATCGGCGGGACGAAGCTCCTCCTCGAGAACGGGGGGAGCCGGCTCCTCCTCGATTTCGGGACGAACTTCCAGACGATGAGCCGCTACTACGAGGAGTACCTCAAGCCCCGCTCCTCGCGCGGACTCACCGATTACCTCGAGCTCGGCCTCCTGCCTCGGCGAAAAGGGTGGTACCGCCGCGACCTCTTTCCTCCCTACGACTACCCCGAGCTCGACGAGGGATGGGACGGGGAGCGGCCGACGGCCGTCCTGCTCACCCACGGCCACCTCGACCATTGCGGTGCGATCGCGTTCCTCGACCCGGCCATCCCGGTCGTCGCCTCCCCGATGACCCTCGCGCTCCTGCGCGCCTGGCAGGAGGGAGGGGCCTCGGAGCTCCCGACCGAGGTGACCTACTACGGCCTGAGGGCCCCGGCGGACGACGGGGCCCGTCCCGGCGACTCGCTCTCGGGACGCCGGCTCGAGTCGGACCGCGAGGCGCCGAAGCGCGCTCGTCCGTTCCAGCTCCTCGGGGACCTTCCGAGCGGCCTCCGGGAGGAGTTGCTCCGTTCGCCCTACGGCGGGAGGACCGAGTACGAGGCGCTCGAGCCGACCCGCGCCAGCTCAGCGATCGGGGAGATTCGGGTCACGGCCCACGAGGTCGACCACTCGGTGTACGGGGCCAGCGGCTTCCTCCTCGAGGTGGACGGCGGACCGGTGGCGTACACGGGCGACCTGAGGTTCCACGGATCGCGGGGAGCCGAGACGGAGGCGTTCGTGAAACTCCTCGAGTCACGCCACCCGGAGGTCCTCATCGTCGAGGGCACCCGGCTTCGACGCCCTGGAGATGAGAAGCCGCAGCCACGGACCAGCGAGGACGAGGTCGAAGAACGGTGCCGCGCGGACGTCGAAGCCGAGGCGGGGCGTCTCGTCGTCGCCGACTTCGGACCCCGGAACGTGGAGCGGCTGCGCCGGTTTCGCCGTATCGCCTCCGTCACCGGCCGTCAGCTGGTTCTCGTCCCGAAGGACGCCTTCCTGCTCCACATGCTCCACACCGTCGACCCGTCGATCGAGGTCGACCTGGGGCCCGGCGGGATGCGGATCCTCGAGGAGCCATCGACCGGCGCTCCGCGCCCCTGGCTCGCCGGGGTCCTTCGGCGTCACAGCGATGCCTTCCTCAACCCGCACGACATCGCCCGGTCCCCAGGCCGTTTCATCCTCTGTTTCAGCTTCTTCGACTGCAACGACCTCGTCGACCTCAAGAAGGAGGGGGCGACCGAGGGCGGTCTCTGGCTCTACTCCTCGAGCGAGGCCCACGGCGAGGAGCAGGAGTTCGACTTTCAACGGCTCGGCGCATGGATCGATTGGGCCGGCATGCGCCGGATCGGGTTCCAGTACATTGCGGGGAAGGACGGAGCGCCGGAGCTTTCCTTCGAGCAGCCCGAGGATGCCGGTCACCATGCGAGCGGCCACGCGACCGAGGCGGAGCTCGTCGAACTGATCTCCCGGGTGAATCCGCGCCGGATCGTACCGGTCCACACCGTCCAACCGGCCGAGCGCTACGAGGCGCTGTTGAGAGACCGGGGGATTAGGACCCAGGTGCTCGCCTCTTCGACGGACCGGCCGATCCGCTGGTAGCCGCCTCGAACGGTCGGCACGTCGTTCGGAACGGTCCCACGCCGAATCCGACAGACGGTTGGCTCGAGGGGATCCGTCCCCACGATCGGGCGGACTAAGGTATGGGGGCGGAGGTCGTGCCTCCGTTCGGCCCGGGCATCTGTACGAGAAGGGAGTAGCCCTGGGCCGATACGGACTGGGAGGTGACCAGGAAGAACTGGTCCCCGCTGTCCAACTGCGAGGCGAGCCCCGGCGATGGACCGCACGAGGTCGAGCCGCTCGGGGACATCGCGGGCGGGCCCGACTGCCACCCGTCCGTCGAGCCGGAGTAGTACCCGACCCAGCATCCCGAGATGTCGATGACGCCAACGAAGTCGAAAGGAACCACTTGGCCCCCGGAGTTGTCGAGGGTGAACGCCAGCTGACCGGCCGATAGGCTGCTCGAAACCGACTGCACGCTGAACGCGGTCGGAAAGAACGCCTGGTTCCCCGAGACGTATCGGCTCTGCTCTTCCCCAGAACTTACGGCGATGGCACCGTACTCCGGGCAGCCGCACGTCGGGACCGTCGGAACGACCAGGACGGACAACAATCCGATCAGCCCAAGCGCGAGGCTCGCGCCGATCCCGATCGATGCGGCGATGAGTCCCCACTCGCCCCGACGGCTCCGGGGCCATCGACGCCTCGGCTCGCTCGACCGCGCCAAGTCGGACCATTCCCCCCGGGGAGAGGTGGCCCGGCGCCCAAGAACCTTTGCGCCGCTCCGCGGACCTTCGGGAGCGTCTCGACGACCGGGGGCTCCTTGGTGAAGCTCCTCCCGCCGCAGCGGTCGCCGCGGACCCCGAACAAATTGGCGTCGTTTGGGAGCGCCTCGTCGCATGGATCGACCGCGCCGGGGTGCGACGGATCGGCTCCCCGCACGTTCCCGACGACCACGGGGGCCGAGACCGTGCCTCGAACCGCCGGGCATCACGCGAGCGGTCACGCGATAGGGGCGAAGCTCGTACGGGCCCGTGGCCCCGAGGCGAAGCGGCTCCCCGCTCCCGGGATCGACCGATCCGCTGGTGACCGAACTCAAGCTGGGGCGCTGGACAGGCGCGGGTCGGTCGAGGGAGGGACCTGACTCCCTTTCCCTCCGGCCGCCCGAGCCCGATTCCCGTCCTCGCCCCAAGCCTCTAGGCGTCCTCGGACCACCCGGGGGACGTCCCGGTGTCGGTGATCATGAGGCTATCCACGTACTCTGCGTATCGGGAGGTGGTGATCAGGAAGAATTCGTCCGAGGTCGTAAGGATGGTGCCCGGTCCGAGCGACCCGCCGCACGACCTGGCGCTCGGGGAGGCGGTCGGCGGCTCACCGGCCGTCCATGCCTCCCCCGGCTCGACCTCGTAGCCCAACCAACACCCCGTGGCATTTACGGTCCCGACCGCCGCGAACGGGAGCGAGGCGCCGGTCGAGTTGACGAGCCGGACGCGGAGGTCCACGGAGGAGGCGGGCGTGTACGGCTTCTCCGGCGTCGCCAGGATGTAGAATTCGGTCGTCACGTAGGTCACGTTGCCGATCGAATATGTCGGGCCAGCAAAGCCCCCGCCGACCGGCATCCCGATCAACTGGGCGGGGCATGAACAGAGTTCAGGGTAGGTCCCGCCCAGTTGCGACCACTGGAAGATCGCGATCCCTCCGACGGTGAGGGCCCCGGCCGCGACGAGAGCCCCCACGAGGGCCCAGAACCGCACTCCGCGGGGCCGGCTCCGTGCCCCCGTCACCGAGGGTCCGCCGAGACGGGCATCTCGACCTGGTCCTCCTCGTCTCATGCATTCGGGTCCGACCCGAAATAGCTTCCGAATCGGATGCCCGCGATGGCCGCAGGAGCTACCCCCGGGGTTCGAACGCCTCGATGGGAGCAGGATGGCGGACCGTCGCCGACCCGTGCCGATGGTTCGGGATGGCCCTCCCGAGGGGAGGGCATCTCGGGGGCAGGAAGGGTTAGGCGATCGGCACGGAGGCCGAGCCATCGGGGTTCCCGGTCAACCCCATCGACAGAACATCGCCCTGACCCGAGACGGAGTGGACGGTGACGAGGACGAACTCGTCCCCGCTGTTCAAGACGGACGCGAGGCCCGGCGACGGGGAGCACGGGATCGAGTCAGGTGGCGAGATCGATGGGGTTCCGGTTTGCCACTCCCCCGAGTATCCGCCCAGGTAGTCGATCCAGCATCCAGAAGCGTTGACCACGCCGATGAAGGCGAACGGGAGGGGGACGCCCGTGGAGTTCTCGAGACGGAACGCAAGTCGATCCGCCTCGACCCCGGAGGAGGAGCTCTGCAGGGCGAATTCGGTCGGGAAGTACTCCTCGCCGGAGGCGACGTACGCCGTGACGGCGTTCCCCGAGCCAACGGTGAATGAGGGTGAGCCAAATACGCCCGATCGGCCCGGGCGCGGTGACGGATTCCCGGCGAAGTAGAGGTGGATCCCCAGCGCAGGGCGGCCCCGATCGAGAGCGAGGCGGCGATGAGCGCCCAACGACCCCCGCGCGTCCGGGGCCAGGGTCGTTGCGTTCCGGACGGAGCCCCCATGCCGGACCTCCCGTGTACCGGTGGCGGGGTGGACCGCCAAGAACCTTTGGCCCTCGGATCGGCACCCCGCGCCCGAGTAGCCTCCCCTGCCGAGGGGTCCGCTCGGCCGGGACGACCTCGAGGTCTACGGGATGAACGCCGAAACGGACCCGAATCCGGGCTGCGAAGGGTACGTGATGGTGAGCATGTCCCCGACTCCCGGGAGACGCGCTAGGCGGGTCACGATGAGCTGGTCCCCGCTCGATATCAGCGAGGTAGCGTTCGGGCCGTCCGTGCAGGTCGTGATGTCGTGGAGCGCCGGCGATTGGGGGCGGCCGACTGCCACGCGCTCTCGACGTAACAGGCCACGGCACAGCCGCTGACGTCGATCAGGGCGATGCTCGAATAGACCAGGGCTGTTCCGCTTGAGCTCTCGAGCTCGAGGCGGAGGCCATTCGCCGAGAAGCCCGAGCTGGCGAATTGGATCGAGAACGTGGCGTTGAACCAAGGCGTCGGGCGGCTCCCATTGGTCTCGGTGGCGGCGCTGACGGCGAGGGGGATCCGAGGGGACCGCAGCCGTTGCACGGACCGGCGTAGGTTTCCTGCAGGGAGAGGAACACGATCCCGCTCCAAGAGCCGCCGACCGCGCACACCGCGAGGAGCGCGGCGCGGAACCCGTACCGGCCCCGTCGGGACCGGGGCCGGTACGGTAGTATAGCCGGCCGGCTCGGTCATTCGCCCGGTGAGGTGGCCGGGACCCGCGACGATGAACCTTTGGGCGACTACCGGGCCTTCAGGACCTTCTTGACGTTCGGGTGCTCCTTGGTGAAGATCTTCCCGCCGCAGTTGTCGCAGCGGACCCCGAACAGATTGGCGTCGCTCGGGAGCGCCTCGCCGCAGCGGATGCACCGGAACATTCGGGCCCTCCCTACGCGGCCCCGCGGCCGGTCGAGCCCTGGACCGGCTCGTCCTTCTCCGACCGGGTGATCGGCGGGGGCGGGCTGAACAGGTACGCCCCGGACGCGAACTTCGTGTGGCAGCGCTGGCACTCGAAGACGCCGCTCGCCACGCGCTCGACGGTGACCGTCGAGCAGTGGGGGCAGGCGGCCGCCGCGAGGCGGGCCCGGTCGATCTCGAGCACGCGGCGCCGGATGCGGATCCCGTAGCGGGGACCCATCCAGCCGGTGTTCCCGACCTTCTTCGTGCGCTTGCTCATCTACGCGTCCTTCGCGAGCCGGCGCTGCCGGTCGCCGTGGCGGAACGCCCGGTCGACGAGCGATTTAACGTCATCGGGGGAGAACGCCCCGATGAGCCCCTTCTGCATGGCGACGACGTTCCCCGCCTCGTCGGTGGCGATCGTGAGACGGCCGTTCGCCGCCCCCTCCTCCTCCACGCTCGGGTCGATGACGATCGCCTCCCCAAGGCGGGCGAACGTGCACTCGACCGGGTAGTGCTGGATCGCGAGGGGGGCGTCGGCCTCGGCGACGCCGAAGCGCACGTTCGGCATCGTGGTGTGGGCGAGCGCGCCGAGCGCGGCCAGGCTCGCCGTGTCGATGATGTTCCCGGAGTGGTCGAGGACATGCATGTCGACGTAGCAGGTCCAGCACTTCTCGCCGGAGGTCACGCAGAGCTTGGTGAGGTCGATCGTCTCCGCGGCCCGGATCGCCCGGTCGACGACCCGCGAGACCTCGATCGCGCGGGGGTGGGGCGGTCCCGGCTCGAACATCGGCGAGGAGAGCGGCACGAGCTCGGCGTTGGTCGTGAGCGTGCCGGCGTTCGGGGTGTCCGGGTACGGCTTCCCCGGCTCGAGCTTGATGCCGCAGAGCACGGCGGTCTCGCCGATCCGGGCGAGGGCCGAGCCGTCGGCCGAGGCGACGAAGCCGGGCACGACGCTCGACTTGCGGTAGTCGTCGAGACCCCGCCCGTCGAGGCGGCGCCCCGACCGGGCGAGGTCGAGGATGTGGGTCGTCAGGATCTCGGCGGCGACCTCCTCGCTCATGCGGCGACCCCCGGGGCCGGTCCGTCGGCCCGGTACTTGTCGAGGAGCGCCTGGCGCATGACGTCGTAGATCTTCCGGCAGCCGGCGACGCCGAGGTCGAGCGCCCGGTGGAGCTCGTCGCGGGTCATGTGCCCCTCCATCTGCAGGAGGACGAGGCGCCCGGACTGCGGGACGAGGGCCATCGGGAGGTCCGCGGACCCGTAGTTGTCCTCCTCCTTCTTGAGGTCGAGGACGATCGAATCGGCGACCTTGCCGACCGCGACGGCCGGCACGAGGTCGACCATCGGGATCCCCGCGTCGGCGAGCGCGACCGAGGCCGCGACGAGGCCCGCGCACCGGGTGCCCGCGTTCGCCTGCAGCACCTCGATGTAGACGTCGATCGACGTCCTCGGGAACTCCTCCACGAAGATCACCGACTCGAACGCCTCCGCGATCACCTTGCTGATCTCCTGGGAGCGCCGGTCGAGGCCGGGGCGCTTGCGCTCGTCCACGGAGAACGCGGCCATGTTGTAGCGGCACTGGACGATCGCCTTGTTGTTCTGCTGCAGGTGACGCGGGTGCACCTCGCGGGGCCCGTAGACCGCCGCCATCACCTTGTTCGCGCCCCACTCGACGAACGCCGAGCCGTCGGCCTGCTTGAGCGCCCCGGCCGTGATCGCGAGCGGCCGCAGCTCGTCGGCCCGCCGCCCGTCGATCCGCTTCCCGTCCGGGCTCATCAGGACCGGGACATCCTTCGCTCCTACGCTTCCCATGTTCTCGCTTCCTCTTCCGTGATCGAATGATCCGTCATTCCTCGAGGCGGGGCTCGTCCTCCGCCTCGGGGGGTTCGCCTTCCGGCTCGCGCTCCGCGCGGGTCGGCGGCGCCGGGCCGGGCATGAGCCCCTCGGCCGGTGCCTCGGTGCTCGTGAGATAGCTCGCGATCCGCTCGGTGAGGCCGGAGCGCTGCCCCTCCTCGTCGATCAGGCGGAGGCTCTCGGTCACCCGCCGGATCGCCTCCTCGCTCCCGTCGATCCAGATGCGGCCGTTCTGGCCGACCGAGATCTTCGCGCCGGTGTGGCGCGTCAAGGTCGTGATCATCGAGCCGCCGCGGCCGATGACCCGGGGGACGCGGGCCGGGGAGACCGTGACGATCGTCCCGCCCTCGAGCTTGCCGAGCCCGTCGCCGTTCATCGTGACGCCGATCCGCCCCGTCGATTCGAGGCTCTCGACCGCGACGACCACCGAGTCGCCGACGCGCAGGTAGTTCTCGGTCTCCCCGAAGTCGATCTTCCAGGGGGTCCCGGTCATGTGGAGCGGCGCCCAGCGGGGGGCGCCGATGTCGAGGAGCCAGAACGTGCCCTGGACGTCCGTCACCGTGCCGACGACCACGTCCCCCGCATGAGGGATGTACCGGCCCGAGAGGGGGACGATCCGGACCACGGGGGGCCGGTGCTGGATGAGGCCGAGGACGCTCGCGTAGGTCCGCCCGTGGACCCGGTAGGTCCCGGGGCCGGGCTGGAGCCCGTGGGCGTCGATCTCGTCGCCCGGAAGTACTAGTTGGCGTTCCCGATCCGGAGGCGGCCGTCCGCCCCCGCGGCCCCGGGAAGGGGGGCCGGGTCGATGTCCACTACCCATCTTGATGCGTGCACCGGGCCGCCGACCGACGCTCGCTATTTAACAAGGGCGGTTTCGGCGGTCCCCTTGGTCCGGGCGTTGAGCTTCTCGTAGAGCTCGGTCTGGACGCCGCCCGGTATCTCGAGCACCCCGGACCACGCCCCGTCGGCGAGCCACTGCTCGTCGAACAAGCGGCCCAGGCCCTTCAGCTCCCCGATCACGCGGGGGTAGTGCTGGGCCGGGACCTTGATCCGGACCTTGACCACTTCGAGACGGATCGGCAGGAGGACGCGGAGCTTCGCGAGGACCTCCGGGACCTGCTGGTCGGCCGGGCGGAACGGGTCGATGTGGACCTTCGCCTCGTTCATCGCCGCGTCGATCCGGGCCGGGGGGTGCGGGGCCCCGGTCTGCGGGTTCAACGCGTTCCGGGCGATCGAGGCGACGATCTGGAGCCGCTTCGCCTTCTGCAGCGCGTGCCGCTGCTCGGTGGTGACCTGGACCTCGCCCTTGAGAATGATCTCCCGGGCGATCGTCGCGAGGTCCCGGGTGTGGAACGTCTTCTCGAGGTGCTCCTCCGAGACCTTCTCCCCCTTCTTCGCGTCCTTGAACACCTGGTCGAGCGCGAGCCGACCGGTGAGGTTCACCTCGCGGCCGTCCTTGACGAGCTGGGCCGCCTCGGGGTCGACGAGGACCTCGAAGCGGGAACCACCGGATTCCCACCGCGCGACGACGGCGTCCTCGACGCGTACCATCCCGGACCCGCCCGATCCCCCGCGGCGCGGCCGACCCGCCTACGGGCGGCCGGACTTCGCTTGGGCCGGGGCAAGCCGGGCGACGTACTTCTGGGTTTCCTCGAGGGAGAGCCGGCGGGCCCCGC
>JASHSI010000120.1 GCA_030040915.1 Thermoplasmata archaeon | reverse complement strand
GGGTACGGATCACGTTCATCCATCCGGACGAGGTCGCGCGTGCCCTCGCCATGGCCGTCGACGGATCGGTGGCAGCGAACCAGCGCATCGATCTCGGCTCCGACCGGGCGCTCTCCTCGGAGGAGCTCGCCGAGGTGTTCACCCGGGTGCTCGGCCGGCCGGTGAAGGCGGGCGGGAGGGGGATGCTGCGCGTCATGCACTTCCTCGGGAAAATCGTCCCGGCGATGCGGGACTTCTCGGCGATGTTCGACTTCTTCGCGACGGGCCAGTACGTCGCCGACACCACGAGGCAGGCCGAGCTGTTCGGCCCGGTCCCGAAGGTGGAGGAGGCGGCGACGAAGGTGGCCCGCGAGATCGGCCCTTCGTGAGCTCGACGGGGCGGGGGTCGGGGCCCCGCGGGACCTACGGACGACCGGGCCCGAGGGGATTCGAACCCCCGATCTTGCGGTTAAGAGCCGCCTGCTCTACCGGGCTGAGCTACGGGCCCATAGGGGAAGGTCGGGCGCGCCGACCGACGGACCGCCTATTAAGGTGAGCGCGCCGCCCGACGCCCTCGGCCCCGGGCGGGCTCCAGCCGCTCGAGGGCCGCCCCGACCATGAGCGGGAAGATCGCCGTGACGTCCCCGGGGACCGTGGTGTGCCGGGCGCCGGGCTTCACCTTCCCCCAACTGACCGCTTCCTTGGTCCGGGCCCCGGAGAGGGAGCCGTCCCACTCCACGGCCGTGGTGAGGTAGAGCGCCGCGTCGAGGCCATCGCGGAACTGGTTCCACCAGATCGTGTGGTGCTTCGAGATCCCCCCGCCGAGCAGGATTGCGCCCGCGCGCTTCGCCTCGAACACGAGGTCGGAGAGGTGCTGCTCGTCGGCGAACAGGTCGACCGCGAGCTCCTTGTGCGACTGCCAGAAGAGCCAGAGCTGGGAACCGACCGCCCCGTCCGTGATGCCGGGCACGAAGAACGGGATCCTCCGCTCGAACGCGGCCCGCGCGAGGCTCCCGGCGCCGTGCTTCGGTCCGAGCGCCTCGCCGATTGCCCAGACGAGGTCGCGCGTGGAGAGCTTGCGGACGCCCGTGCGCCAGAGCCTCTCGAGGAGCGCCTGCATGCGCTCCTCCACGACCTTGCCGTAGTGGTCCTGGGGGATCACGAGGTTGCCCAAGCGGTAGAGCCCCTGGCGGTGGAGCTTCGCGTCGTTGAGCTCCCATGCCCCGTGGTAGTACGGGCGGTAGGAGCGCGCGAGGTCGTGGTCGAGCGTCCCGCAGGTGGTGATCACCGCGCCGATCCGCCCGGTCTCGAGGAGATCGAGCAGGACCCCCCGGGTTCCCGTGGCGACGAGGTCCGCCGGGAAGGAGAGAAAGATCGTCATCTCGGGGTCCTTCAGCATCTCCGTGAGGAGGTCGACGCCGTCGGCGAGCTCCTTCGCGCTGAACCCGCCGGCCGACGCCATCCGCCGGACGAGGGCGTCGAGGCCGGGCCGGTCCGAGAGGCGGATATCCTCGACCTTGCGCGGCACGGCCCTCCACCTACAGGGCGAGCCCCAGCCCGAAGCTGTGGAAGACGAGGACGAAGGCGAGGATGTATCCGACGAGCGCCCCGCCGTTCAGGAACGGCAGTCCCGCCTGAGCGTTCCCGCGGTTGACGAGGGTCATGAGGCCCGCGTAGCCGACGAGCGAGCCCAGGAGCGTGCCGATCGCCACGAGGAGGTTCGGTCCGATCCCGCCGAGCGCGGGGGCCGTCGGGAGCCAGGCGAACGCGGAGGCGACGAGCGTTCCGGGGATCACGACGTCGCCGAGGCCCATGAAGAGCGCCTCGCGGCCCTTCCCTTCCCCCGGCTCCGCCTCGCGCGCGTGGAGCGGCGCGGCGCGGGTGTAGTCGTAGCCGGGGCTCGACGGCATGACCATCAGGATCGGGAGGCGCATGTCGACGACGGCGTCGGCGAGCGAGAGCATGTGCTTCGTCCGGTACACCGCGATGTAGTCGTAGACGGCGAGGCCGATGAGGAGGAGGAACGCCGGGAAGATCCCGAGCGAGATCCCGAGGATCGCGATGAGGGCCCCGCCGGCGAGGAACGCCGCAAGGTCGACCACGTACCACTGCGGCTCGATCAGGAGCGCGAGGAGCATGACGACGGCGACGATCGTCGCGATCGAGAGCGAGGGGTCGAGGACCTGGGCGGCCCCGTAGGGGAAGAGGTAGACCGGGGCCGGCAATAGCAGAGCGATCGCGGCCTGCAGGGTGATCGAGAGCGAGGCGGCCATCCCAAGCAGGATCACCCAGCGGATCGTGGCGAGGCCGCCCTTGACGCGGGCGAAGGCGAGGATCAGGAGCGGGGCGATGACGATCGCCGCGATGAGGAGGATCGGGGTCGTCGCGCTGTTGGCGCTCGACGAGGACGTCGTGGCGAGGCCGGCGGAGCGGAACGGGAAGGCGAGCGCGAGGGCGACGATCTGGGCCCCCACGAAGAGGGCGACGAGGCCGATCGACCGGAGCCCTCGCATCGCGCGCCTACGGCTGCACGATGGCGTAGGCGTTGTTGCCCAGCACCTTCGTCACCTTCGCGTTGATGGTCGCGCCCCGCTGGTTCGCCCCCGTGACGAAGATGACGAACCCCTCCTTCTTCGCGACGCCATCACCGCGGCGGCCGACGTCCTCGATCAGGAGCCGGTAGACCTCGCCGACCACGACGGGGGTCTTCGGCTTCGTCGGCTCGACCGTGCGGCGCACGGTGACCGGGCGCTGGGCGCCGCACGCCTCGCAGATGAGGAGGGTGAGCTTCCCCTCCTTCGAGAGGTGGGTGTCGGGCCGCTGGCACTCGGAGCAGATCACGTACTTGTCGGCGTACTCCCGCAATCGCTGCGCGATCTGCTCGCGCGAGACGCGGGACTTCAAGAATCCCCTCGGGAGGTCGAGGACCCCCGGCGCGCCGAGCTCGCGGGCGAGGTAGCCCATGACGTGCTCCGGCTCCCGCCGTACGACGTCGGCGATCTCCTTGAAGTTGCGGATGACCGTGTTCTTTCCGTCGGTCATCACGTCCGGCTCGGGGATCTGGAACCGCTCGGTCGCCACCCGGACTGGGGGAAGGCGGGCATGCGCCCGCGCGAGCAGCGCCCCGTACTCCTCCGCCATGTTCGCCCTCGGCGACCCTGTCCGGGCCGACCTTAACCCTATTGGGGTCGCGTCAGGGGGGCTTGCGCCCGTCGGGGCCGAGGAGCGCGTCGAGGGCCAGCTCGAGGCTCCCCGATTCGAGGACGCGGGTTGCCGCCCTTCGGATCGCGTCGTCGGCCGGGCGGAAGGCGATCCCCACGCGCGAGCAGCGGAACATGCCGATGTCGATCTCCGAGTTCCCGATCGCGCCGGTCTCCTCCGGCGAGACGCCGAACTGGGACTGGATGCCCCGCAGGACGGCCTCCTTCTCCCGGATCGGGACCCGGATGATCCCCTCCCCGGTGAGCCGGCCCGCCGCGTCGGTGCGGAAGCCGTTCGCGAGGACGTAGTCGATCCCGAGCTCCCGACCGACCCGCTTGGCGAGAACGTCGATCCCGGCGCTCACGATCGCGGTGCGGACCCCCGCCGCGCGGAGGCCCTGGATGAGCTCCCGGGCCCCGGGCATGAGGGGGCTCGGGGCGAGGATCCGGTCGAGGTCGAAGACCGAGAGCCCGGGTTCGTGGCCCCGCCACTTGCGGATGTCGGAACGCACGAACTCCTGGTCCCCGATCCTCGACTCGTTGAACGCCGCGAGCGCCGCGTCGTTCGAGTCCCCGAAGTGGCGGTGGACCGACCCCCAGCTGCTCACGATGTCGACGAGGGTCCCGTCCATGTCGAGGGCAACGAGCCTAAGCCCCATCGTCCCCGCGGGCGATCCGGTCGGCCTCCGCGAGCACGGCGGGCTCCGGTCGAGCGGCGATCGCCGCCAGGAGCTCGTCGACCTGCTCGGGGCGGGTCGCGCCGGCGAGCGGGAGGGCCCCCTGGCCCCTCAGCCAATGGAGGGCGAGGGAGGCCATCGGGACGGCGCGCTCGTTCGCGAGGTCCCGGAGCGCTCGGGCCCTGGCCAAGAGCGAGGCCATCGACTCGTCGTCGAGCATCCGGTGGGAGAGGCCGCGGATCTCCCTCGGCGGTCGCTCGCCGTCGAGGTAGCGGCCGGCGAGGAGCCCTCGGAGGAGCGGCGTGTACGCCTCCACGAGGACCCCGTGCTGGCGGCAGTGCTCGAGGATCGGCTCGGCGTCCTCCCGGTCGAACAGGTTGAACCGGACCTGATTCACCGCGATCCTCGCCTCCGAGAGCGCCGCCCCCGCCTCCTCGAGCTCGTCGAGCCCGAAGTTGCTCACCCCGATCGCCCCGATCTTCCCCTCCTTCCAGAGCGCCTCGAGCGCAGGCATCGTCTGCGCCAGGGGGACCCGCGGGTCCGGTCCGTGGATGAGGTAGAGGTCGACCGAGCGGCGGCCGAGCCGTTGGAGGCTCCCGGTGAGGGCCGCCTTCACTTGGCCGGGGCGAAGGTGCTCCCAGGAGACCTTCGTCGTGATGAACGGGGCCGCCGGTCCGACCGGGTGCGCGGAGATCGCGTCGCCCAGGAGCCGCTCGGAGCGGCCGCTCCCGTACACCTCCGCGGTATCGAACCAGCGGACCCCGCGCTCGAGGGCCCGCCCGATCGCCGACCGGGTCCGGATCTCGTCGTCCGGACCCCAGCGGCCGACCGACCAGAGCCCGAGGCCGAACAGCGGGTGGATGGCCCCACCGGTTCCAAGGGGGATCCCCTCGGTCCACGGCGTGGCGCCGGCGGTCTCGGTCGTGGAGGGGGCCGCCTTCCGCCTCGGGCGGGGCTTCGTCTCGCGCTTCACGGGACCCCCGAGGTCGCGGGCTCCGCTCCGCCGTCGATCCGCCGGATCCGTTCGGTGAGCTCCCGGACCTTCTCCTCCGCTTCGGCGACCACCTGCGCTGGCGCCCGCGAACGGAACCCCTCGTCGGCGAGGCGATGGCGGGTCCGCTCGAGGATCCCGGAGAGCTTCTCCCGTTCGCGGGCGAGGCCCTCGGCCGCCTCGGGCGAGGCCGCCTCGATCACGAGGCGATACTCCGCGTACGGCGTTACGGCGCGGGCCCGTGGGTCCCAACCCGGCGAAGGCTCCGACCACGGGTCGAGCCGGGCGACCCGGCCGAGGCGCGTGAGGAGCGCGGCCTGATCACCGAGAATCGCTTCGCTCTCGGCGAGCGTGGCCCGGATCGTCCCCGCAGGGAGCTCGGTGGCCGGCACCCCGCTCTCGGCCCGGAGGTTCCGCAGGGTTCGGATCCCGTCCCAGAGGATCTCCATCTGGGCGAGGGCGACCGGGTCGTCCGGGGCCTCGGCGGGCGAGGGCCAGCGCGCCACCGCGAGCGCCTCCCCCTCGTGGGGGAGGGCGTGCCAGAGCTCCTCGGTCACGTGGGGGACGAACGGATGGAGCTCCCGCAGCGTCCGCTCGAAGACGAAGAGGAGGACCTCGCGGGCCTCGGTCCGGGCCCGCTCCCCGCGCTCCCCCTTGAGCGCGTCCTTCGCCATCTCGACGTAGCGGTCGGCGAGATCGTGCCAGACGAACTGGAGGAGGAGGGTCGCCGCCTGGGTGAACTCGAACGACTCGAGCGCCGCGTCGAGGGCCCGGGTCGTCTCCCGCCACCGGGCGAGGATCCACCGGCTCTCGAGGGCCGACCCTTCGCGGAGCGCCGGCGCTACGGCGGGCGCCGCGGCCCCTTCGGGCACATGGCTCAGGAGGAGGCGCCCGAGGTTCCAGAGCTTCGTGAGGAAGTTGCGCCCACCCTCGAGCGTCGCGGCGGTGAACGGCCCGTCCTGGTCGACCGGGTTCGGGTACAGGAGCGCGAAGCGGAGCGCGTCGGCCCCCCGCTCCCGGATGAGATCGAGCGGCTCGGGGGAGTTCCCGAGGTGCTTCGACATCTTCCGGCCGGTGTCGTCGCGGAGCATCCCGGTGAAGAAGACGTGGGAGAACGGCCTCTCGCCGGTGAAGCGGAAGCCGGCCATCATCATCCGGGCGACCCAGAAGAACATGATGTCCCGGCCGGTGACGAGGACGCTCGTTGGGTAGTACCGGGCGAGGTCGCCCGTCCGCTCGGGCCAACCCATCGTGGCGAACGGCCACATCCAGGAGGTGAACCACGTGTCGAGCACGTCCGGATCCGGCCGGAACCGGGCTCCGTGGCACTTCGGGCAGGTCTGCGGCGCGTCGACCGAGGCGATCGTCGCACCGCACGACTCGCAGTAGTGTACCGGGATCGGGTGCCCCCACACCACCTGCCGGGAGATGCACCAGTCCTCGAGCCCCTCCATCCAGCGGAAGAACGTCCGCTCCCACCGGTCCGGGTGGAGGCGGATCGCGCCCGACCGGACCGCCTCGACGACCGGCGGCGCGAGGTCGGGGAGCCGCACGAACCACTGCGTGGAGAGCCGCGGCTCGATCACGTCGTCCGAGCGTTCCGAGCGGGCCACCGAGTGCCGGTACGCCTCCTTCCGACGAACGAACCCCGCCGACTCGAGCGCGTCGGTCACGGCGGCCCGACCCTTCTCGCGGTCGAGCCCCCGGAACGCGGCGGGAACCAGATCGCCCGCGAGGCGCGCCTCCTCGTCGAGGATCGACGGGGGCACGGGGAGCTCCGGGTGGCGCACGGCGATCTCGTGGTCGAGGACGTCGTGCGCGGGCGTGACCTTGAGCGCGCCGTTGCCGAACGCCCGGTCGATCGCCGCGTCGGCGATGACCGGCACGACCCGGTCGGTGAGCGGGACGCGAACCGTCCGCCCGAGGGCCGCGCGGTGCCGCTCGTCGTCCGGATGGACGGCGACCGCGACGTCGCCGAAGATCGTCTCGGGCCGCACGGTCGCCACGACGATCCCGCCGGGCGATCCGTCGGCCCACGGGTACTCGAGGTAGAGGAGCGTCGCCTCCTCCTCGCGGTGGACCACCTCGAGGTTGGAGATCGCCGTCCGAAGCCGAGGGTCCCAGTTGACGATCCGCTCCCCCCGGTAGATGAGCCCGGCGTCGAACAGCCGGACGAACGCCTCGCGCGTCGCGCGGACGCTCGCTTCGTCCATCGTGTAGCGGTAGCGGGACCAGTCGACGGAGAAGCCCCCCGCCTCCGTCTGCGCCCGGATCGTCGCCTCCCGCTCCTCCTTCCACCGGCCGATCGCGGAGAGGACCTCCACCCGGGGGAGCTCCTCGAGGCGGATGCGCTCCTTCGCGAGGTGGCGGCGCACGGCCACCTGGGTCGCGAGGCCGGCGTGGTCGAGGCCGGGAAGCCACAGGACCGCGTCGCCCCGCATCCGGTGCCACCGGGCGAGCACGTCTTGGACCGTGTCCCCGAGCATGTGCCCCAGCGTCAGCACCCCGGTCACGTTCGGCGGCGGCAGGACGATCGTGAACGCGGCGCCCTTCGGGTCCGCGGGGGCGCGGAAGTAGCCGGCCTCGGCCCACGCCCTCTGCCACCGGGCCTCGACCTCGGCCGGGTCGAACCTCGGGGGGATCTCCTTCGGCATCAGCGGCTCCCGGGACGGGCGGCGAGGTAACAAAACGTCGCCGCCGCCCCGAGCTCGGCGAGGGCGAGGAGCGCCATGCGCCCCGCGGCGAGGAGAGGGTCCGAACCGCCCGCGACGAGGAAGTAGAGGAGCGGGGCCCCACTGGCGAAGAGCCCGGGGAGCGCGACCGCGACGACCGTGAAGCTCCCCGAGTAGAGGTTCGCGATCGGGAGACCGCGACGCCGGGCGACCCAGGTGAGGACCCCGAGCTCGAGGAGGGCGGCCGCGGCGACGGCGGGGAGCTCGGAGAGCACGAACGCGGCGAACGGCAGCGGCTCGAACAGTCGCACGAGCGTGATCGCGAGCACTGTCGCGCCGGCGGTCAGGTAGAGGCCGACGACGAGGTAGAGCTTCCCGAGGACGAGCGAGCGGTCCGTGAGCGGGAGGACGCGGGTATATGCGTAGCCGACGAGCTCCGTGGCGAAGAACGCCGGCCCGAAGAACGTCGCCACGAGCCCCGAGGTCGCCACGGCCGCGAGCGCGATCCGGTAGGTCGCTGCCGGGCCGGGGGCGCTCACGACCGTGAAGAGGCCGAGCGCGACCGCGTCGAGCAGCGGCAGGAGGATGAGGAACGCGTAGCCGGGGATCCGCGAGGCGACGCGGAGATCCTTCGTCAGCACGGATCGCGCCGGGCTCCGCCGGACGAACGGGATCGCCGCCGGGGTCTCGGCGGGGGCGCCTCCGCTCTGGGCCGTCGCGAGGGCCCTCGGACCCGACCAGAGCCAGCTCGCGGCCGCGACGGTGAGGAGGCCGTAGGCGAGGGCCCCCAGCCCCACGAAGAGGAAGGGGAGCGGGCCGGGCCCGAGGTCCAAGGAGCCGCCGTTCGCCGCGAGGGCGGGGGCGGCGGAGAGCGGGAGAGGGAAGACCGCGAACAGGGCGTCGATCCCCACGGAGGGACCGTGCCCGACGAGGACGGAGAGCGCGAAGACGAGCCGGGGGCCGAACGAGATGAAGCCGTAGAGGGCGAACGCCGGGATCGCCCAGAGGAGGAGGTAGGTCCACCGGACGAGCGTCCGGCGGCCCCCGCCGGGAGAGCCCCGGACGTGGCGGACGAAGAACCGACCGGTCGCGAGGCTCAACGCCATCGCGAGGATCGCCACCGCGACGAGGCCCGGCAGGAGCGCGAGCCCCGCGAGGGGGGAGGCGAGGGCCGCGCCGACGCACAGCGGCGTGAACAGGAGCGCCGCCAGGACCTGGACGTCGAACAGCCGGAGGAACAGGAGGAGGGCGGCCCGGGTCCGGACCTTCTCGGGGATCGGGAGGAGCTCGAGGTTCGGGAAGATCGGGGAGGTGAGGAACGTCGGGACGAGCTGGAGGGCGGTCCACCAGATCAGCGTCAGCTCGAGGGCGAGGAGGGCGCCGACGACCGTCGTCTCGAACAGGGGGGCGGGGAGCGACGGGACGAGGAGGCGACGGACCGTCGGGGTGAGCAGGAGGGCGGTCCCCGCCGACAGGAAGGCGATGAGGCCGGCGACCAGGAGCTTGCTCTGCGCGACGCGCCGCACGCCTCGTCGGCCGAGCTCCTCCGGCGGGACGTTCGGGAGCAGGTTCCCGAGCGGGACGCCGTAGATCGTCTCGTAGGCGAGCTCGCGGTAGAGCGGCCGCTGGATATGCCACGCCGCCCGCAGCGGCCCGCTCATTCGCTGCCCAAGGAGCGGACGGCCGCCCGGACCCCTTCCTCCTCGCGCGTCAGGCGCAGGAACGCCTGCTCGAGGCTTCCCGAGTTCGCCTCCCGCAGGGCCGCCACGGTCCCCTCTCCCACGAGACGCCCCCGGTCCAGGATCGCGACCCGGTCGCAGAGGCGCTCGGCGACCTCCATCGTGTGGGTCGAGAGGAGGACCGCCCCGCGCCCCTCCGTCGCGTGCTGGCGGAGGAGCTCCCGCCCGATCCGGACCGACCGGGGGTCGAGGCTGTGGAACGGCTCGTCGAGGACGAGGAGCGGGGGCCGATGGAGGAGCGCGGCGACGAGGAGGAGCTTCTGCTTCGCCCCGGCCGAAAGGACCGCGATCGGCTGGTGGAGCTCGGCGGTGAGCTGGAGGGCCTCCGTGTAACGCTCGACCCGGCGGGCGGCCGCCTCGGGCTCGATCTCCCGGACCCCGCTCACGAACTCGAGGAACTCCCAGGGCGTGAGCGCGTCGAAGAGGAGCGGGGTCTCGGGCACGTAGCCGGTCCGGCGCTTCGCCTCGACGCCGTCGACGCGCGGGTCGAGCCCGAACACCCGCACCGTCCCCGCGTCCGGGCTGAGGAGGCCGACGATGCTCTTCATCGTCGTCGACTTCCCGGCCCCGTTCGAGCCCAGGAGCCCGTAGATCTCCCCCGGCGCGACCCGGAAGGAGAGGCGTTCGACGCCGATTCGACCGCCGTAGTGGACGGTCAGCCCCTGGACCTCGAGCGGGAACGGAGCCGAGGGGGCGCCGCCCATCCGGGTTCACTGGGACGCCGGGGTATAAAGGGGAAACCGGCTTGCGTCGACCGGCATGGACCTGTCGGGGTACACGAACCTCGCCTTCGCCGGGATCGCGGTGTTCGGGCTCCTCCTCGCCGCCCTCGCCCTCCTCGCGTGGCGGAGGGCGCCGTCCCCTCGGATGGCCCTCGTGGCCACCGGATTCCTCCTGATCGCGATCCAGGGGGCCGTGGTGGGGATCGGGCTCTTCACCGGAGGGACGAGCGCGCCCGAGCTCCTCGCGATCTGCGCCGGTTTCGAGGCCGCGCTCCTCGCCGTGCTGTTCGGGGCGACGCTCCTTCGGTAAGGGGAGGGGACCCGGCGGCATGGGTTCCGACGACCGCCGCGGCTCCTGGGCCGAGGCGTTGCTCTCCTTCGTGCAGCGCTACCCCGGCGTCCATTTCCGGGAGATCCGCCGGCGGCTCGGCATCCCGATCGGGACGCTCGACTACCACCTCTACCGGATGGAGAAGGAGGGGCTCGTCTCCGTGACCGCGACGGGGGGGTACAAGTGCGTCTACCCCGCGGTCGTCCCCGAGCTCGGGGGGCCGATCCCCGAGCTCGACCGGCGGATGCTCGCCCTGCTGCGCCAGTCGGTCCCGCGGTCGATCCTCCTCCACCTCTACCTGGAAGGTCCCTCGTCGACCGTCGGCCTCGCCCGGGACCTCGGGACCACCGCCCAGAACCTCGCCTACTTCCTCCAGCGGCTCGAGGGCGCCGGGGCGATCGTCCGCGAGGGGGTCCCCGGGTCGCGCACCGCCCGGCTCGCCGACCCGAAGCGGGTCCACGCCCTCCTCCTCCAGTTCCCCCCGCTCCCTGAGGACCCGATCGACCGCTTCCTGAGGTTCTGGACGGAGCTCCACCCGTGACGCTACAAGGGCTGTTCGGGAACGGTTATAGCCTGAACCCGGGGAGTTCCCCTCGACGGATGATGGCGAGCCGCTCGACGACCCGGGTACGGCCGCCCGGACCCGCCTTCGCCCGCCGGGCGCTCGCGCCCACGGTCCTCTTCCTGTTCCTCGGCACGGCGATCGGCGCCGCCGCGGGAGCGACCCCGGCGACCCCGTACTCGGCGGCGACCTCCGGGGCCCTCGAGGTCACGATTCCCACCGAGTACCCCCAGGTCGTGCTGAGCACCGCCGGGAACGCGTCGGTCAACGCGACCCTCTCGATCGACCAGGTGCTCGAGACGACCCCGACGACCCCGGACCCGACGGTCGTCGCCGTCGCCCTCCTGAGCGAGAGCGACATCCAGGGTCCCAGTGGGGCCTCCCCCGCGAGCCCGAACGGGCTCCCCCTCTACCTATCCGCGGACCTCACCGTGTACCCGTCGGACGCGAACCTCTGGGCCGGGCCCGAGGGCCTCGTCCAACCGAACGGGGCTCCGCTCGGGACCGCGCACCTGTGGGCGAACTACTCGCTGGCACCCGGCGCTCCGGGGAATGGCGGAGTCGCGGTGAGCTGGACGGTCACCGGTTGGCCGTACGTCTCCGCCTCCGACCTCCTCGGGGTCCAGATGAGCCTCGAGACCCCGAGCGCCGCCTCGGCGACCGGATGCACGCACCCCGGGGCCTCGGTCGACGAGCCCGGCTGCGCCGGGGGCCACTCCTTCCCAGGGGGGGGAGGCTGGGCCGGCGGGGTCGTTGGCGTCCAGCAGCGGATGGCGGGGGGCTCCACGGCCCTCCTGAACTGGTCGAACGTGGTGGGCGCATCGGGGGCAGCCGCCGCTCCGACGATCGGCCTCTACGTCCCCCAACCGGCGCGGGGTGAGATCGTCCTCGCCGCGCCGGCGTCCGGCGCCCCGCGGGTCGCGGGATCGGTCGACCTCTCGCTCCTTCCCCCGGAGCCGCTCAGTTCCATCCCGGCGCTCGTGAAGGGCGATCCGTGGTCGTATGCCCTCGGCGCGGGCGTCTCGGTGTCGGTCGGGGTGGGCGGGCTGCTTGCCTTCCGGCGACGCGAGCGCTCGCTCGACCGGACGCTATAGCCCGGACGTCGGGTTCGTCCGCGCTCGGGCCGGCGGGAAGAGGATGACGTCCTTGATCGAGGGGGTCCCCGTGAGGGCCATCGCCATCCGGTCGAGCCCGATGCCGAGACCGGTCGACGGGGGCATCCCGTACTGCATCGCCTCGACGAAGTCCGCGTCGTAGGCGTAGTGGTCCTCCCCCCGTTCCGACAGCTGAGCGCGGAAGCGCTCCGCCTGCTCGTCAGGGTCGTTGAGCTCGGTGTAGGCGTTCCCGAGCTCCATGCCGCCGGCGAACAGCTCGAACCGTTCCACCCGGCCCGGCCGGGAGCGGTGGCGCTTCGCGAGCGGGGTCGTCGCCGCCGGGAAGTCGACGACGAACGTTGGTCGATCGAGCGTCGGCTCGACGTAGTGCTCGAACAGTTTGTCGAGGAACTTCCCGGCGGGCGAGTCGTCCGGAACGGTCGCACCGGCCGCCCGGGCGAGCGCGCGGAGCGCGTCGCGGTCCTTCCCCAGGAGGTCGCTCACCCCGCTCAACCGCTCGAGCTCGTCGACGAAGTCCACGACGGCGAACGGAGGCCGGAAGCGCTCGGGCGCGGTCCGCGCCGCCGGGACGTCCGGGAGGAGGTCGGCGGCCTCGCGGGCGAGTCCCTTGTACAGCCCCTCGACGAGGCGACGCATGTCGGTGTAGTCGGCGTACGCCCAGTAGAGCTCCATCATGGTGAACTCCGGGGTGTGGGTCGAGTCGAGGTCCTCGTTGCGGAAGACATGCCCGATCTCGTAGACCCGCTCGAGCCCGCCGACGAGCAGGCGCTTCAGCGGGAGCTCGAGGGCGATCCGGAGCTGGAGGTCCTGGTCGAGGTAGTTCGAGGCGGTCGTGAACGGCTGGGCGGCCGCCCCGCTCGCGACCGGCACGAGCACGGGGGTCTCGACCTCGAGGAAGCCCAGCTCGTCGAGGTGACGTCGGAGGGCCCGGGTCAAGAGGAAGCGGGCGCGGAAGCGCTCGCGCGACTCGGGGGAGGCGAACAGGTCGACGTAGCGCCGCCGGATCCGCTCCTCGGGATCCTGCAGGCCGTGCCACTTCTCGGGGGGCGGGCGGAGCGCCTTCGCGAGCACCGTGATCGAGCCGACCTGGAGCGACGGCTCCCCCCGGCGGGTCAGGACGGGGTGGCCTTCCGCGCCGACGAGGTCGCCCGGGTCGAGATGGGCGAGGATCCGGGCGAAACCCTCCTCGCCGAGCTCATCGACTCGGGCGAACAGCTGCAGGGAACCGGACAGGTCGTCGAGGTCGAGGAAGGCGGTCTTCCCGTGGATCCGGATCGCGCGGAGCCGGCCGGCGACGCGGAAGGTGCTCTCGGCGGCGGTCCCCGCGGTGAGCTTGCGGGCCGAGGCGACGACCACGGCAGTGGGAACCCGGCGCGGGAACTCCCACGGGAACGGCTCCCGGCCCTCCCGTCGCATCCGCTCCGCCTTGGCCCGTCGCTCCCGGACCAGGTGGGACTCGTCGTCCATCGGGCCGCAGGAGATGGGTGGAGCGAAAAAAGGTGCCGCCGAACGGGGCGGTGGATGAGGCGGGTCCGGGAGGCCCGCGGTCGGCCGGGCCGGACGCCCTACGCGGCGGCTTCGAGCGGGAAATGCTCGGTCCCGCCGGTCCGCTGGAGGAGGATCTGCTCGTGGATGCCCTCCTTCGCGGGTTCGTGCAGGACGAGGAAGGTGCCGAAGAAGAACTCCGCGGTGGCGTCCCCGCCGCCGATCCCGTAGCTCACGTAGTCGGAGAAGTAGACGTGGACCTGCCCGGAGTGGTGCTTGCGGAGCGAGTCGATGAACGCCCGGAGCGTCTCCGGGCCCTGGCGGTGCAGTTCCTCGATGAGGTCGCGTAGCATCGTGCGCTGGGAGAGCCCCGCGAGGCCGTCGTAGGCTAGGTAGATCGCCGGTCGGGGGTCGAGGGTCACGACGTCGAGCCGGAGCACCCCTTCGACCGGCTTCGTCCGCATGGCGGAGCGCGCTACTTCAGGTCCGTTATGAAGACTTCGGCGGAGCCCCGCCCTTTGCATCGGCGTGGGGGCCAGCTCGGAACGTCGGACGGGGACCCTTCGGTCTCCCCACGGTGGCCGCGGGTCCGGGACCGGGAAAGGCGACGAGCGACGGGGGCGGAGGGCTTGTCCGCCCAGGCACTTCCCTCCCTCGATGACCCGCACGAGGGCGATCTCGTTCGACCGGGTCGCCCCGATCTACGAGGCGACCCGTCGGCGTCCTCCGGAGATCGAACGCCACGTCAGTCGGACCCTTGCCGGGATCCTTCGCGGAGGTCGCTGCCTCGACGTTGGCGTAGGGACGGGCCGGATTGCGGGGCCGATTCTCGAGGCGGAGCGGATCGACCTCGTGGGGATTGACGTGGCCCCCCGGATGCTGGCCCGCGCCCGATCCCATGGGGTCCGATCGCTCGCCCGGGCCGATGCCCGCAGCCTGCCCTTCCGGGACCGATCGATGACGACGCACCTCCTCCACCTCGTCGAGGAGTGGCCGAGGGTCCTCGGGGAGATCGCCCGGGTGACCGAGCGGGAGTACCTGAGCGTGATCGAGCACGAACGCGCGGTCCCCGATCTGATGGAGGAGTATCGTCGAGGAGCGGAAGCGGCGGGGCTCCGGGGCGCGCCCCCGGGGCTCGCCGAGCGGACCCTGGCTGAGCGACTCCCCCCCCCGACCGGCGGGCGCCGGCCGCGGAGGGAACTTTCAAGCTCCCCGCCGGTCCGGAGATCGCTGCGGTGGCCGGACGCGCCTTCCGGGACACGTGGGCGGTGCCCATGGACCTCCATCAGGAACTGGTGCGCGGGCTCGAGCGGCGGTTCTCGGACACCGAGGTCTCGCTGACGCTACGGGTCGAGATCTGCGGGTGGCGGCCCGATCGGATCGCGACGTTGGCGGCTCCCGGAGCCGACCGCCGAAATCCCCGGTAGTCCGCCGGCCACGGCGGAGCCGAAGCAGGCGATCTACCTGTCGCTAGTGGTCGTGCCCGCCGCCCCCGCCGGGCGGGGTGGGGGCGGTCTTCTTCGACGCGATGACGTCGTCGATGCGCAGGACCATGTCGGCGACCTCGACGGCCGAGGAGATCGCCTGGCGCTTGACGCGGGCCGGCTCGACGACGTGGAGCTTCCACATATCGGCCGCCTTCCCGTCGACGAGGTTGACGCCGACGTTGCGGTTCGCGCCGGCTCCATCGTGGGCCCCGCGGAGCTCGATGAGGGTGTTGATCGCGTCGTACCCGCCGTTCTCGGCGAGCGCCCACGGGATCGCCTCGAGGGCCTGGGCGAACGCCTCCACGGCAAGCTGCTCGCGACCGCCGACCGACGGGGCGAACTTCTTCAGCTTGACCGACAGGTCGATCTCCGTCGCGCCGCCGCCCGGACAGACGACCCCATCCTCGAGCACGCTCGAGACGACCTTGAGCGCATCCTGGAGGGAGCGCTCGACCTCCTGGGTGACGTGCTCGGTGCCGCCCCGGATCAGGATCGAGACGGAGCGGGGGTTCTGGCAGCCCGTGACGTAGGTCATGTCGTCGTCCCCGACCTTCTTCTCCTCGACCGACTCCGCCGCGCCGAGATCGGAGCTCGAGAGCTCCTTGAGGCCGGTGACGATCTTCGCGCCGGTCGCCCGGGCGAGCTTCTGGAGGTCGGACTCCTTCACCTGCTTGAGGGCGAAGATCCCCTCCTTCGCGAGGTAGTGGAGGACGACGTCGTCGATCCCCTTCTGGGTGATGAGGACGTTCGCCCCGGTCGCCTTGACCTGCTCCACCATCCGGCGGAAGGTCTTGTCCTCCTCGTCGAGGAAGCTCTGAATCTGGTTCGCGCTCTTGATGTTGATCTTGCTCTCGATCTCGGTCTTCTTGATCTCGAGGGCCGAGTTCACGAGTGCGATCTTTGCCTTCTTCACCTGGCGGGGCATCCTCGGGTGGCCGCGCTCCTTGTCGAGGATGATCCCGTCGATGAGCTGGGTGTCGGCGATGGTCCCGCCGTGGCGCTTCTCGATCTTGATCTGGTCCACGTCCGCGATCGTCCGCTCGCCGCGGTGCTCGACGATCTTGCGGACCGCGTTCACCGCGATCTTGGCGAGCTCGTCGCGCGAGCCGAAGACACCCTTCGAACCCATCGCGGTCGTGGCGCAGTCGACGAGCATCCGCTCGTCGTCCGCCTTGACCGGGGTCCCGATCTCTTTCTCGAGGAGCCGCTGGCCCTCCTGAAGGGCGATCTGGAAGCCGCGGGTGATGACCGTTGGGTGGATGTTCTGCTCGAGGAGGTACTCGGCCCGCTTGAGGAGCTCGCCCGCGAGGACCACCGCCGTGGTGGTCCCGTCCCCGCACTGCTGATCCTGGGTCTTCGCGACCTCGACAATCATCTTCGCGGCCGGGTGCTCGACATCGACCTCCTTGAGGATGGTCACGCCGTCGTTCGTGATCGTGATGTCCCCCATCGAGTCGACGAGCATCTTGTCCATCCCCCGCGGTCCGAGGGTGGTCCGGACGGCGTCGGCAATCGCCCGCGCCGCCGCGATGTTGTTCTGGGTGGCGCTCTTTCCGCGCTCGCGCTCGGTCCCTTCCTTGAGGACGAGAATTGGGGTTCCCTGCAGCATGGCTAGCTCCGGTTTCGGGGAGCTAGGTCTTCTATATGAAACTGACTCGGGTGTGGGCTTTGGGAAAAAGCAAGAGCCGGCGACCCGCCGTCGGCGACTTTAGTCCCAGCTCCTTGATTATTTTCCCAAGGAGATCGGGGCCCGCCGCCGACGGAGGATCCGTCGGGACCTGGTGGCGGCGGCAGGTCGTTCGTCTGACCCCCGACGAAGGATCCGTGACCGCGGAGGGTAGTCTTTCGGGCTGCAGCCTGATACAGACTGCCAGTCGGGGCCTTCATGCGTTGGCCTCCGTCGCGACGGCAATTTCGGGGACGGGCGGTGAGACAGAAGCTGTCGGACGATTGTCAGACGATCTCGGGGGCCGTGCGGGGAACCCAATCGGTCCGGGGTGGAGCCCGTGGATGATTGATTGCTGAATCACCACCCCCACGTTGTAGGCAAGGACCTTCGCGAGAAGCTCGTTGATTCGGGCTCCCTCGTTGTGCGATAGGAGCGGTTCTCCGAGCTTCCGCTTGAGGGCCGAGAAGGTAGCTTCGACGTTGCTCCGGCGGTGGTAGATTTCGTCGAACTCGTCCCGCTTGGCCATGAATTCATGGTACTTCCGGTTCCACATCGGGGAACCGTGGGACAACCCTCGCGAGTTCGTCTTGAACGGGATGTACGGCTCCATCCCGAGCCGGGAAGCCGACTCGAGGTTTTCGCGGCCGAGGTAGGCCTTGTCGGCAACCACCCATGCGGGTCGGTGGCCGGCCGCGCTTAGCCGGGTCAGCAGAGGGACGAACTGGGTGTAGTCCGCGCCGTGCTCATCCGTGATTACCACGGACATTACGATGTGAGTCTTGACCCCGATGGCCAGGTGAGCCTTCAACCACTTGTGTCGACGGTCCGGGTCGTGCTTCTCGGTGAAGTACGCCCCCATCGAGGTCGTGCAGAACCCGGAGGAGTCGACCGCGGCGGTCCCCTTGTCCTCGATCTCCTTGAGGACGAGCCCGCTCTTCTCGATCAGATCGATGAGGATGGCCGTCGCCTGCTCCCGGTTGAAGAACCTGGAAGGGGCGGTGTAGTTGGGGATCTTCGGCAGAATCCCCTTCCCCCCTCCGTGTAGGGCCATGAGCAGCCCGCGGGCCCGGCGGGACGACATCGCTAGGTGAACCTTTCTGATCGCGATGAGCGCCTGAACTCGAATCGGGATCGCGGGTCGACCTCGCCGACCTCCCTCCGCGATCCGCTCGTTGACCGTTCCGAGAAGGTCCCAAAGGAGGGCGTCGAAGAGCAAGTGCTCCTTCTGCTGGGCTTCGTCGTAGCGCGCGGGGGCCTGCTGCGGGTAGGTCTTCCTCGCGGGACGAGCGAGATCCTCGTCGAGGATAGGGGGCGGGTTCGGATCGAGCCATCGAAGGGCGGCTAGAACGTGCTTACACGGCGTCTTCCGATCCTGCCAGAATAGGCAGGTACAACTCCACCCTTCCTGAGCTGCCGCCACGGTGTACTTTCGCGTCCCATCCCTCGACTTGACCTCGAAGACTACGCGCGCCTGAGGTCGAACAGATTCCCGTCGCGAGGAGAGAAGCCGGATAGCCCGCTCCTCCAGCTCGCCCGTCCAAGGGCCCTTGGTGCCCGCCATAGGTCTACCAATAGGCCTATGCATTCGGGAGTATATGGCCATTAGGTCTAACCGACGGCCCTTGGATAGGCCACTTATATGGCCAGGTACCCTGGCCTGTCCGGAGGCGTAGTGCGTGCCGACGCGGTTTGAGTCGAAGTTGTTCCGAGCGGTGGCGGGATCGGAGTCGCTCAAGACGACCGTTCCACAGTCGGTGGCGACGGTCCTAGGCCTCGAGGCCGGGGATACGGTCGTATGGGAGGTTGACGTCGGAGGGAGATCCGCGAGAGTTACCCGGTCTCCGCCGGGGGAGGGTTCGGAACGCTCGATCCCCGCTCGGTCCGGCCGAGGGAAGGCTTCAGGGGGCCGTTGAATCCCCTTTTCCCGAACCTGCTTGGACTGGATTCTGGAGTCGTTCATCGCCGAGGTCGCCCTCGGCAATCCAGAATTCCGACGGTGTTCTAAGTAATCTTCGGTTTTCGGGGCGTACCAAAGCTACAAGCCCATCATATGCCTCCTACCCGCAGGTATGCGGAACAAGGAGCAGGTATCGGTCCGTCTCGACGCGAAAGTGTTGAAACTGCTCGACGACCTCCAGCCGCACTTCGGGAGCACCCGAGGCGAGGTGGCCCGACAACTCCTCGTCGAGGCACTCGAGCAGAAGCACGGACTCGAGGGGTTGAGGAAGAAAGGGGTCATCCGGTAGGGAGCGCGGATGGTGCTCAGTTCGGTCGCGAAGTCCTGTCTGTTTCTAAGTTCTTACCTGCCCCTATGGGCAATCTTGATCCTTTTTCACTGGACCAATTGGGGCCTGTGGCTGACCATCCCGTTTGCCGCGTTAATTGGGGGACTCGCCGGCCTGGCGATCCTCCGCCATTGGGTCGGAACCGGGTCGACCGAGCGCATAACGGTGGCATCGGTGATGCGGCAGGATTCGGATAGCGTGGCCTACATCGTGACGTACATTCTGCCGTTCCTGACGCTCGCGGTAACCTCTGCGCCTGAGGCAGCCGGGATAGTAGGGTTGTTCCTAACCATCATGCTTGTCTACGTCAGTTCGGACATGCTCTACGTGAACCCAGTCCTTGCTGCGCTGAAATGGCGCGCGTATTCTATCCATACCGCCCGGGGGTCGGAACTCGTCTTGATTACGCGGCGAAGGCTGATAAGAGAGAACTCCGTTATCGATGCGGTCAGACTTGCCGACGTCGTCTGGTGGGAGAGGGATCGGCGACCATCGGGAGACATGGACCAAGATTCTGGATCTTGAAATCCGCTCGCCAGGTCGGCTCGTTTTTGGAGGGCCGGCCGGAAGCGACGGTCTAGCCGAGTACCGCTCGGTTGAAGTTACCAAGGAGATGAGCAGGGACCTCATCGACCTCCTTCGGGAATGGCAGGGGACACTCCGAAAGCAGAGGTCGACCCTGAAAGTAAGACCGTACGATTGCTCCCCTCACGTGTCCGGGCAGGCTGGGGTTCAAGTTGTGGACCTTCGCGAAGACGAATTTCTGAAAAACGCTATGGATGCGATCACAGACGGAAGCGATTTGGAGGAATGGAAGAAGGACGACCCCGCCGTGGGTCGACCGAGAAGCTTCGTAATCGAAGGCGGACTCTCTGACCTGGGGCGAATTCGATTCTACGGGCGAATCACGAAAGGAAAACAGCTGTCTGGACCTGGCAAACTTATCGCTTTCTTCGAGGGGGATCGGTTCCAGTTCTTGGAGGATCAGAGGGCGATCCTAATCAATTCGTATGACTGCATTGAGTTCGACGGAGCAGCTTACATACTAAGCCCAGGCGGGTTTGAGTCGCTTTTCTCATACGAAGCCGAGTTGAAGAAAGCGGCCAGTAAGTCCCTGAGATCAGTCGAGGAGTTCATCGAGCCGGACGATCTTCACATATTGCAGACGGCCTTGGCCTCAGACAGGAATCTCATGCGACAGTTCGCGGGAAAAATTAAGCTGAATCTGGCTACTGCAGATCCCGCTAACGTCAAAGCCGCGGTTGCAAAGTGTAAACTGAATGTGGAAGTAAATGAAAAAGGGGGAAGAATGAAGTTGCATATAATCGGTGGGGACCCCAAGGGACTTGTCACTCTGCTTACGGAGAAAGCAGTCAGCTCCATCGCGAGCGGTACACCATTTATTGCCGGCGCTTTGACGGCAATTGGAGACTGAACCTGCGTCAAGGCAATCAAACTGATGAGAGCTTGCCATGAGTTTTCCATTTCGACCTCCTTCTCATCGGCAGCCCAAAATGAGATGGTTCGCCGTATCTAGGGCGAAGGAAGGGCTCTAAGGGGAACGAGGCTCGTCTACTTTCACCCTCGGAGTTGGGGTCCGTGACCCCTCGAGGCTGAAGCTGCGGACCAGGGTTCTCCCGACCACGCCCGACAGAGATAAGCGCGTTAAGGTGTGTGATCGAGATATTGACCGACGGCATGCAGGGATCCGAGGCGTCGCAGGTCGAGCCGCATGCGCCCAAGATTCTTCCGGGATTAAGAGGGAAGGGCAGACGTCGCCCGCGAAAGGACCCGCTCAAGAAGTACCTCGACCGCCTTCCTTACTTTGTAATAGGAACGGCGGCCGTCGCAGGCCTTCTTACAGGGATATCCTGGTCATTCGTCCTTTCGACGTTCCCGACCCAGGTCAGCCGCGCCGATCGGCTCGCCGTAGGAGCGACGCTCGCGCAATCCCTGATTAACGCAACCTACCCGCTTGCGGGGGTATCCGTCGTCGCCGCACTAACAATGGTGCTCCTTACGTCCCAATCAATTGCTCCTGAGCTCCTCATTCTACGCGTAAAAGATCGGACCCTAAGCACTCAATTCTTCGTCTCGGTTTTCCCCTTGGTGATGGCGACCTTTGCTATTTCGTTTGCCATCGTCGGTCAGACGACGTTGGCTTCGCCATACACGGACACGCCTACTCACTCGATTTCTCGATTAACTCTTTTGGACGTGAGCCTATGGTTCCTGCTCTTCTGGCAAGGCCTCTACCTTATGGTGCTCGTGTTGGTCGGTCAGATCGCGCTGTATTCCAAGACAACCAGGCTCGCAAAAGCCGGGGCTCGGGACTTCGAGAGCGACCCGCCCTTTGGCAAGTAACCATCCGGTGCACGGAAAGTGCTGGCGAACTGGGAACCCCATGGTTCGAATCAAACTTCTGCGGGTGGGCTCTTCCAATCGGCACTTACGGAAGATGGGGCCCGGCGAGTGATGGCCAATGGGTCCCCTTCTATTTCGGTGGGTTCCTTGAAATCGTGACTCTGAAGCCTCCTGGCTCTACGATCCAATACAGAGTGTCCCTATCTCGCAAGCCCAGGATTGCCGCGATTGCCTCCGGAACCGTAGTCCGGAGCGACTCGGATGACGCCTTAGTCCGCCCAATCTTCGACTTGAAAGCCCTCGCCATGGATGAGGCGGTCTCAGTCGCCCTTTTGAACCGCACTTTAGAAGGCGTTGAATATTCAGTTAAATCGGCAGTTTCATAAGTCGATTCAAGCTTCCGGTGGGCGTCAACCCCTCGGAGAGGCGTACGAGCCAAGAGCGAAGCCTTCCATCGGATACGTCGCTCGTGGCTCGCTTAATCGCCGCGGAAGACCTGGTCCGAGCGGGGTGGCTCGTCACCGTTACTACCGACAATGCCCCGAATGTCGACCTGCTCGCAGCACGACCCGACGCGAGTCGAGCGATCGCGGTTCAGGTCAAGGGATCCGAGGCGCCCTTGGGTGATCGAATGCGTTGGCTAATCGGAAGTTCTTCAGGGGAGCGGCGATTCCCTGTGTCATCGATCTTCTACTGGGCTCTCGTCCACGCGCCGACCCGGCAGGTATTTTGGGTCCCGTCATCCAAGATCAAGATTGCGAGAAGGACCTACACCAATCGGCGAACGGGCCGACCTGTAAATTGGTTCGTGGCGGCCTATCGAGATGTTGAGGGTTATCTCGATCGGGTGCCGCGGCATTAGGGTTCGGCGATGGAATGGTCTAGCCGTTTAGCTTTACCACTAGCTTCTTAGCATTTTCCCGCTCTTCCAAGCCCCTTCTCCACATCTCGTCGAAGTATTGGCGAGTGTTCCGACGCTTCCGCTCGACGGACCTACGCCTTGTCCTAGCAAAGATATCTTCCACCTTTGCCCAGAATGCCTCCGGCGTAATTCCTGGCTCGACAATCTGGCAACGTGTGGGCCAACAGAGAGTCCAGCGCAATTCCCTCCTTGCGAACCCCCAGCTAGGGTGCAGTGGAACGTTATACCGAGCGTAGGCAAAGGGGTGCTCGTTTACTTCAGGCTTCGTCATAAACGCACCCGCCGAAGGCGTCAAGACTATTCCAGCCCAATCGGCCCGGTCATAGTCCTTCCCGGCATCATTAATCGCTGGCCCCATGACGATGTCGCCGTCGCGGAAGTAGTCGCCGACCGAAATTGACCCCCGGTACAATTCACCCTTAAGGACCGCGCGAACGAACCAATCCTCAATCGGTCGCCAAGCCGCCCGTATGGCCAGCCCGGGAGAGCTGGGAGGAGGCGAGACCTCTGAAACGAATGCGACCGTGTCCGAGAATCCGAAGGTTTCTGTCTTTACATCGAAAGACGGCACCACTTTTCCTGCGTCTGCCGGATCAAGGCTGGGGAATCCGTGCCGAGCTACTCGGGGTGATAGCTTCAGATCCTCAAGAATGGCCTTGCGCTTGGCCAACCCACTAATCCATTCGACTTCGTTTCTCGGTTCACTCGACCCAAGAGCGTCCAGCACGGTGATGACGCCCCAATGACGAACCGTCGCGTCCGGATTCAAGCTACTCCGCTCCAGCTGTCGAGCGTCGGGGAAGGCGGGTCGTGCGGCACGATGAGATCGACTCGTTTCCACCGAAGCTCGAGAACACCCCCGCGAGCATCGCGCAGCCGAAGGTCCTCTCCGATGTCCCTAACCTGACCATTTTCTACGACGCAACCATCCCCAGCGTAGAACACGTCGGCCAGCACGCGGAACCCTGGTCGAAACTTCACAAACGCTCGGAACAGGCGTGACTCAATCTCCCGTTCGGCATCGAGGAGATACCAAGTCCAGTAAATTCCGAAAAAGAAGGCCTCGACCAGGTATAGTGCGCCATAAAGTTGTTGCACCATCGAGTAGGGGTTTTCGGCGAAGCTAAACAGCACCCCGATAGGAGACGTCACCGCTAGTAAAAAGCTGAATTCCGGATGCCGGGATACGATTGTGAAGCCAACAGCCAATCGCTTCTCGGCTCCGGTCCAGACCTTCGGGTCCGCGATCTTGGCAAACTTGGCAAGCCGCGCTTCACTCCTCGTTAGAAGGTCGACGATGAATCTGCTCAACGCCATCCATCCAATCATCGCGAGTATCCCGAAGACCCACGCAGCGACCGGGAGCTGGCCGAAAAGCGACCCGAACATTAACACGAAAAGCGCTGTGACGACTGCCAGCTGAATAGCGATGTCCAGCCACTTCAGGCGGTCACTGGTTTGGCGCAATCCCCCGGGGGCCAAATTAATGTAAAACTCACCAAACGCCGTGGACCGCCGTCGGAGCAATCCTACCCAGTGCCGCCGCGCCGTTATCCCGAACCAAGGACTTTCGGCAATCGAAATCCAAGTAAAGATAATGAGCGTAAGGGTTCCCATCAGTCCGACGGCTTCCACAAGCTCCGTCGTATCGACCATTTGTGCGGAGTGCCTTGCGGTAGGGGCAATGGACCCTGAGGCCATGTTCCTATCGGTGAACGTGCGCGAAAGTCATCTCCGTCTGCCAGGCCCACGCGACGAGAGGGCAAGTCTTGGATCGTGTAGGGGGAGACAATTGACCTGAGCGGCCAGTGTCACCTTACCCCCATTTCGATCTCCCCTTGAGTCAAAGCCATTCAATAGGGGTTGATGGGTGCCCATTACGCTGTGACCCGTCCGATCCCTCGACAAAGGCGATACGTTGGGCGAAACTTTCGCTTGAGTCCTCAGGACATTGAAGAGCTTTGGAGCCACCTGTTGGCTCTCATGGAGACACCTCCCCCAGGCTGCGAGCTCGTAAGAATCTCGAAGATGATCGAAGCGGAGCAGGGTTCCGATTCGAACTATGAGAGCACCCGACAGGACGACCTTGCGGGATTCTTCACCGATACCCACTTGCCTGCCGCGCTGGCGACCTTCACCATCAATTTTAGCGGGACATATAAGGGGCGGGATGCGGACGGTCCGTTCCAACATACCCGCCGAATAGGGCTCTCCACCTCGATGGAAGAGGCGCCCGAGGTTACGATTTCAGGAGAGCCGGAGTGGATACTTGGCGTCCAAGATTACGTCGATTCGTTCCTCAAGAATCACCCGCGGGACACCAGGTTCCAGGTGGCGACTGTTTGGATTGCTTACTGGATAGTCCCGATTGCATTGCTCGGGCTATCCGGCTCGAAGTCCGGTATCGGCTGGCTGAACGTCGCGGCGTTCCTCTGGGGGGTGCTCGGCCTGCTCGTTATTCTCGCTTCCGTGAAGATTCCGCCCTCGGCCCTGGTCATTCGTCCCGAGGGTGCAATCGAACCTTGGTATATTCGAGCACCGAGGGAAATCCTCGTTGCGGCCGTCGGAGCGCTCCTTGTGGCAATCTTGGTCTACCTTACGGTCGGCGGGTAGCCCCCGTCATCCAAACGGACCGACTCGATTATCGGACGGCGAGGTAGTTCGTCCCCGCGATGACCAACGCTATCGCGGCGATAATGATGACTTGGCGAAGCGGGGCGACCCACTCAATCCCCCTGGTTAGGCGAGTCTGCTGATCGATTGGCACTCGCCTCGAGAGAGCCTCCTCGAGCTTGAACCAAACCCGTGGGAACCAGTCCCCGGACCCCGGTTCCTGATCCAAGATGGCCTTAACGGTCGGCCATGGTCGATAAATCCTCGCGATCTCGAACCCGAGGTCGAACCGCGCGATGGCGGCGAGGGCAAAGATGACGGTTAAGAAATCTGACGCGACGAGCAATGGAACGAGGTAGAATAGTGGGCCAACGCGATGCCCAGTCAGGAGGGCGGACGTTGCTGTCGCGCCTTGGATTGCGTAGAACGTAAGGGTGAATCCTAGGAAGGTACCAGCTTCTGCGTTGATCCGCTGAATGGCTTCGACGGCCTCCTGGTCATTCACCAGCGGGAGTAGCTCGTCCCGGTCAACCTCCTCGGATAGTTCCGTCATCGATTCGGTGCTACCCGTCCGTTTCGCCACGCGAGTGCAGAAAGGACCGAATCGAGTATGGGCGCATTCCGTGGAGGGCGATAATTCGGCTGACTGCACCCCCCGGCTAATAACGGACGAGGCGCGACCACCGTTACGAGATTCTGTGGCGGCTACCAGTAGGCCAGAGGAACTGATTCAGCCCCGCGCGCCCGTTGGCGGGCTTCACGGACGAGCCGGACGGTCCCCAGCGGGTCGTCGGCCGCCTTGTCTAGCCCATCAGCAGCGCCACGGAGCAGCTGGTACCGGACCCCGCCGCGTCGGACTCTGCGAGATCGGAGGCCAAGCCGCCGGGCGGCGTCGTGCCCCTTCGCGGCGATCAGAATCGCGAGAGCGACCTCGCCGGTTGAAGGAAACTCGCCGTCAGACATCGAATTACTGGAGGCAAATCAGCGGATTAACCTTCAGGAACGAGCCTTCTGAATCCTATTCGACCAGCCGCCGTATCCGACCTCGCTCCTGATCTGCCGCGAGCTCCTCTGCCTACCCTCCGCCCGCGACGGCCCGTCACTGTGGTTTAATATTCTGGTTTTTTCGAATGGATGAGCGCCCACCGCTGAATCTAGGTTAGCACGGCTTGACCCGGAGGGATCAATGTGCATCACGCCGCCGGTGGGCGGTCTCCCTCCTCTTCCCTGCGCTCTGGGTCAGATTGAACCGATGACGTAGTGCGGGGCCGTCGGGCGTCGAATATTCCTAGCTCGATCCATGCCCGCTTCACCTGCCTTAAGGCCTTGATGTAGGCCGCGCGGGTCGGACCACTTGAACGAACCTGGTCACCGTAGGTCGCTCGTACCACATCGATAGGTCGAGATGTCGGATGCTCACGGACGTACTGCACGATTTCGGCGAGTTCGGGGACGCGGTAGGTAATCCCCGTCGAATCGTTGGCGGAGGTCAGCGCCTTCCTCGAAGTCACTGGGAAGAGCGATCTCGCCGGAAATGGTCCGTATCCCAGCTTCCCGAGTAGGGTTGCGACCTCCTCGGCGGGGCCCTCGAGATCCATCGCACCGTATCGAAGCTTGACGGCCATTACGGGCAAGACGAGGAGGAGGAATTGGAGATCCATGTCCGTCCGCAGGACCACCATCGGATATAAGCTTGTTCCTTGTGTTCAGTCGTGTTCTCAATAAAATACTAATGGCGGGCGACTCTACGACAGCTTTCGACCGATCGGTATCACATTCTCTCTATTGTCTCTCCATGTTCCTTGACACGGGATTTCGTCCGATTGTTGATCGACTATTAGGACCGAGCTTGGCGGATTTGAGAGGAGTTTCTGTCGAACCGAGGTACGGGCTTGGAGGACCGTCTGAAGGAGAATTTCCTTGGGCGAACTCGACCTTGTGGGGCTTTTCCCACGAGGGTAGGCGCCCCTGCCGGGGGGTACGATGATAAACCCTGACGAGGCTTAGCGCCCGTTTTCTTCGGAAGATCGGACAGGGGAGAGGGAGGGGATTCTACTTTGTTCCCAAACACCCGATTTCTTTCCCAGGATTGGGCGGGATCTCAATTTAGCCCCAAAGCCTCGGGTGTGGGCTTTGTAACCGGATAGGCCGTGGAGGCGATTCTGTAATCGGATCTATCCTGATGAGGCGTCAACCGACCGCTTCAGGTCCAAGAGGGCGACCTCAACGGCACGGCTAGGTGGTGGAACCGACGTCGCTTGACCTGGGTGTCCATCCACGCGACCAGTTCTGAGGGGACCGTAACCTGGAGCTTGACGCGCTTCCTTGCCATCCCGAGAAAACCGCTGGGACAGCGCATAAGAGGGGTAATCTCGTGCCATCCAACGTCGGATATGGGGCGGTGGACCGAGCCGCTGCCATTTCGGTAGGTCCTACTCCTGCTGAACCGGTCGCCCGATTTGACGGTCGGCCACCTCTGGGTCAATCGACGTGCAGACGTGCTACCTCTCCGCTTATCGCGGTGGGCGGATCTCGAGGTGACCCAAGATGAACACCGGGGAGCCGCCCTTGGGGAACCCACGGCAGCGGCGATCACCGCCTCGCTTCGGAAGCGCTTGCTCGTCCCGCTTGATTGCCTCTGGGTTAGCCGTCGCGCTAGACTGGTTGATCTCGTCCAATTTCTGATTGTACGTATCGGCTGTAGCCGCAACCTCGTGTTGGCTCGTCTTCTTTTTCGTCCTGACGCCGCGATGGGGGATGGATCAGGCGAGGGCGTATTGGCAGGATTGAGGCGCGCCGATGGTGTTGCGATAGCCACCTGAAGGTTCGTCTTGTGCTCGAGGAGCCCAAGACCGCCTTCGGCCGCTTCTCCACGCCGGCGGGTCGTCTCGTTGGAATAACGGTGGGAGGCTCTTATGCCGTCCGGACCGCTTTGAAATCGATTGCAAGTGCGCGCCATGGTCGCTCCCTCTTCACCTGACCACTACGAGCGATCCGGCAGGCCGTCCCCCTCGCTAGGCGGCGCCTTTTCGCATGCGGTCCTCGTCGGCGCGGTTCTCCTCATCGTGTTCGTTCTGCTCGCCCCCTCGCCCTCCTCCCGCTTGGGCCCCGCGTCCACCCCCGCCAAGGTGGTCCGTCCCGATCTCACGGCTTCCGAGCCCTCTCCCGTGCCGCAGGGGTCAGGCCTCCACTACTACCTCCGCGGGGTACCCCTCGACTCGACCCTGGGTCCCGTTGCGGCGACCCCGTACAACGCTCGGCCGGCATGGCTCGCCTTCGACGCCAAGGACGACTCGTTCTGGGTGGCCACTCCCCCGAACGCCGTCGATGTCCTCCCCGTATCGGTGCTCGGCACGGACTCCGGCAACCTCTCGGTCTCTGCCCAATACACCGTGGGGACCGGGGCGTTCGGGGTCGCGGCCGACGGCGCCTCGGGAATGGTCTTCGTCACGAACGCGGTCTCGAACAACGTGACCATGATCAACGGGACGATGGGGAAGGTCGTCGGCTCGGTCCCCGTCCCCTCCGGACCGATGGGGATCGTCTTCGACGCTGGGGACGATGACGCCTACGTCGCGGACTCTCAAGCCGCGAACGTGACGGTCATCTCTGAGAGCCAGGGAGCGGCGGTCGGGAACATCTCCGTGGGGGCGGGTCCGATCGGCCTCGCCCTCGACGCCAAGGACGACCGGCTCTTCGTGGCGGACTCCGCCGCCGACCAGGTGAGCGTGATCAATCTCTCGAACGACGCGGTCCTCACCTCGATCCCGGTCGGCAAGGACCCGGTCGGGGTCGCCTGGGACAACGTCTCGGACGAGATCTACGTCACGAACAACGGCTCCTCGAACCTCACGGTGATCGACGGCCGGAACGATACCGTCGTCACCTGGATCAACGTGAGCGGCCCGTATGGTCCGGTGGAGCTCGAGGGGATCGCCTTCGACGCTCGGATCGACGAACTCTGGGTGGGCGCCGGCTACTCGAGCCTCGCCCTGATCAACGCGGTCAACCAGACGGTCGCCGATGTCTTCGACATCGACCCCGCCGGGGTCGCCTATGACCCGGTCGACGGGATGGTCTGCTTCACGAACACCTTCAACCGGACGTTCGAGTGCCTGGTGCCGACCTCGCCGTTGCCACTCGTGACCTACCCCGTGTCGGTGCACGAGACCGGCCTTCCCGCGGGAACCTCTTGGTCCGTCACCGTCTACCCGCAGACCACCGGGTGGTACGAGTACGTCGGGATCTACAACACCGTCTACGCTTCGCCGTCCTCGACCTCCACGTTGCAGTTCTCCGCCGCGAACGGGACCTATACCCTTGAGTTCGTCGATCGCACGCTCGAGGCATCGCTCCCGTACAACCGAACCCTGACCGTCGACGGGGGTCCGGTCGACCTGTCGGTCGACTTCTCCCATTCGTTCTTCCCGGTCTACTTCAACGAGACGAACCTACCCAGATCGAGCGAGTGGGGGGTGACCATCTACGTGTACGACGGCGGCGACCTCGGCGTCAACTCGACGAGCTACGAGCAGACCGTGGTGATCGATCTTCCCAATGGGACGTACTCGTACACGGCCACCATCCTGTCGGGACCGGAATCCGGCACGACCGAGAGAAATTACGGATTCAACGTCCAGGGGGCCGCCCTTAGCTTCTCGGTCTCCTTTCCGGCCCTCCCTCCCGTCCAGTACAACGTCACGTTCTTCGAGAAGGGCCTGCCCGCGGACGCTGCGAACTGGAGCGTGGAGTTCCATGGCGTCACGATCTCGGCGCTCGTCGCCCGGTCGATCGACTTCATGGTCTACAACGGAACCTACAGCTTCACGGTCGCGGGCGTGGGAAATTTCGCACCGGATCCCGCGAACGGGAGCGTGCTCGTCGCGGGAGACGATTTCAACATCTCGATCGACTTTTCGCAGGTGGTCTTCACCGTGACCTTCCAGGAGACGGGGTTGCCCGACGGGACGGGTTGGGCCGTGGCGCTGGGCTCCAACCTCTATACGACGCTCTCCGATTCCCTCGTCTTCCAGCTCGCTGACGGCACCTACCCCTACTTCGTCCTCTCCGTCGGGGGGTACGTCTCCCCGCCCTCGTCGACGTTCACCGTCGCCGGCCAGAACGTCACCGTCGCGCTCCACTACTCCCCGGTGACCTATCCGGTCATCCTCGTCGAGCTCGGCCTGCCGAACGGCACGCTCTGGAGCGCGACGATATCGAACGCGACCCTCGGGATCAACGACACCGAGTCCACGAACGGGACCGCGCTCCTCTTCTTCGTGCCGAACGGCACCTACGCGATCACGGTCCACGTCCCGGGGTACCAGGCGAACCTGACCTCCCCCACGTTCACCGTGGCCGGCCAACGCATCGTGCGCGGGAGCACCTCGATCCGGTTCGTCTCGGTTGGCCGCGGGCCCGGACGGACGACCGGCGCCTCCAGCGGGCTAGGGGACGCGGTCTGGGCGCTCCTCGCGTTTCCGATCGCCCTCGCGATCGGGCTCGGCCTCGTGGTCCGCCGCCGGCAGGTCCGCCGCCGGGGCGGGGAGCTCCTCGACCGGATGCGAGAGCTCGAGGGTCCCGACCCGGTCTTCCGCCCCCCTCGGCAACCGTAATGCTCGTCGGGAGCGCGCGCTGACGTGGCCCCGGCCTCCCCT
>JASHSI010000119.1 GCA_030040915.1 Thermoplasmata archaeon | reverse complement strand
GACCGGGCCCAGAAGGGGCTCCTCATCGCAGCAGACGGAGACCAGATTAAGAGAGTCACCTGGGCGTTCTGGAAGGTCAAGAGCCAGAGCCGACCGGGGTTGGTCCACACCGTCCGCCGCTGGGGACTCTCGTATCGCTGTTCGTGCGAGGACTTTGCCAACGGGAACATCTGTCAGCACTCCCACGCCGTCGCGTTCAGAGAGCGGATCAGAGAAATCGCCGGCGTGCGTCAACTCGTTGTGCGGCCGGAGTCTCCCCAGGAGGCACCGATACTGCCAGAGATCCCGCCGTGCAGGAAGTGCGGCGGGTCCTTGTTCGTACAAAAGGGGATGCGGCACACGCTCCGGGGCAAGGTCCAGCGGTTTCGATGTAAGGGGTGTGGGTACTACTTCACTCCGGACGACGGCTTTGCGCGTTTGAAGGCTCGCAAGGAGGTCGTAGCCGAAGTCTACGACCTCTACATGCGCGGCATGTCCTACCGGGGGATACGGCACCACCTCGCGTCTTTCCGCGCGCTCGAGGTCTCCCATGTCACCGTCAGCAACTGGGTCCTACGGATGGGCGGTCTGATGAACGAGTTCTCCGCGTCAGTGTCGCCCCGAGCCGGTGAGAACTGGCACGCCGACGAAACTTACGAGCGCGTAGGCGGCGACATGAGGTATGTCTGGAACGTGATGGACAGGTCCAGCCGCGAGTGGCTCGCCTCGCTGGTGACCAGTAGACGGGACGCGAACGCGGCCCGTCGTGCACTCCGTCTGGCGGCGGGGAACGCCGGAAGGGAGCCCGAGGTCCTAATCACGGACAAGGCCGGTCCGTACCCGGAGGCCATCCAGCGGGAGTTTAACACGCTGAAAAAGAAGATCGCGCACTTCGCGCTCCCACCGATCAAGAAGCGGGCGCACGACATCCACCCCGGAAACAATGTGATGGAGCGATTGAACGGCACGGAGAAGCAGCGGACGAAGGTCATGCGCGGACTGAAGTCGGTCCACTCGGCGCAGCGGATGATCGACGCGGTCCGGGCCGATTACAACCTGACGCGACCTCACCTCGGCCTCAACGGGGAGACTCCATTCGACGCCGCCGGCGTGGCGGTCCCGATCCTACCGGGCGCCTCTCGAGTAGAAGCCATCGCCGCTGCAACGTGTCGGCACCGCGAGGAGCGCGCTAGATCAGGAACGTCTTCCACTCGGAATGAGGGCGGCGCAATTCAACGCGGTGGTGCCGTCGTGACCAGTCCCGTAGATTAGTCCTGACCGGTGGCCTTGCGCTTCTCTGCCTCGGCCTGTAGGTACTCCATTGCCCTCACATTGAAATGTGCAACCTCCGCGCGACACGACGGGCATGGATGACGCTTGTTCCGATGGAGATCGTTTGGGGCAAAAAATCGTGCTTTACAGGTCCCCGACTCGCACTCAACCGAGTAGAAATTCCCACTCGAATCCCCGCTTGAATGGGACGCGTTCGCAAGGAAAGTTAGTACCCCGCCCCAGAAGGTCCCATCCCCTTCCTCCCAGGCGTAGGGCTTGAGGTCACCCCCGGTATTCACAAGGGTCGACCATGCGCCACCGACGGCTTCGTTTGCGCTGTCTGGTCGCTGCAGGTAGACGGTCGCGCCGGGGACCGGCAGGCTGACGCTGTTCGCCTCAGGCTCAATCACGACGACCGGCAGGTTGAGCTGGGACGCGATGCCGACCTCATAACCAACCCACGCGCGAGTAAACGGGCTCTCGACCATGGGGGGTGAGAGCACAACGAAAAGTGCCTTCGAGTCGCGGATGAACCGACGAATCGGTTCAGCGTGAGGAGGCTTGGGCTGCTCAACTGAGTAGAAAATCGGCCGGAACGCCGCCTCGGGACGGTTCAGGAGGTCGTAAACGAATAGCCGGCCGGGGTAGTCAAGCCGGCTGTGCGAAACAAAGATCGGCGGTCTTGGACTCGGAGGCGTGCAGCCGAAAGGGCGCCTACGGTGAAAAAGACGCCGAACTATCGGATTGGCATGACCCGGGTGCCGCGAGTGAACACTTCGGTCTGATTTAGGTCGGAGGCGCCCAATCCTGAACGGAACCGCGGTCGCAAGGGTATATAAACCCCTATTTAAGTGGCCGCGCGAGAGGATCCGCATGGTCAAGATCCGGATTGAGAACGTCGTGGCGTCGACCTCCCTCGGCGATGAGCTCGACCTCCAGTCGATCGCGCTCGGTCTCGAGGGAGCGGAGTACGAGCCGGAGCAGTTCCCGGGCCTGATCTACCGGCTGAAGGAGCCGAAGACCGCGATCCTGCTCTTCCGATCCGGCAAGGTTGTCTGCACCGGGGCGAAGAGCATGAAGGAGGTCGAGAACTCGATCGCCACCGTCTCGGCCCAGATCAAGAAGGGTGGCCAGAAGATCATCTCCAAACCACGGATCGAAGTGCAGAACATCGTCGCAAGCTCCGACCTCGAGTCGGAGATCAACCTCAACGCGATCGCGGTGACCCTGGGGCTCGACCGGGTGGAGTACGAGCCGGAGCAGTTTCCCGGGCTCGTCTGCCGGATCGACGAGCCGCGCGTCGTGGTCCT
>JASHSI010000118.1 GCA_030040915.1 Thermoplasmata archaeon | reverse complement strand
GGGCCGGATCGGCTCCAGGCGCTCGAGGGCCAACGGCCGGGCCGCGCGCGCCGCGGGCAAGAGCGCCCGGGCGTCGCTCGGGCGGAACCTCCGCACCCCGAGGGGGAGTGGCCTGGACTCTAGCGGACCAGCGAGCGGCCTTCGCCAGGTCCAAGAGGAGGCGAGCGGCCGGAGGCGGAGGTGTCGGAGCTCCTCCGCGGCGCGGAGGGGAAGGGGGATCGTCCGCTCCGGGACGACGAGCTCGGCCCGCCCCCGCCGACGTACCTCCGCGACCACGCCCCCGAGAAGGGGACCGAGCGCTCCGGCCCCGCCTCGGTCGGGGTCGACGGCGATCGCGGCGACCCAACCCACCTGGCGGCCGAGCGTCCAGGCGACGGCCGCCTCGATCCCCGAAGCTCCCTCCGAGATCCAGGTAGCGCCGACCCCGGTCCCGACCCCGGACCAGGCGGCGAGCCTCGACTGCCAGAGGAGGAGCCGACGGCTCCGCTCGGCGAGCCCGTGGAGCGGTTCGGCGCCCCGGGCGGTCCCGCCGTCGAGTCCGCGCGCGATCCACTCCGCGATCTTCCGGATCTCGCCCCGCCGGACCGGTCGGATCATCGACGGCCCGGCGCCCGTCGCGATCGGCGGGCCCGAAACAGCTCGATCCGGGGCGGGCCGTCCTGTCCGGGGGGTACCTCCGGCCTCGGCAGGTGCGCCGGTCGTCGCAACATCGCCGGACCGATCCTGCGACGCGCGGAGTCGAGCCCTTGGACGACCTTCGGGTCGTTCCGGGCCGGGTCGATCCGGCCCAGCGCCTGGACCGTGGTGTCGAAGAGTCGTCCGTTCGCGTCGGAGAGGATGCGCACCGCCCCCTCGCCGGCGGCGACGGGTTCCGTCGAAACGGACGCCTCCGGCCGGACGAGCGGGAGGAGCGTGAGGAGGCGGTCGACCGAGCCCGGGTCGGCGAGGCGTCCGGCCGCCCAGATCGCCCCGAGTCGGACCTCGGGCTCCGGGCTCTCGAGCTCTCGCTGGACCATCGGAAGGAGCGCCCGCAGACGGAGCGCCCCGACCGCGTAGAGCGCCCCGCGCCGGGGCCACGGATGCGGGTCGTTGAGGGCGCGCAGAAGCGCGGGGACATCCTCGCCGCTCCCGACCTCGCCGAGGCACTCGGCCGCGGCCCCGCGGACCGACCACGCCGGGTCGTCGAGCCGGGCGAGCGCCGCCGGCCGCCCGTCCGGGGCGCCGATCTCCCCGAGCGCATGGAGGGCGCTCACGCGGACCCACGATCCGGGGTGGCCCGACGCGGCGACGAGCGCCGGGACCGCGCGCCGGTCCCCGATCCGGCCGAGCGCCACCAGGACCGCGGGGAACACCCAGTGCTCGTCCTCCCCGAGGCGCTCGAGGAGGAGCGGTACCGCCCCGCGGTCGCGCCACTTGCCGAGGACGTACGCCGCGGCGATGCGGACCCGGCGGGCCTCGTCCCGGAGGAACGGCCGGATCTCCCGGGCCCGCTTCGGCTCCCGGCGCCGGCCGATCGCAAGGAGCGCCTCCCGCCGGACCCGGTCGCTCGGGTCCCGCAGGGCGGTCCACAGCGCCCGCCGGCCCGAGGGGGTGCCGAGACGACCCAACGCGACCGCCGCGCTCCAGCGTACGGAGGGCTCGAGGTCCCGGAGCGCCCGGAGGAGCGGCTGGGTCGATCGCGGGTCGGCGAGCGTCCATAGGGCCCAGGCGGCCTGCTCCCGGACCCAACCCACGGGATCGTCCAGGGAGCGCTCCAGCGCGCGGCGGCTCGACGGCTGCGCCGACTGACCGAGCGTGTGGACCGCGTTCGCACGCACCGCCGGGGAGGGGTCGGTGAGGCGGGCGATGAGACGTCGGGGTTCGTCGGCGGGGGCGCCTGCGAGGGTGGGACCTGGTCCGGGGGGAGGAGCGAGCGACTCCGTCGGGGTACCCTCCCCCCCACGGCCCGCCCGGTCGCCGGGCGACCCAACGGGGCCGCGCGAAGGACCGGGAGAGGAACGAGAGGCTCCGAGAGCGGCCGGCGTTCGGCGCGGGACGTTCGTCGGGGCGCCATCCGCCCGCCGAGCCAGGCGGCCGCTATAGGGTCGACCCCGCAGGTTAATCCGCCCTTCGCATCATATCATCCGGTCGCTCGCCATCCATGACCCTCTGCCCGAACTGCTCGAAACCGATGGCGCCCGGGTTCCTCGGCTCCGAGAGCTTCGTGGGCGGATCGAAGTGGTTCCTCGAGCGCACGCGGATGGCGTTCGGCGGGGAAGAGGTGTGCAAGCCGAACGCCTTCGGAATGGTCTACCTCGCGGGGTTCCGCTGCCGCGAGTGCAAGACCCTCTTACTGCGCTACTAGCCTCCGCCAGGACGTCGCCGGCGCGCCCCGGCAGGGCCGTCTGGCGAGGGACGGCGCCTTCCAAATTGTGGCCAAGTGGTAAATATCGAGCCTCGCTCGGCCCGCCGGCAGGGGACGTCGCATGGTCCAGGTCGATATCGAGCTCGCGAAGTGCACGGGGTGCGCGCATTGCCGGGACGTCTGCCCGGTGAACGTCTTCGAGCTCAAGCCGGCGACCGCGGACGAGTTCAAGGGGATCGTCAACGACCCCGGCGTCGCCGCGAAGTTCCAGTTCCGGGCGGAGAAGTCCCTCGCCGTGAACGGCCCCGAGTGCATCGTCTGCGAGGCGTGCCTGTTCGAGTGCGAGGGCGAGTGCATCGTCATCACCGATGACGAGGGCCACGTCCACCACTCGACCTACAAGTAGGTCCGATCCGCCCCCGCTCCCCGTCGTGCGGGCCCCCGGCGCGGGTTCTCGCCGGCGCCGGTGCGGCCACCGTTAAATAGACCGGACACCCGCCGGGGGGGCCATGGCCGGGTCGGTCGAGGCGTCGGGGGGCACGGTCGTGCTCGGCGAGCGCGAGCTCGCCACCGGCTTCCGCCTGGTCGGCCTGAAGGACGTCGTCGAGATCGACCGGGAGAACGGCGCCCGGGAGTTCCAGAAGGTGATGAATGAGGGCCGGTTCGGTCTTGTCATCGCGAGCCAGTCGGTGCGCGAGCTCCTGACCGACGCCCAACGACAGCACGCCGAGGCGTCGCTGAAGCCCCTCGTCGTGTTCGTCCCGCCCCCGAGCGGGAAGTACGAGGTGGAGAGCCTGAACGCCCTCGCGAAGCGGGTCCTCGGGGTCTCGCTCGCGATGCCGAAGTAGAGTTTCGAGGGGGATCGATGGGGGGAGTCGTCGCCCGGGTGAGCGGGCCGGTCGTCATCGCCGAGGGACTGAGCGGCGCCAAGATGTTCGACGTCGTACGCGTCGGCGAGCTCGGGCTCGTGGGGGAGATCATCCGGCTCGTGGGCGAGACCGCGACCGTGCAGGTCTACGAGGACACCACGGGCGTGCGCCCCGGGGACAAGATCGAGAACACCGGCCAGGCGCTGTCGGTCGAGCTCGGACCGGGCCTCCTGAAATCAATCTACGATGGGGTCCAACGGCCGCTCGATGTCCTCCAGAAGAACCTGGGCGACTTCATCACGCGGGGGTTCGTCGCCGCGCCCCTCGACGAGAAGGCGACCTGGGAGTTCAAGCCCATCGCGGAGCCCGGCACCGAGGTCACCCCGGGGACAATCCTCGGGGCGGTCCAGGAGACCCCCCTCATCCTGCACCGGATCATGGTCCCACCGGGAGTCCGAGGGACCCTCACGAAGCTGGAGGCCGGCACCTACACGATCCGCGACCAGATCGGCTCGGTGAAGACCGCCGCCGGCCCCGTGCCGCTTACGCTCGTCCAGAAGTGGGTGGTCCGGGTGCCGAGGCCGGTCCGGGAGAAGCTCGCCCCGGGGATCCCGCTCGTCACCGGCCAGCGGGTCATCGACACGTTCTTCCCGGTGGCCAAAGGAGGGACCGCCTGCATCCCGGGACCCTTCGGGTCCGGGAAAACCGTCGCGCAGCAACAGCTCGCGAAATGGTCCGACGCGGACGTGGTCGTCTACGTCGGCTGCGGCGAGCGCGGGAACGAGATGACCGAGGTCCTGGCGACGTTCCCGAACCTCCAGGACCCGAAGACGGGTCGCCCCCTCATGGAGCGGACGATCCTGATCGCGAACACCTCGAACATGCCGGTCGCCGCCCGCGAGGCGAGCGTCTACACCGGGATCACGATCGCCGAGTACTACCGGGACATGGGCTACGACGTCGCGCTCATGGCCGACTCGACGAGCCGGTGGGCCGAGGCGATGCGCGAGATCTCCGGCCGGCTCGAGGAGATGCCCGGGGAGGAGGGCTACCCCGCCTACCTCGGCCGCCGCGTCGCCGAGTTCTACGAGCGGGCGGGCCGGGTCATCACGCTCTCCCCCGAGGGCCGACCGGGCTCGATCACCGTCGTCGGGGCCGTCTCCCCGCCGGGCGGCGACTTCTCCGAACCGGTCTCCCAGAACACGCTGAGGGTCACGCGGGTCTTCTGGGCGCTCGACGCGGCGCTCGCCTCGCGCCGCCACTTCCCGTCGATCAACTGGCTCCAGAGCTACTCGCTCTACGTCGGCGATCTCGAGCCGTGGTACGGCAAGGAGCTCTCGAAGGACTTCGTCCCCCTGAGGAACCGCGCCGTCCAGGTCCTGCAGGAGGAGGCCGAGCTCCAGGAGATCGTCCAGCTCGTGGGGGTCGACGCCCTGCCGGAGCGCGAGAAGGGGGTGCTCGACGTGGCCCGGATGCTGCGCGAGGACTACCTCCAGCAGAGCGCCTACGACGACGTCGACACGTACACCTCCATCCGGAAGCAGTACCGGATGCTCCGCGCGATCCTCACGTTCGGGGACCGCGAGCAGGAGGCGATCGTCAAGGGGACGCTCGTCGGGGACATCCAGAAGTATCCGGTCCGCTCGAAGCTCTCCCGCATGAAGTGGATCCCGGAGGCCGAGCTCGGGAAGCAGTTCGACGCCCTCGACCTCGAGATGTCGAACCAGTTCGCGGCCGCCCCGGGAGGGGCGTAGGACCCATGGCGAGCGCGAAGGGCCGGGCCCCCGCCGGCGGGGTCCCCTCGACGCCCGTCGATTACCGCACGATCGACCGGATCAGCGGGCCGCTCCTCTTCGTCGAGGACGTGGCGAACGCCGCCTACGGGGAGATCGTCGAGATCAGCCTCCCGGACGGGACGCGCCGGCAGGGACAGGTCCTCGACTCGCGGAAGGGGCTCGCGATCGTCCAGGTGTTCGGGCCGACGATGGGGATGAACGTCGAGCAGACGAGCGTGAAGTTCATCGGCGAGGTCGCCCGCCTCGCCGTCTCCGACCAGATGCTCGGCCGGGTCTTCAACGGGCTCGGCGAGCCCCGCGACGGCGGCCCGAAGATCGTCTCCGACACGCGGCTCGAGATCGTCGGGAACGCGATGAACCCCTACTCGCGGGAGGAGCCGAGCGAGTTCATCCAGACGGGGTTCACGAACATCGACATGATGAACACCCTCGTTCGGGGGCAGAAGCTCCCGATCTTCTCCGGCGCGGGGCTGCCGCACAACCAGATCGCCGCCCAGATCGTCCGGCAGGCGAAGCTCCGCGACTCCTCCGAGGGGTTCGCCGTCGTCTTCGCCGCGATGGGGATCACGAGCGAGGAGGCGAACTTCTTCCTCCAGGAGTTCCAGTCGACGGGCGCCCTCGAGCGGACCGTCGTCTTCCTCAACCTCTCGAGCGACCCGTCGATGGAGCGGGTCATCACGCCCCGGATGGCCCTCACGACGGCGGAGTTCCTGGCCTACGAGCGCGACCTCCACGTCCTCGTCGTGCTCACCGACATGACGAACTACTGCGAGGCGCTCCGCGAGATCGCGAGCGCCCGGGAGGAAGTCCCCGGTCGCCGCGGCTACCCGGGCTACCTCTACACCGACCTCGCCACCCTCTACGAGCGGGCCGGGAAGATCCACGGCCGGAAGGGATCGATCACCCAGCTGCCGATCCTGACGATGCCGGCCGACGACATCACCCACCCGATCCCGGACCTCACCGGGTACATCACCGAGGGCCAGATCGTCGCGAGCCGGGACCTCCAGCGCCGCGGCGTCTACCCGCCGATCGACGTTCTCGTCTCGCTCTCTCGGCTCATGAACCAGGGGATCGGCAAGGGCCGCACCCGCGAGGACCACCGGGGCGTCGCCGACCAGCTGTACGCGAGCTACGCGACCGGGAAGGACCAGCGCGCCCTCTCCGCCATCGTCGGGGAGGAGGCGCTCTCCGCCACGGACCGGATCTACCTCAAGGTCGCCGACCGGTTCGAGAAGGAGTTCGTCCGGCAGCGCCCTGACGAGGACCGCTCCATCGACCAGAGCCTCGCGATCGCCTGGGAGATCCTCTCCGAGCTCCCCGACTCCGAGCTGAAGCGGATCAAGCCCGAGTTCATCCAGAAGTACCGCGTCCCCGCGCCGGCGAAGGCGTGAGCCGGACCGCGTCGAGGAGAGAGGGGACGGCGCCGCGCGATGCCGATCGAGAACGTCCGCCCCACCCGGCTCGAGCTCCTCCGGACCCGCCGGCGGATCGTGCTCGCGCGCAAGGGGCTGAAGCTCCTCAAGCTCAAGCGCTCCGCGCTGATCGCCGAATTCTTCCAGCTGTCGAAGGAGGCGCTCCAGCTCCGCGGGGACCTCCAGGAGCGGATCGCGAAGGGGTACGCCTCGATCCGCCGGGCCGAGATGGACGTCGGCCCGGTCCGCCTCGAGTCGATCGCCCTCCTGCTCCCCGAGCTCAAGGCGGTGAGCGTCGGCACGAAGAACGTGATGGGGGTCAAGACCCCGAAGGTAGGGACCGGGGGCTTCACGCCGGTCCCCGAGACCGCGCTCCTGTCCCTCCCCGCGACGGTGCACGAGTCGGTGCGCCACTTCCAGGAGATCTACAAGGTCGTGCTCACGATCGCCGAGAAGGAGAACGCGCTCCGCCGGCTCCTCTACGAGATCGAGAAGACCAAGCGCCGGGCGAGCGCGATCGAGAACGTGCTGATCCCGCGTCTCGCCGACACGGTGCGGTACATCAAGTTCCGCTTCGACGAACTCGAGCGGGACGCCTTCTCCATGCTGAAGACGGTGAAACGCAAGATGGAGGTGGCCGAAGGTGCCCCGGTCGGCGCCTGAGCGCAATGCTCTCAAGATCCGCCTCGTCATCGCCCTTTCCGTCGCCTGGAAGGCCGTCGCGATCGCGCTCCTCCTCTGGTACGTCGGCTCCACCCTGGGGGGAGGGTGAGATTCCATGAGCGCCAGCGAGGCCGCCGCGCCGTCGACGACCGGTTCCGCCCAGGTCCTCCGGCAGGTCAAGGAGGCCGAGGCGGCGAGCGAGCGCGAGCTCCAGGAGGTCCGGCTCGCCGGGACGGCCCGTCTGGACTCGCTGAGGGCCGAGACCGAGTCACGGCTCGCCCAGGCGCGGGCGAGCGCCGAAGCCGACCGGGAGCGGGCTCTCGCGAGCGCCCGCCAGTCCGCCGAGACGGAGGCCGGCCGCCTCGTCGCCTCCGCCCGGGCCGAGGCCGAGTCGATCGACGGGAGTCCCTCCCCGCTCGAGGGGGTCCCGACCGAGCGCGTGCTGAAGGTCCTGCTCGCCGGTCTCACCGACGAGCCCTCGGACGGGTGATCCGGTCGTGCCGTTCCTCCGCCCGCTCCCGATGGCGAGGGTCGGCTTCGTCGCCCTGAAGGACGATCGCGAGAAGCTCCTCACCCTCCTCCACGACCTCGGGGTCCTCCAGGTCGAGTCGGTGAGCGCCGAGTCGCTCACGCACTTCGGGCCGGAGCGCTCGAGCGAGCGGCAGCGCTCCGTCGGCGAGTCGCTGGTGCGCTTCCGCGCGCTCCTGGGGGCGCTGCCGGCGCGCCCGGTCCCCGCCCCGAGGTCGTTCGCGAACCTCGACGCGGTCCTCGCGGAGGCCCGCGGCGTGACGATCGACGGCGAGGTGGCGCAGCTGAAGCGCGAGGAGGACCAGATGCGGAGCGAACGGAAGAGCGCCCAGGAGACCTCGGAACTCCTCGGGAGGTTCGACTTCTACTCGGGCCGGCTCGAGTGGCTCTCCGCGAAGCGGCTCCTCGCCTTCTTCGGCGAGGCGAAGCCCGCCGAGTTCGAGCGTCTAACGGCGAGCCTTCCCGAGAACGAGGCCGCGATCGTCTCGAGCGCCGGCGGCGACACCGTCCGCTTCATCGTCGCGGCGCGACGCGAGAACGCCGACGCGATCGCCCGCCTCGCGCAGGGGAACCGGGTCCAGCTCGTGAGCGTGCCGGAGCTCTCCGGGCCGATCGCCGAGGCCCGGCCGAAGCTCCTGGACCGGATCGCGTCGATCGACGCCGAGCTCGGCACCATCGACGCGCGCCTCGGCGAGATCGCCACGAAGTGGTACCCCACGGTCGCGGCCGTGGAGGAGGCGCTCTCGATCGAACAGAGAAAGTTCGACCTGTTCAACCGGCTCGGCGCGAGCGAGCGGACGTTCGCGATCGAGGGCTGGATCCCGGTGAAGGACCGGGCCCGGATGGAGTCGGCCCTGACGGCCGCGGCCGGGGACCGGGTCGCGATCTACGACCTCGCGACCACCGAGGAGCCGCCCACCTTCATGCACAACCCCACCGGGGTCCGCTTCTACGAGTTCTTCATCCGGTTCTACTCGCTCCCGCAGGCGAGCGAGTGGGACCCGACCTGGATCTTCGCGATCGCCTTCCCCATCTTCTTCGGACTGATGCTCGGGGACGTCGGCTACGGGCTCGTGATCCTGGGCTTCTCGCTCTGGATGATCGCGGGCTTCCCGGGCCGCCAGCACGTTCCGGCCGCCCTCAAGAACTTCCTGAAGCTCATCGTGCCGCCGAACGCGATGCGCCAGATCGCCTGGACGCTTCTCCCCGCGACGATCTTCGCGATCGCCCTCGGCTTCGTCTTCAACTCCTTCTTCGGGTTCCGCTTCCTCCCCGGGCCCCCGCTCCTCGACCCGACGAGCACGACGGGGCTTCCCAAGCTGCTCCTCCTCGCGGGCTACATCGGCCTCGCGATGGTCACGGTCGGCTTCCTCTTGGGCGGCCTCAAGGAGTACTTCCACCACCACCTTCGGGCGGCGCTCGGCAAGTTCGGCGGGATCGGCTTCGCCTGGGGGATCTCGCTGATCGGACTCGCGCTGTTGCGGACCCAGCCGCTCCTCCCCACCTCGAGCTCGCTCATGTTCGGCGCCTGGACCGCGCTCGTCGCGGGGGCCGTCCTCCTCCTGTTCGAGGGATTCGAGGGGGTCATGCAGTTCATGGAGATCATCAGCCACATCCTCTCCTACACGCGGCTCGTCGGGATCCTCCTCGCGAGCGTGATCCTCGCCTCGGTCATCGATCAGATCGCGGTCGGCCTCTTCGGGTCCGGGGCCGTCCTCGACATCTTCTTCGGGCTCGTCATCCTCGTCGGCGGGCAGATCTTCAACCTCGTCCTCGGCGTCTTCGAGCCCGGGATCCAGGGGGCTCGGCTCATCTTCGTCGAGCAGTTCTCGAAGTTCTACACGGGGAACGGCAAGGCGTTCCGTCCGTTCGGCTCGGGCCGCAAGCACACGATGGCGACGCCCGAGCCGGCCTCGAAACCCACGCCGTAACGCGGGGTCGGGGCGGCGCGCGCCCTACGTGGTGCCGAGGAGATCCGCTGCGATCTCCTCGCGGGCGACCCCGTAGAGGGTCCCGTAGACGATCCGACGGAGATCGGCGCGCTCGCACTCGGCGAGCAGCAGGAACACCATCAGGATCGCGAGCGAGACCGGGTAGGCCCGCATCCGGGCCGTGGCTTGGCGGAGGCGCTCCTTCCTCAGGCTCGATTCGAACCCGGCCAGGGTGTGGGTCGCGCGGTAGGCGTCGAGGCCCTGGGAGATCGGCGGGAAGCGCGCGGCCAAGTTCGCGACGAGCTCGGTGACCTCGGCCGCGCCGAGCAGCTCCGGCGCCGAAGCTTCGGCGAGGGAGCCGCCGGGAATCCACCGGCCGGCGACGTCGCCGGCGGCGAGGCCGGCCTCCTTGGCCTTGAGCAGGAGGAGGACGTTGCGATGGTCGACCTCGACGCGCAGGTACTCCCGGACGACCCACTCGTCCCCCTGGAAGAAGCGGAGCCGGGCGAACAGGCGCTCGTAGTAGTCGATCTCGAGCGCCTGGACGAGCGGGAAGATGTCCCCCGTCCGCGCGAACGTCTCGCCGAGGGGGAGGAGCGTCGGACCGTAGCCGAACCGTACGAGGTAGGCCATCGACGCCTCGATCGTCGGTTGCTCGATGAGCCCGCGCAGGTCGTCGAGCGTCATCGACCCGGCCGGGACCCCGGCCGGCCGCTCCCTCCAGGAGACGAGCCGGTGCTCGTCGGTCCCGACCAGCTTCCCCCGGGCCTTCCCGGAGAGGATCACCGAGAGGTTCTCGATGTCCCACCGCTGGAGGTAGAGGCCCACGATCGGCCGGCCCGCGAAGGATCCGGCGTTGTAGGCGTGGAGGGTCCGGCCGGCGAAGGTAGCGTTCACCGCGGCCTCGATCATCGGCGCCCCCTGGAGCGTGACCGCGGCCTTCAGGATCTCCGGACCGTACGGGCCCGATTCGAGGATCTTCGCGACCTCCCCTAGGTCGTGGGAGCCGAGGAGCCGCGGGTAGGTCTCGGCGCCGAGGAACTCGGTGAGGTGGGGCTTGATCCGCCCCAAGGCCCCGGCGTAGGGGGAGGAGCTCATCCAGGGGCCCCGGCGCCCCGGGCGAGGGCGAGGACCTCGTCCTCCCGGCGTCGGAGGAGCTCGTCGAAGGAGAGGTCGAGCCGCCGGCGACCGTCCGGGGTCGCGGCCACGAGACCCCCCAGGATGGGGATCTCCTCGGGAGCGGTGGCCCCCTTGCCCGCGAGGCTCCTCAGGGCGGAAACGTCCTCGGAGCGGCCGGAGAGCTTGAGGGGCTTCCCCAGGAGCCCGACCGCGTGGGCGTAGAGCTCCTTGAGGAGCGCCGGGTACTCCGACGATCCGGCGAACTCGCCGAGCCGCTTCCGGGCGTCGGCGATGGCCCGCTCCGCGGCCCGTTGCCGGGCCTCGAACACGAGCTGGCGGGATTCGACCCGGGCCCGCGCGAGGCCCGAGGAGCGGATGCGGGCCGCCTCCTGGGCGGTGGAGGTCGCCGCGCTCTCCTGGATCGACTTCAGCGCGCTCGCCCGGTCCTCGAGGAGATGGCGGGTGGTGTCCTCGAAGCGGGCCCGCTCCCCCTCGACCTCCTGGGCGGCGAGCCTTCGGACCTCCTCGACGAGGCGATCGAGGCTCATGCCGCTCGCCTCCCTAGAGGATGCCCTTCAGGAGAATGATCCCGAGCACGAATCCGATGATCCAGAGCGTCTCGGGGATGACGAAGACGAACAGGAACTTGCCGAACATCTCCGGCTTCTCGGCGTAAATCCCCATCCCGGCGGCCCCGATCCCGGACTGGGCGAGGCCCGTTCCGATGAGGCCTCCCGCGATCGCGATCCCGGCGGCTACGGCGTAGACGGAGGCGTCAGTGACGACCATGCGCGTGGCACCCGGCGGGGCGCGAACTTGGACGGGTATATAACGCGGGGCCCTGTCGAAACCTCCCCGCCGGGGGCCGACCGCCTCGGGGAGGGAGGGGCCCCGGCCCGATTGGCTAACGCCTCGGTCGTGGCCGAAGGGGTTCGCGGTCGGCCGGGGACCGTTCCCGTGGGAACCGGTAGACGTACATCCGCTCCCCCACGGTCTCGGTGACGCCCCCCGTCGCGAGGTAGAGGCCGTGCGCGGCGACGTTCGCCGGGTCGTCGGTCAGGACGAACGCCTCCTCGAAATCGTTGGTCCGGCAGTACGCGAGCAGGGCCTCCACGAGCGTGCGCCCCACGCCCTGCCGCTGGTGGCGGGGTAGGACCGCGATCTCGTAGAGGAACATCTGGGGCCGGCGGGTGTGCAGTTGCCGGAGGGCGGTCCCCCGCAGGTAGCCGACCGGCCGGCCCGACCGGTACGCGACGAGGAGGAGGTTCTCCGGCCGGGCCAGGTACTCCCGGGCCGCGACCTTGTCGAGCGGGTGGTCGAAGAGCTCGGTCAGCGCGAGGAGGTCGCCGATCCCGCCGGCGCCCAAACGCATGACCTGGACCGAGCCGACCGGCATCGCGGTCGGGCGGGCGGCCCCGCCCCGCCTAGCCCTCATCGAAGAGCGCGCTCCCCTCCTCGAGGAGGAGCTTGATCGCCTCCCGGGGGAGGCCCCCGGCGCGCCGAACGATGGATTCGATGACCGCCTCCTCGAGCTGGAACGGCGCCTTCGACAGGGCGGCGGAGAGGACCCGACGCATTTCGGGCGCGGCGACGGCGCGGAACTCGAGCAGGGTGCAGCGGGACCGGAGGGGCTTGGAGATCGCCTCCAGGTCGTTGCACGCGAGGAGATAAACGGTCGAACCGCCCACCGCCTCGATCGCGGGCCGCAGGTTGTTCACCGCCTCCGGGCTCAGGGCCTCGAGCTCGTCGACGAAGAGGATCCGGACCGGGGCGCCCCGGCTCGGGGGCTTACGGAACTCGAGGATGATCGTCGTCAGCTGCTGGGCCGACCGTCCGTCGAACGCCTTCAGCTCGGTGAAGCCGTTCAGGAAATGCTCTCCCAGCACCTCCCGGCCGAAGGCCCGGGCGGCCGTGGTCTTCCCGATGCCCGGTGGGCCATGCATCAGGAGACCGGGGGGGACGATCCGCCCGGAACGGATACCGGCCGCGAGTCGATGCAGGCGGGCGACGACCTCGTCCTGTCCGACGATCTCCTCGAGGGTCCCCGGTCGGAAGTCCTCCATCGAGACCCGCGAAAGGGGGGCCCCCGCCATCGTCCATGACCGGGATTCCCACCCCTTAAACCCACGCCACCTC
>JASHSI010000117.1 GCA_030040915.1 Thermoplasmata archaeon | reverse complement strand
GGAACGTACCGCGTGGGACCCGGTCGCGGTCAACGTGACGGCCGTGTACGTCGACTCGACCGGGGCGACCGAGGACTTCGTCGGCACCTTTGAATTCAACGTGACGCGGGGCCTCCTCGACGCGACCTCCTACCTGCCGAGCACGAGCTACTCGAGCACGCCCCTTGCCGACCTTCCGATCGCCTTCCTGCTCGAAGCGGTCCCCATGCCCGGAGGCCCGCCGTGAGGGACCGGCGGCTGATCGCGTTCTGGGCGGTGACCGTCGGGTTCCTCTTCTTCCTCGAGATCGCCGAGATCACCCATCTCTTCCAGGTCCCGCTCATCTCCGCGATCTCGAACCTCGTCGCGTTCGTCTTCGCCCTGGTCTTCACCACCATCCTGGCGCTCATCGGGGCCCTCTTCATCGGGATCTACATCTCCCAGCGGCTCCAGAGCGGGGGCGGGTTCACCGAGTTCGAGGAGGAGATGCTCCGGATGCGCGCGGACGTCCAACGCCTCGCAAACGAGCTCGCGGAGATCCGGCGGAGCCTTCCCAGTCCCCCCCGGGACCCCGACCCCCCCAAGGAGAAGCGGCGCGCGTGAAGGTCCCGGTCGTCGACAACGGGGGTCAGTGGACCCACCGGGAGTACCGGGTCCTCCAGGAGCTCGGGGCGGAGAGCCGGATCGTCCCGAACACGACGGCGTACGAGTCGCTCGACGCCGATGCGATCGTGCTCTCCGGGGGGGCCCTGAGCCTCGAGGGGAAGGCGGACCCGCTCGGGGCGGTGGCGTCGTGGATCGACCGCGCCGACGTCCCGGTCCTCGGGATCTGCGTCGGGCACCAGTTCCTCGGGCGACACTTCGGGGGCCGGGTGGCCCGCGCTCCCACCCCGGAGTACGGCCGGGTCGGGCTGGAGCTCGACGCGCCGTCGGACCCGTTGTTCACGGGGATCCCCGCCGCGTTCACGGCCTGGGCGAACCACTCCGACCAGGTCGTGGAGCCACCTCCGGGGTGGCGAACGCTCGCCCACTCGGCCACCTGCACGGTCGAGGCGATGGGTCATCCGGACCGTCCGATCTGGGGGGTCCAGTTCCACCCGGAGGTGGAACACACCGAGCACGGGCGCGAGCTCCTCGCCAATTTCCTGCGGGTCGCGCGCAAGTAGCCCTCCTCGCCCGCGAAGCGCTCTTGTACCACCGCCGGTAGGTTGGACCGGTCGACGGAGCATGCGGGCACGACGGGCCTCCGGGGGCCGGGAGGGGGAGCTCACCCGAAGGGCCGCCGAGCTCCGGGACTCGGTGGAGCCCCTCCTGCCGAAGCTCGCCCGGGGCTGCCCGACGGAGCGGTTCGACCGCCTCCGGGCGGCGCTCGAGGAGGTTCGGGAGGCCCGCGACGACGAGAAGCGGCTCGAGCGAATGGCCCGGTGGGGCGACTCCCTTCCGAGGGCCTATGCGGGGCTCCTGCGGTTCTACCTGGAGCCGGAGCTCCCCGCGCTCCTCGTCGCTCGATACCCGTCCGGTGAGATCCCGTACGCGCCGCTCTCGAAGGCGCCCCGGGAGGCGGAGATCGCTGTGCAGTCGCCCGACGATCCGACCCGACTCCTCCTCGGCTATCTCGAGTGGGCCCGGAAGGGCTACCACTTCTTCGCCACCGACGACGACCTGTATTGCACCGGATCGGACCCGAAGCCGCCCGACGAGTTCCGCCAGCGCCAGCTCTCGAGCCTCTCCTACCGACTCGGACCGGGCCCCGCCGGGGCCCTCGTCTGCCCACACCTCGGCACCGGCGGTCACGTGGCGTCGTTGGTCGTCGGCTGGCCGGCGGCGTCGATCGATCTCCGGATCTGCCGGCGGTGCGCGAAGGACGACCGGCACCTCCTGAGCGAGCTGAGCGGACGGGTGGCGATCCCCGATCCGGAGGGGAGCTACGAGGTCGGGGTCTCGCTCAACGTCGAGTGCACCTCGGCCTCGGACTGCCCCCACCGCCATCTCCCGGCGCTCCCCCGGGGAACTCGGAAGCGCTACGCCTTCGGCAAGCTCTCGGACCGGGCCGTGATCGACGAGTACGTCGCCGAGGTCCGGCCGGAGCTCGAGCGATCCCGCGAGCCGATCTTCGTCGCGGAAGGGGTCTGCTACGGGCCCGACCGCGTCCGGTTCATCGAGGCGCTCGCCCCGACCCCGGAGGAGCGGACGGCCCTCGAGAGCGTCCTGCCCGACGTCCGGGGGCTGTTCGAGGTCGACGAGGCGGCCGCGAGCCGGGCGCTCGAACGGCTCTGGCCGGAGCATGCCGAGACGATCGTCCAAGCGATCGTCCCCGACCCCCAGCGGGCCGCGCAACTGGTCCGGGAGGCGCGCAACGCCCCCGGTCGGGTCAGCGAGCTCCTCCATCGCGCCGCCCGGGCCTCCCGGGAGCGGCAGACGCTCGACGCGCTGCCCGCCTACGAAGCCCTGGCCCCGGAGGCCGCCTACCTCGACGCCGTCGCCCGGGCCTTCCGCTCGCAGGGTCCCCGAGCGGCCGAGAAGCTCCTGCTCGAGCGGCTGCCGCGCGAGGGGAAGCAGCGCGGGATCGCCTTCGGGCTCCTCATCGTGCTCGGGCGCGAGGCCTCCCACGCCTGGCAGTTCACCGATACCGAGAAGAACTTCGGCCAGAGCCAGGTCCCGAATCTCGGTCCGGTGCTGAAGGCCCCCTCGGACGGCTACCACGACGCCCTCGCCGGGGCCCTCGCGGCCGCCGGCGTGCCCGAGTGGGGCCGACGCGTCGGCGCCTAGGGCCCGGGTCGCCCGACCCGCCAGCGTTCGAGCGCCTCGCGCTCCTCGAAGTGGAGCTCCGGACCCGGGACGACGAGCGCGTGCAAGGGGGGGCCGCAGTCGTGGCCGGCGAGGGCCCGAACGCTCCCGAAGTAGGCGGACGCGGTCGGGGTACCCACCCGCGCGGCGACCGCGACCTCTCGATCTCCGGGAAGGAGCTCGCCGGATGGGTCCCGTTCGACGAGGATCCCCAGGGCCTCCGGGCCCGTGAGGTAGCGGTCCTCGGACGGGCGGAGGTCGAGTAGCACGAGCGTGTGGGCCCCGATCGCTCGGTTCGCCCGGATCACGTCGAGCGGGGAGGTCGGCGCGAACCCCGGCTCCGGGAAAGGAAGGGAGGTGGTCCGGCCGAACTTGTAGGAGTGGAGGCCGAGGAACCCCGCGGCCGCCGCGGCGATCGAGGCGTTCGGAAGGTAGTGCCAGCGGTGACCGGCCTCCTCCGCCGCGCGCCGGAGGCCCGCGTGGGTGGTGGCGAAGAACGGGTCCCCGGGGACGAGGAGGAGGACCGGGCCCCCCCGGGAGAGCGCGTCGACGATCGGCCGCTCCGATTCGAGCTGGGCGCGGTCGAGCCGGCGCACCGGCCGACCGATCTCCTTCTCGAGGCGCTCGAACGAACCCGGCGCGAGCCGGCTCGTGTACTCCTCCGCGAACACCTCGGAGGCTCGCCCGAGGAGCTCCACCGCCCGGCCCGATAGGTCTCGCTCGTCCCCGAGCCCGACCCCGACGAACCACAGCTCGGCCATCGGCCCGTCGACCTACCCGCGGACCGCCATGACGGGGCAGGGGGCGTTGCGGAACAGCTCCTCGAGGAACCGCCGGGTCAGGATCGGTCCCTCGGGCCGGATCGCCTCCTCCCCGACGAGCAGGAACCCGAAGCGGAGCCGGGCCGCCTCGTGGATCAACTGCTCGGGGAGCCGACGCCGCGATCCGAGGAGCGCCCCCGCGAGGATGGAGCGCCGGTGCTCCATCGGGACCCCGCGCGGGGTCCGGGAGGCCGGAGCGGTCCTTCCGTTGGGGGACCGTCCCGAGAGGGCCATCGTGACGATCGGGACGCCTCGGTTCGCCACGGCGATCTCTTCGGCGAGCCGAAGGAGCTTCGGGGGCGGGCTCCCGCCGAAGGAGGGGAGGAGGATCCGAGGCGCCGCGCCGACCGTCAGGGCGAGACGGTTCACGATGATCACGTCGCACGGGGCGTGATGCAGCACCGAGGTGGCCGTGTGCCCGAAGAACGGGCTGTGGCTCCGGCGGTCCCCGCGGAGGGTCATCACGATCCCGTCGATGCCATGCGCCTCCGCCCGCTCAAGGATCTCGCCGGAGACGTCGGGGCTGGCCCGGACCTCCGGGTCGACGCGGATGTCGAGCGCCGCACCGGCCTCGTGCGCCGGCACGACCACGTTCACCGAGGCCCTCCACTGCCGGGTGAGCTCGGGCAGCGTCCGGGTCGGGATCACGTGGAGGATCCGGATCTCCCCATCCGGCTCGAGGAGCGCCGACGCGAACCGGATCATCGGCTCGACCAAGGACGGTTCACTGACGGGGATGAGGAGCCGGTCGTACACCGTCCTAGCCACCCCCTTCGCGCGCCCGCAGGGCGAGTGGCGGAACCCCCGGATCGGCCATCGGACCCGCCCCGCGCCCCGTTAGTAGCTCTCGGGATGGAGCATGGTGTGGATGAGGTAGAGGATGAGCGCGAACGTGATCAGGCTGAAGGCGACCACCCCCAAGTGATCGAGGGCGGTCGAAAGTAGGTCCACGTTCCTCGACACCAAAACGCGCTACTAAAGGCCATGGTCCGACGAGGCGTCCCGTCCGGGGGGATCCCCCGGCGCGGTGGCCCGGTCGGAGCCATCGGCCGTGGGGGCCTCCTCCGAAGCGACGCCCCGGGCCCGGGAGCGCGCCCGTCCCTCCCGGGAGAGCCGTCGCACGATACGCCGCATCGCCTCTTCCCGGCGGGCCTCGGCGCGCTGGAACCCTTCCTCTCGGGTCGCCGAGGTCAAGAGGAGGACGACGCGACCGGCGCTCGAGCGGCCGGTCCGGCCCCGCCGTTGGATCGTCCGGATCTCGCTCGGCGTCGACTCGAAGAAGACCACGATGTCGACGTCCGGAACGTCGAGCCCCTCCTCGGCGACGCTCGTCGCGAGCAGGATGGGAAAGCGCCCGGCGCGGAACTCCTCGAGAACCCGGTGCTGCTCCCTCTGGCCCATCCCCGGGTCGGTCGAGTCCCGGGTCGCCTGGCCGACGAACCTCCGGGCGGACCATCCCCTCGCCTCGATCTCCGCTTGCAGCCCGGTGATCGTGTCGCGGTACTGGGCGAAGACGATGACCCTCGGGGGTCGGTCCCGGGCCGCCGCGAAGGCCCCCTCGAGGAGCTGGAGGAGCGCGTCGATCTTCGGGTGGGACCGGGTCGACCCGGAGGCGAGGAGCTTCTCCGCGTCCTTCCTCGCCTTCGCGACGGCGCTCAGGGCAAGGAACGCCTTGTCGCCCCGCGATGGCTTCTCCTTCTTCGCGACCCGGTCGAGGTAGAGGACGAACGGCTCGACACCCTGGGTCTCGAGCCGTTCGAGCGCGTGGTGGAGGTGGAGCAGGATGAGCTGATGGAAGAGGGGGCCGAACTTCCGCACCATCGGACCGGGTCGGGCGAAGATCTCCGCGCGCAGGGCGACGAGGTCCTTCACCGAGAGCGATCCGATCGGCTTCCGTCGAAGGTAGCCCATCCGCTGGAGCTTGCGGGCCTCCTCCCGGTCCGCGGCCAGAAGGCCCTGCCGGATCCGGTCGAGCTCTGGGGGGAACTCGACCCATCGCGGCTCGATGTCGACCGGGTGGACGCGCTCCCGTACCCCTTCGTCCTCCCGCGTTCGCGCCTCGATCCGGACGACCCCCAGGGTCGAGACGACCTCCTGGATCCGCTCGTCCCGACCCCCGGGGGAGGCCGTGAGGCCGAGGAGCCGGGCGCCGCGCGCCCGCTCCGCGCGGAACCTCGTGGCGATCGGGACGTAGGCGTACTTCCCGACCGCATGGTGGGCTTCGTCGAAGACGATCAGGGCGAGCTGCTTCAGGTCGTAGCGCCCCTCCCGGAGGTCGTTCTCGACGAGCTGGGGGGTGGCGAAGACCGCCTCGGCCTCGTCCCAGCTCCCCTCGCGGACCGGATGGGACACGGTGCCCGTAAAGCGGGCCACGCGCAGCGAGCGGAACGCCCGGACGAAGCTGTCCGAGTGCTGGCGAACGAGCGGTCGGGTCGGCGCGAGGAAGAGCATCTTCCCCGACCCCGGGCGCAGGAGCTCGGCCGCGAGGAGCTCGGCGACGATCGTCTTGCCGAGCCCGGTCGGGACCACGACCAGGAGGTCTTCGTGGAGGCCGATCCGGGCCAGGTCGATCTGGAACGGGATCGCCCGGATCGTCCGGGGCGCGAGGAGCGGATGCACGACCGTCCCCTCCTCGACCTGCCAGACCCCCGGGAGGGGGTCGGGACGTGGGGTCGGGACCGTCGCGAGGTCGGACCCGTCCCCGCCGAACGCTTCGAGCCGGAGCTGGCGGGGTCGGGGCCCTTCAGCGGACCGACTGCGGGCGGCTTCGCGCGCGCGCCGGGTCCCCGGGCCGCTAGAGGAAGTCGACATCGCGGGGCAGCTCCCCGACGTACCGCCGGAACCCCTCGGGCCAGTCGTTGGGCTCGAACCCCTTCTGGGCCAGGAACGTCGTGAGCCACCGCTCGAGGCCGATCCCCGAGCACCCGGACCAGAGCTCGCCCTTCTGGGCGCGGATCGTGAACGCCTGGGTGTACTTGTCCCCGACGATCGAGAGGTTCTGGAACTCGAGCCACTCAGAGCCTTCGCGGGTCCCGCGGTAGGGAAGGTACGCCTCGTAGTCGATCGTCCCCTTGACCCGGGCCTGAGCGTCCTCCACGCCCACCCCGCCGGATTGCTGCATGTAGAACGGGGTGACCCAAGCGGTCCGCCACTCAAGCTCGAGGATCTGGTCGAACACGTGGGCGTAGCGAGCGAGCAGCTCCTCCCGGAGCTTCGCGAGCTGCTCGGGGGTGCCAAGGTAGACCGGTTCGATCCGGTGGAACTCGTCGAGGCGCTCGAGCCCGTGGCGGCCCCCGCTCTCGTAGCGGTTCGAGATCGCGGTCCGGTCGTAGATCTTGAGGGGCAGGCGGTCGACCGGGATGGTCCGGCCGGAGAGCCACCAGTAGATCGTCGGGCACTGGGCGTAGCAGAGGACCGCCGACGGGGGCCCGACCCGCTCCGCGAGCTCGGCGGCCGGGACGCGTCGGGTGATCTTGACGAGGTCGGTGAACCGCTCCCAGTCGGCCGGATCCCGGCTCTTCGGCTCGGCCACGTAGTAGAACTCGCCGGGGAGCCCCTCGAGGTGCCCGGTCTTGAGCAAGGTCTCGAACGCGTCGTGGTGCGGGGAGACGACCTCGGAGAAGCCGAGCGGCTCCAGGACCTCTTGGCGGGCGATCCGCTCCATCGTCCGGTAGAGGTGCGCGACGGTCGGCCCGAGGAACCACTTCCCCTTCGTTGGCCCGCTTCGGACCCAGTTCCGCCGAAGCATCTCCTCGGTGGGGTCGGTCCGGCCCCGGTGCTCCCGCGGCCGGGCGGCTTGGAGGAGGGACCAGTACTGTTCCTTTCCCTCGTACGCCTGCCGCTTGATCTTCTCGAGGACGAGCTGGACGGTGCGGTCCATCCAGTTGTCCCGGAGCGCATCCTCGGATAGCTCGGTGAGCTCGAGATGGGCCCGCCCATCGCGGAACGTGAGGGCGTGCGGTATCGGGAGCGAGACGGGCTTCGCCGGGGCCGTCTCCACGGGGAAGGTCACCCGGTAGGCCGTGACTCGTAGAGATCGGACCCCGATCTTTCGTTCGCGCCCGAGCTGCTCGCCGAGTCGACGGGCGAGTGATAGTAGGGCCTGGTGGGGGCGACCCCCGTCCGAGCCGAGCGTCAACCGGACCGTGTCGCTGGAGAGCGACCAGTCGAGGAGGGAGCCCTTCCCGCGGGTCCCGAGCGAGCGGGCGAGGGTCTCCTCGGCGAGCCTCGGCAATAGGGGATCGAGGGCCGAGCGGTCCGGGAGGGGCGCGCTCAGCACGATCTCCGCCGCGAGCTCGTTCTCCATCGCCGGGGTCGACCGATGTGCGAGTACTAAGGTTGTGCCTCCCGCAAGGGGCGCGCGCGGTCGGCGCCGGACGGTTCTCGGGAGGGCCGAGCGACGGATCCGGGAGACGTTTAGTACCGGTGCCCGGTCGACGCGCGGACGGGGGGCGCACGGGCGTGGCGGGGGAGGTCCGAGGGCTCTACATCGGCGGCCGATGGACCGTGCCCTCCGACCGCGCGCATTTCACCACGCGCAACCCCGCGAACGGGGAGACGGTCGGCGAGTTCGTCTCCGGGACGCCCGCGGACGTCGACGCGGCGATCGGCGCCGCCCAGAAGGCGTTCCCGGCCTGGCGGGACACGCCCGCGCCGAAGCGCGGGGAGCTCCTCCTCGAGGTCGCCCGGATCCTTCGCGGCCGGAAGGAGGCGCTGGGCCGAACCGTCACCCGCGAGATGGGGAAGGTCATCGCCGAGGGCCGCGGGGACGTCCAGGAATCGATCGATTTCGTCGAGTACATGGCCGGGGAGGGCCGGCGGCTGTTCGGCGAGACCGTCCCGAGCGAGCTCCACTCGAAGCTCTGCCTGACCTTCCGGGAGGCGAAGGGGGTCGTCGCGTGCATCACGCCGTGGAACTTCCCGATGGCGATCCCGAACTGGAAGATCGCAGCGGCCCTCGTCTGCGGCAACTCCGTCGTCTTCAAGCCCGCCTCGAACACGGCGCAGTGCGCGACCGAGGTGGTCGCGGCGTACGAGGAGGCGGGCCTGCCCCCCGGCGTCCTCAACCTCGTCACCGGGGCCGGCGGCACGGTCGGGAACCCCCTCATCGAGGACCCCCGGGTCCGAACGGTCTCGTTCACCGGCGGGGTCGAGACCGGTCGGGAGGTCTACGTCCGCGGGGCGAAGGGGCTCAAGATGGTCCACCTGGAGCTCGGGGGGAAGAACCCCGAGATCATCCTCGACGACGCGAACCTCGACCTCGCCCTCGAGGGGGCGCTCTTCGGGGCGTTCGGGACCTCCGGGCAGCGCTGCACGGCCACGAGCCGGCTCGTCGTGCAGGCCGGGGTCTACGACGAGGTCCTCGGCCGCCTGAAGGAGCGCCTCGCCAAGTTCCGGATCGGGGACCCGCTCGAGGCGTCGACCGACATGGGCCCCGTGGCGTCCGCCGACCAGGAAGCGAAGGTGCTCGGCTACGTGGAGGCGGGGAAGAAGGACGGCGAGAGGCTCCTCGTCGGCGGCTCGAAGCTCTCCGGGGGGGCCTACGACCGCGGTCACTACGTCGCCCCCACCCTCTTCGAGGCGCGGCGGGAGGGCCGGATCGCCCGCGAGGAGATCTTCGGTCCGGTCCTCGCGCTCCTCAAGGTCCGGGACCTCGCCGACGCGATCCGGGTCGCGAACGACGTCGACTACGGGCTCTCCTCCGCGATCTACACGCGGGACGTCAACCACGCCTTCGAGGCGGTCCGCGCGCTCGAGACGGGGATCGTCTACGTGAACGCGCCGACGATCGGCGCGGAGGTCCAGCTGCCGTTCGGGGGGGTCAAGAACACCGGGAACGGGGGACGCGAGGCGGGGAGCGCCGCCGTCGAGGAGTTCACCGAGACCAAGACCGTCTTCCTCGACTTCTCGAACCGCCTCCAGAAGGCCCAGATCGACCCTCGGTAGGCGGGGCGTGGTGTCCGGCTTTCGGATGTCGGACGAGCTCCTCGACCGCGAGATCGAGACGCTCGAGCGGATCGGGCGGGTCCGGCTCCGGCGCGCGAGCGAGGCGCTCGCCGAGGTCGACCGGGAGCTGCGGGCGCTCCGTCGCGAGCGCGCGCGGCGCCGGGCCACGGCCGAGCCCGCCGAGGGGGAACCCTCCCGCGCGGCCACCCAAGTCCCGGCCTAGGCCCGGGCGAAGGGCCCCGCCGCGTCCCGCCGCCCTAGTTCGTGGGGCCGGTACGGTTCGGGTTGTCGAAGTTCGTGAGGACCGTCTGGTTGAGACCGCGGGGCCGGGCGAGCGCCGAGAGGAGCGGGTCGTCCTGGAGGGCCGGGATCGTCTCCGAGATCGGCACGTCGACGACGATCTCGCGGGTCCGCCCCCCACGGCCCCGGGAGACGATCGTCGCCCGGATGAGCCCGAGGTTCTCGAGCTCGGATAGGTAGTTCGAGATCGACCGGGCATGGAGCGGCGGGAGCCCGAGCCGCTGGGCGAGGCGGGAGTACGCCGCGTAGACGTCGCCGGTCTGGAGCCCCTCGCGCCGCCGCTCGAAGAGCTGGAGGATGGCGTACATGAGGATCTTGCAGTGGGAGGGGAGGGTGCGGCAGCACTCGACGATGATGTCCTGCTCGAGTCGGCTCTTCGCCTTCACGACGTGGTCGGAGGTGATCCGCTTCGCCCGGTCCCGCTCCGCCATCTCGGCGGCGAGGCGCAGGAGCGCGAGGGCGCGGCGGGCGTCCCCGTTCTCGAGCGCCGCGTAGGCGGCGCACCGCTGGAGCACCCCCGGATCGAGGATCCCCGGCCGGAAGACGACGTGCGCGCGGTCCTTCAGGATGTCCTCGAGCTGGCCCGCGTCGTACGGCGGGAAGACGATCTTCTCCTCGTTGAGGCGGCTCCGTACCCGCGCGTCGAGCTGGTTCGTGAACTTGAGGTCGTTCG
>JASHSI010000116.1 GCA_030040915.1 Thermoplasmata archaeon | reverse complement strand
ATCCGTCCTTGGAGGCGATCTCGCGCGTGGTGAAGCCGGCCATCGCCGCCGAGGCCGGGTTGGTCCCGTGGGCGGTGTCGGGCAGGAGGACCTCGGTGCGTCGGTCGAGCTCGCCCTTGTCCCGGAAGTAGGCCCGGACCATGAGCAGCGCCGAGTACTCGCCGTGGGCGCCGGCGGCGGGCTGGAGCGACACGTCCGGCAGTCCCGTGACGCGCTGCAGTCCCCGCTCGAGGCGCCAGATCACCTCGAGGGCCCCCTGGACCGTCGACTCGGGCTGGTACGGATGGACCTCGGCGGCGTTCCGCCGACGGGCGATCTGCTCGGAGACGGCCGGATTGTACTTCATCGTGCACGAGCCGAGCGGATAGGACGACGTGTTGATGCCGAAGTTCATCTGGGAGAGTCGGGTGTAGTGGCGGATGAGTTCGAGCTCCCCGAGCTCGGGCCACCGCACGACGCTCTTGCGGCGAAACCGCTCCGGGATCCCGGGGATCGCCGTCGGGGCCTCCGGGACCCCCGGTGGGTCCCCCCGGATGTCCCAGATCAGGGGTTCATCGTAGCGCGCCTGCCGGTAGCTCATCGGGCCTCCTTCAGGGCGGCGACGTGGCGGGCCGCCTTGGCCAGCTTCTGGACGTCCTTCTCCGTCGCTTGCTCGGTGGCGGCGGTCAGGAACAGGCGCTCGAACTCCCCCGTCCGGCTGGGTCGGGGGTCGGCGAGCGGGTAGCCCGCGAGGACCTTCTTGGCCGCCATCCGGTCGAGGAAGGCCCGGGCGGTGCCGTGCTGGACCTCCACGGCGAACTCCGAGAGGTAGGGAGCATCGAACCGCGGGGCAAGGATCCCTTCGATCCCGCCCAGCGCGGCCGCCATCGTGCGGGCCTTCTCGGCGAGGCGGGCCTGGAGTGCCGCCAACCCCCGGGGCCCGATGGACGACGCGTAGACGACGAACGCCAGGGCGAGAAGGGACTGGTTCGTGCAGATGTTCGAGGTGGCGCGGGAGCGCCGGATGTGCTGTTCCCGGGTCTGGAGGGTGAGGGTGAACGCGCGCCGTCCTTCCGCGTCCCGGGTCGCGCCGACGATCCGCCCGGGCGCGAAGCGTTGATGCTCCTTCCGACAGGCAAAGAGGCCGAGCAGGGGACCCCCGAACGAGGGAGGCTGGCCGAATCCGACGCCCTCGGAGACCACGACGTCCGCGCCCCAGTCCCCCGGGGGGGTGAGGACGGACAGCGCGAGCGGGTCGGCCATGACGGCGAGAGGGACGCGGCCCAGGATGCCCCGCAGGTCGAGGAGGCCCTCGTCGACGTGCCCGAAGCCGTTCGGGACGTCGACGAGCACCCCGAACACGTCCTCCCGCGCGACCTCACGCTTCACCCATTCGAGGTCGAGGGTGCCGGTCTTCGGCTGGTAGGGGATGCTCTCGATCTTGAACGGATGGCTCGCGAGGTAGTTCTCGAGGACGGAGCGCTCCTCCCAAGGGAGGCTCGCGGGGACGAGGAAGCGCTGCCCCTCGTGGATTCGGCGGCACAGGAGCATCGCCTCCCCCGCCGCGGTCGCCCCGTCGTAGAGGGAGGCGTTCGCCGTGTCCAACCCGGTCAGCTCGACGACCAGGCTCTGGAACTCGAAGAGGGTCTGGAGCATCCCCTGGCTCGCTTCCGGTTGGTAGGGGGTGTAGGAAGTGTAGAACTCGCTCCGGGAAAGGATCGCGTCGACCGCGGCCGGGACGTAGCGGACCGGGATCCGGCCCCCGAGGAACGAGGCGTACTTCGAATACGGGCGATTCCGGTCGAGGATCTTGTCGATCGCCTGGACGACCTCGGCCTCCTCCTTCCCTTCCCCGACCCCGAGCCGGCCCATCCGGACCCGCCGGGGGATGTCGGCGAACAGATCCTCGAACGAGCTGAATCCGGCGGCCCGAAGGAGCTCCGCCTCGTCCTCTGGGGTGTCCGGGATCCAGCGGGGCATCGTTCCGTTCCGGAGGTCGCGCGAGCCGAGTGCGGCTTAAGCCCTTTCGGGACGCGTGACCGCGCGGTTACCTTGAGCGGCCCCGACGCCGGCCCGCTCCGAACCGTTTTCCCCTGTCGACGGTCCGAGCTTCGATGGTCGGCGGAAAGGGTCGGGAGGATCGCGGGGCCGCCGGAGGGGCCCGGCCGGGGACCCCTCCCTCGAGCGCCATCCTCGATACGGCGTTCCGCTCGGCGTACCGCACCACACCGCACGGGGAGACCCCGCTCGATCGCGCCCGCCGTCGGGCCCTCTTGAAGATCGTGAGAAGCTCCGCGACGGTCACTCGGCATCTCCGTCTTGCCATTCGCCTCGCGATCCGACCCGGGCTCACGGAGTTCGACCGGGCCCTCATCGACCGGCGGCTGGGCGCGGGCCGGCTCGCCCGCGCCGAGCGGCGCGTGATGCGCGCGGTGGAGCGGATCCGGGGCCTGAGCGTGGAGGAGCAGCGGCTCCTGCGCAAGGAGTCGAACCGGACCGAGTTCGCGGAATCCGTCCGACGATTCTACGGCCGCTTGGCGAGCTTCACCCGCGAGGTCGATCCGGACCTCCGCTTCCTCGCCGAAGTCGCCCGGTTCCGCAAGGATCACCCAGTTCTGGACCCGGGACAACCGGTCGTCACGGTCGCCGGATTCCCGAACGTCGGAAAATCCTCCCTCGTCGCACGGCTCTCCTCGGCCACCCCGAAGGTGGCGGCCTACCCGTTTACCACGGTCGCCATCGAGGTGGGCCACGCCGATCTCGGGTTCGACCGCCTCCAGGTACTCGATACCCCGGGGGTCCTCAATCGCGGGCGAGCGATGAACCCATCCGAGGTCGAGGCGGACGCCGCGGTCTCCCGGGCCGCGACGGTCATCCTGTTCGTCCTCGACCCGACCGGCTCGTGCGGGTACACGTTGGCCGAACAGGAGAAGCTCCTCGAGCGCTGGCGGAACGAGGTGCCGGGGATCCCCATCATCGAGGTGGAAACGAAGGCCGACGTCGGCCCCGGGACCGGCCGTCGGCTGGCGGTCTCCGCGGCCACTGGGGAGGGGCTCGACACCCTGCGAGCCGAGATACGGCGGATCCTGGGTGCTCTCCCACCTCGTCCGACGGTTGGGTCGACGGACGAGACGGTGAACGCCCTGTAGGTACCTCCGGGCTCAGACCTCGAACCGGTGGCCGTTCTCCGGAACGAGCACTTCCACCTCGTCCTGGAGGGCTTCCGCGAGCTTCGACCGTTCGTCCCCGTGCATCAGGACCACGGTCTTGGCCCTGCTCTCCCGAACGGTGCGGACGAGGTCGGAGTGACCGGCGTGAGCCGAGAAGTCGAACTTCGCCACCTCGCACTCCGGGCGGAGCGTCACTCCGTCGACCGTGATGGTCCCCCGGTCGAGGAGCTGCCGGCCGTTCGAGCCGTCGACTTGGAAGCCGGTGATCAGGATGGAGCTCTTCGAGTCCTGGCGATGCTCGGCGATGTAGGCGAGGACCGGACCGCCGTCGAGCATCCCGCCGGTCGTGATGATCACCTCCGCCTCCCGCGCGGCGTGGCGGCGCTCCTCGGAGGTCATGACCGTGTGGACGGAGTCGAGCGCCTGACGGAACTTCCTACCGTCGACCAGGTACTCGAGGTGGTGCTGGTAGATCGAGTTCACCTTCTTCGCCATGCCGTCGAGCCAGATGTCGAGTCCGGTCGACTGGAGCGCCAGCAGCACCTCCTGCGCACGCCCGACCGCGAAGGCCGGGATAATCGCCTGGCCACCCCGCTCCACCGTCTCCTTGACCTTGGCGCGGAAGCGCCGCTCCACCTCCGTCCGGTCCTCATGCTCCCGACCCGCGTAGGTCGATTCGAGCACGAGCACGTCGCATTCTGGAGGTTCCGCAGGGGGCACGAGGTGAGTGGGAATCCGCAAGACGTCCCCGGAGAACAGAAGGTCCTTCGATCCGTGGTAAAGGAACATCGTTGCGCCGGGAATGTGTCCGGCAGGGTGAAGACTCACGTCGATTCCATGGTGGCGGTACGAGCCCCGCTTGTCGATCGACTGGAATCTATCGTTGAGCGCACGGATCTCCTCCCCCGTGTACGGAGCCAGATAGCCTTCGAGTCGAGCGACCTTGAGGTTATCCCGGGCCAAGAGCTCGGTGACCGCCCCGGTCACCGGAGTGGCCACGATCCGGGTCTTCGGGAGGCGACAGAGCACCGGGCTCATGCCCATGTGATCGAGGTGGGCGTGGGAGATGAACGCCGCGTCCACGGTGGACGGGAGGGGACGCGGATACGTCGGGGGGTCGCTCGGGGTGATGCCGTAGTCGAAGAGGAGAGTGCGGCCTTGATCGCGGGCTACTAGCCCGAGGGAGCCGACTTCGGAGGCTCCACCTAGGAATTGTAGTTCCATTTCTCACTCGACCCAGGCCGCCCATATAACGGCTCGTCGAAGTATCGGCGGCGCACCGACCGCTTGCCGTGCTCCCGTTTCCAAGGGGACTCTCGAGGACAGCGCACCTTGTGCAGGGGTGATCTCGCCACGGGAGTTAGACTCAGTCCTCAGTCCGGCACCTTTGGTTCGGGAGAACTGGGCCTGTGTTCTGGGCGATCCCCCGGGTTTCCCCGGGGGACCGGAAGGGGTTGTCGTGTGGGTCGTCGGGAATCGCCCTACGCCGTTCCGGGAATCGGTGTGACCGGCACCACTCCTGCAAGTCCCGAGGCGTAGACGCTGATCTCGTCCGACTCGGCCGCGAGGTTCTGGTTGTTGGCCGGGTCCATCACGAACTCGAGGTACCGGAGCACCTCGCCCGTGGGGGGCGCCGTCTCAACGTTCAGGAAGGGCCTCCAGCCGATGTAGGCGTTGGTGTTCGCCGCCCAGTTCCCGCCGTCGTAGGCCGCAATCCCCTTCGCGATCTCACCGAGGGCCGTCGACTCGCCCTGCATGTTGATCACGAGGCTCTGCCCGTAGCCCTGGAAGTTGACCGGGACGACACCCGAGCCGCTCGCCTGAACCAGCCCGTCCGAGGCATAGCCAAGGCCGTTCACATCGCCCTTGACCGCGGAGATGACTGCCGGGTTGCCGTTCTCGCCGGTGGTGATACCAGAGGCGTACGTGCCGCCGCATCCATCAAACTGGTTGTCACCAGTGCACCCGGTGAAGCCAACGCTCTGGGGGGTACCGGTCGTGGAGGTTGTGCCCGCCGCTACCAGCCGCGCGAGGAACGACTGGGTCGTCCCGCTCGAATCCGATCGGTAGTAGATGTGAATCGTGGCCGAAGCTACACCAGTAGTACCGGTCGCAGTCCCACCGGCGCAGACGGTGAATCCACAGCTCGAGGTGTCGCCGGCCGTGGCCGGGGTACACAGGTCATTCGCAAACCCGGTACACGCGACCTCATCGGTTCCGAGCACAGTTCCCGTCGGTGCAAAGGTTCCACCGTCGGCGACAGCGAAGGTCACACCGGCGCAGGTGGTTGCCGCCGTCGCACAGGCGGGAATCTCCTGCCACTCAAACCCGGTCCCCTGGGTTGGGGCGCCAGTCGTCCAGACCTGCCCGTCCGTCGTCAGTGTGTTCGTGGTCGTCAGGAACAGGAAGCCCGACGAGGGCGCCACAGTGCTCGAGTCCGAGATGATCGACTGGAGCGTGTCCCAGCTAAGGCTCTGGAGCCCGTGGGCATTGTCGCTCGCGACAATCGCGTCGACGCCGTCGTACGCGACAATCTCCTCGACCACAGTCTGCGGGCACCCGTCGTCGGCGATGAGAGTGTCCGTTGCCTCGAATGCCGAGGCCTCACCGATGTTAACCTGACCAGCGCAAACAGCGGCCATACCAGCGCCGCTTCCGCCCTGGTTCACGCTGATCGCGACGTCCGAGTTGTTCTGCTCGAACTGGGTCGCCGCGAGGCTAGCGAACGGGTATACCGACGTGCTCCCGCCGATGGTCACCGTGTACTGGGTCGACGGACTCCCGACGCTGTTCGTCACTCCTCCCTGCCAACCGACGAGCCACAGGTACAGCGCTGCGGCCGCCGCGACGGCGATGAGGATGAGGATCAGTGTCGCCACCACGGGCGACACGGCCCTCCCCTGCTTCCGCATCCGCCGGAACCTGCTCCGGCTTCGGTCGTTTCGTACGGCTTTGCTCTCGCTCATTCCTTCTCCTCCTTCCCAACCGTTTGGTTGTTTTTCCTGCCCTCGTCGTTCGCCGTTACCGCGAACTCCTCGAGCGCTCTCCCATCTGGGTCGGGATTCATCCCCGTTGACGAAGGAGAACCGGTAAGGACCGTGGGCAGAACGTGGGGGCCGGACCGCTCCGTGCTCCTTCGGAGCCTACACGCCGCTAGCCGGACTACGGAGACTACGGGCTTTCCGTGCGGCGCCCTTAACTCGCGACCCTAGGCTCTCGACCTGATGAGCCCGGCGGTCGCGCCGTCCCCCCCTTCTGGGTCGGCCGCCCCTCCAACGGTGCCCCGGTCAAAAGAGCCGGGGAGGTCACCGGCCCCTCCCAAGGACCGGGTGGAACTCGCGCGCAAGCTGGCTGAGCTCGACGCCCTCCTGAACCCTCCCGAGTCGGTCTCGGAAAAGATGCTCATTCAAACCGAGCTCGGCTACATGCGCCAGCAGCTTCTCGACGACCGGAAGTCGGTCGACATCACCTATCCGGTAAATCCCCCGTATGCCTTCGTGCGGATACTCTTCGACCGGGACGCGGGCGAGTTCCTCTACCAAGCCCTCGAGCCGACATTGCGACCCGGTGAGAAGGAGCGACTCGAGGAAGTTCGCGCCCGCATGGACATGATGATGGCCCAGGAGGAGCTCCCCACCCTGAATTCGCCGGAGATCGACAAGTCTCCGGAACTTCGCGACTACCTCGGCAGGAGGTTCCTGTCGGCGATCGACCTGTATGACATCAGCGTTCCGGAAAGGCGGCGGCCGGTGTTCCTGTACTACCTACAGAGGGAGTTCATGGGACTTGGTCGGACCGACTCGATCCTGCGCGACCCATTCCTGGAGGACATCAGCTGCCTCGGCCCAGGCGTCCCGATCTATGTCTTCCATCGCGTATTCGGATCGTTGCGCACGAACCTGCAGTACGAGAGCGAGTTCGAGCTCAACAAGTACATCCTCCGTCTCGCGCAGATCGCCGGGAAGCACATCTCGATCTACCAGCCGATCTTGGACGCAACCCTTGAGGACGGGAGCCGGGTCAACCTCACCTTGGGCACCGAGGTCACCCGGGGGGGTTCGACCTTCAGCATCCGGAAGTTCTCCTACGACCCGGTCTCCCCGGTCGACCTCCTCGCCTTCGGCTCGGTCTCCGAGGAGGAGCTCGCCTATTTCTGGACCCTCATCGAGAACCACCGCTCCCTCCTGATCTCGGGCGGGACCGCGAGCGGCAAGACCACCCTGCTGAACGCCCTCAGTATGTTCATCCGGCCGGAGGACAAGATCGTCTCCATCGAGGACACCCCCGAGATCCACATCGACCACCAGAATTGGATCCAATCGGTAGCGCGGTCCGGGTATGGTATGGGATCGGCCGCCTCTGGGGTGGGCGGGGCTTCCGGGGTCTCCGGCGCGGGGTCGAACCGTTCTGCTGGCAGCGTGACGCTATTCGACCTGCTGGTGGCGGCCCTCCGGCAGCGGCCGGAGTATGTGATCGTTGGGGAGGTCCGGGGCGCGGAGGCGTTCACGCTCTTTCAGGCGATCTCTGTAGGTCACGCCTCGATGTCGACCGTCCACGCGGGCTCGATCGGGGAGCTCATCCATCGGGTCGAGAACGAACCGATGAACATCCCGCGAGTACTGTTCCAGGGCCTCGATTGCGTGGCGTTCCCCGCCCAGGTCACGGTGCGGAATGTTCGAGTTCGAAGATTGCTCAGCATCACGGAGGTGCTGGAGATCGATCCGACCACGAATGAGCTTCTGACGAACGATGTTTTCCGTTGGGATCCGGGTCGGGATCTTGCCGTTGACCAAGGACGAAGCTTCGTTCTCGAGCGGATCGGGAAGACCACGGGCCGGAACTATTCCGAGTTCGAACAGGAACTCAGAAAGAGGGCCCATTACCTGGGCCTCATGAAGACGTTGAAAATCAATTACTTCAAGGACGTCAGCCGGGCGATCGCCGGTTACTACGTGGACCCCGAGGACGCGACACGGCGTCTGGAAAAGAAGGCCGTGGGGTGATTCGGTGTTCGGCCGCTCCCCTAAACGTTCGGCCAAGGACGCGACCGATCTGCCGCGCAAGGGATCGTTCTCCGCGACCTACCGATCGTTTTGCTACCGGATACTTGGCTCCCGTCTTGAGAAGCGCGGCCAAGACGAAGTCGCCGAAGAACGGCTGAAGCAAGCGGGCGTGAACGCGAGCCCTGGCCTTTGGGCGGCCATGCAGTACGTGACCGCGCTGTTCACCGCCGTCGGGGCCTTCGCGGTCTCGATGTTACTGTTCTACGTCGTGCTCCGGCCGCCAATGTGGTACGAGTACGTGCTCCTCGTGACGGGAATCGCGGTGGGTTCGGTTTTCGGGGGATTCGGGTTCCTCGTCAGTAGCCAGATCTCGAACCGAAAGAGTCAGCTCGAGCGCGAGCTACCATTCACGCTTAGTGAGCTCTCCGTGCTCGCGAGCACCGGCATGGCTCCCATCGAGCTCATGCACCGGATGGCCCAACGGGGCCACGATCCGGCCATCTCGTCCGAGTTCAAGAAGGTGGTCTACAAGACCGACATCCAGGGGAAGGACCTCATCACGGCCTTGGCCGAGACGGCCAAGGAGTCGGCATCGAACTCTCTCCGGGAATCGTTCTGGGACCTCGCCAACATGATCCACCAAGGGGGCAACCTCGACGAGTACCTTCGGAACAAGTCCGACGACGTCCTGAAGCTCAAACGGGCCAGCCAGAAGGAGTTCATCGAGCATCTCGTCACGTTCGTCGACATGTACGTGAGCCTCGTCCTCGTCGGCGTCTTGATGATCGCCGTGGGGGCGTTCCTCCTCAACACGCTCGGCTCCACGGCCGATGGTCTGAGCGCCAACACCCTGCTCCTATTGCTGACGTTCGGGCTCACCCCCCTCGCGGTCGTCATGACGACGATCATGATCTCTGTCGCCTATGCGAGGGCGGAATGAACCGCCCGCCCCGGTGGTCGTTCCTAGCGGCCACGGCCGCCGTCTTCGTCCTCTTGACGATCAGCTCATCGGCGGGAGCGCCGCTGAGCACCGAGACGGACGCAATCAGCATCGTTCCCATCACTCCCACCGCCAACTCCACCGTCCGGACTCAAACCCCCCTCATCGAGGCCCAGTTCATCGACGCTGGCGGGACCATCGATCCGAACACGGTCGTGATCTTTGTGGATGGGATCAACGTCACCGGCACCGGGAACGCTACGTGGAACACGAGCGTGATCAAGTACGATCCCCCGAGCATCCTGAAGCTGAAGGCGGGCAATGCCTCCGTGACGATCAGCGTGGCCGACGACGAGGGCAATTCCGCCCGATATTCATGGAACTTTACGGTCAACACAACCGCCCTTCCCGCCCCGCTCTTTTCGTTACCCGGTCGAAGTGTCGGGGTCATCCTGGCAATCGGCGGCTTGGGCGCCGGTGCCGTCGCGGGCGGCTACTACCTCTACCTTCGGCGGACGAAGCGGTTCACGTTCGCCCGCTATTTCGCCACCCATCCGGTGCAGAGTAGGTACTATGTCGGCTACGCCCCGGCCATCGCGGCGTTCCTTGTGCTTGTCGCCGGCTTGAACTATGTCTCGAGCAACCCCAGTCTCCCGAGCCGCGCGCCCGACTACGTGGTCGTCATCGCCCTGTTCGTGGGCCTCACCCCCATCGCCATCGATTCCCGCCGCCGTCTGCGCCGACTCCGACTCTACGAACGAGCGTTCGCCCAATTCCTTTTCGAAATGGCGGACGCGATGCGGGGTGGTCTCGACCCCGCGAAAGCGCTCGTCGAGCTATCCAAGACGCACACCGACATCCTGCGCCGGCCCCTCCGCGCCGCCGCCGACGGAATCCGGGTCGGTCGGCCCTTCGATCAGGTGCTCCGCGAGATGGCGGCCCCAATCAAAAGCAAGCTGATCAGTCGGTACGCGGAGCTCATCGCCGAGGCCTCGACGATCGGGGGAGAGACCGCGATCGTCGTCCACCGGGCGGCAAAGGACATGGACGACTTCATCAAGATCGAGATCGAGAGAAGCAACCAATTAACCATGCCGGTAGCGATCGTCTACATCTCCTTCGCGGTCTTGATGGCGGTGCTCTTCGCGCTCCTTTCGATCGCGCCGAGCATCGGTACGATCAACATCTCGGTGCTCGGCGGGAACGGGCTCAGTAGCGCGGCCGCTTCGTCCGCCGCCCTACCAAAGATCTCGTCCGCCACCCTCAGCGAGCGGTTCTACGAACTCATGCTCATCAACAGTCTTGGTACCGGCGCCATCATCGGGGCCTTTACGGAGGGCAAGGTCCGCTACGGCCTCGTTCACTCCCTCGCCTTGATGGCGGCGACCACGATTGCGTTCGCGATCCTCTTCCCGTAAGAGCGACCCGGGGCCGCCCGGTTGCGCGAGCCCGGCTTCAACCGGGGTAGGCCACCGTTGCCGTCCCGAACAGTCCGTCGCTGTTGGTAACGGTCAAAGTGATCGACCACGAGTAGTCGCCCGCGATGGCGGTCGAGCTCACGAACTCCGGCTCGGCGACCTTCTCGCCGCTCTGAACTTGAACGTAGGAGGTGGTCACGTTGGTGACGGTCCAGCTCCATGAGACAATCGTCGTGTTCCCGGGCTGGATGGATTGGCTCCCATCGAGGACCGGGATGGTGGTGAACCCGGCCCCGTTCGAGGTCTCCACCGAATCGACGATCGCGATGGCGGTCGGCGGGACGAACGACTGAGCGAAGTCGTTCCCGAGCGCTGTGAAGACGTCGACCTTCAGGTAGCTGGTCCCGGAAAGGACCATCGGCGTGTAGAAGAACGAGGAATTGTACGGTGAGTCGGATGTGACATTGGCACTGACGATCACCTGCTGCTGAGAAGCGAGCGGGAAGGTCTGTCCAATCGCCGGCATAACGGAGTCCACGCAAGCAGGAGGTGGCTGCGATGGGGGATCAACGCAGTATTGGCTGAGGGCCTGCCCATTCACCGAGATCCCGGTTACGATCGAGCTCGTGATGTATAGGCTCGCGAGCGTGAACTCCAGCACCGACAGGCTGGTCTGCTGCTCCACGCTCACGTAAAGATGGACGGAGTTCGTGCCGTCCGACGCGGAAACGACGACCATCCCGGAGACCGAGGCCGGGATCGGGAAGACGCACGCGAAGTCGCCCGATGCTCCGAGCACCAACGAGCCCGAAACGCAATGGGTGACTGATTCCCCTCCGAATTTCAACGCAATGGTGGCGGGGTAGGTGAACCACGAGCCGTTGACCGAGCCGGCAGTGCCGGCGTTCACCGTGAGACTGGGGGCGCCCGAGATTCCGGTGGAATTGGATGTCGCGACCAACGGAAGAGGTAGAGGGTCGACGTTGATCACTCGAAGGTCCTCAAGCTCCCGATCGTGCGTCAGAGCAGACTGGTTCTGGGCCTCCTTCTGGTACCCGGCCACGAAAGCCGCCAGCGCTGTGGCAGCGGTAACGACGATTACGATGAGCATGAGCGTGCCCACAATCTCGGAGAGGCCCCGGGAAGTCGGCCCCAGGGAGCCCCTTCTCCGACCCGTCGGATGAGCGCCCTGGCCCGGGAAACGCCGCACGACGGCGAGACCTGCCTGCCGGGTCTTATGTGCCACCCCCATAATTTCCGTAACTGCGCGTTATCCTCTATAGTCGACTTGGGTCATCCTTATTGGCAGCGTCCCGCCTTCCTCGAGGCCATGGGCCTCCCCGTCGAGTTGCCGGGTCTCGACACGATTATCCCTACTCTGGGCGAGTCCCCCCTCGTCGTTGTGGAGAGCGGGTCCGACCCGGCGAAGAGCTTCTTCATGCGAGGGCTCGTCCTGACGGCGCTTCGGAAGGGCTGGCCGGTCTCCTTCCTGGTCTCCCGGGACCGGGCGGAGTTGATGCGCCTCTTAAAGGCCGAGGGGAACCTCGAACCGAACGACCTCGCGGGCCTTTCCGTTCAAGAGCGCGAAACGATCGGAGGGTTGCGCAAACTGATGCCCGCCGGGGGACTCCTCGCTGTGGACTCGTTCTCCTTCCTCACGCTCGACCTCGGCGCCACGGATCTTTCTGCGATCCTGAAAGAGGTCCGTGGGGCGTGTCGCGAGATGATGTCCACGGTGCTGCTCGGTACCGATCGGGGGATGTACGAGGCCAGGGCCGAGGCCGTAGCGGTCCACCTCGCCGACGGGGTAATCCAGTTCCATTCGAAGGAGGGGCCGGAGGGGCTCATGCGCTTCCTTCGGATACCCAAGTGGACGGAAGGGCGGTTCGTCGACCGGAACATTTACTATGAGTTCGATGGAAAGCGTTTGGCAATCGATTTGCGTCGGCGGGTACTATAGGAGTTGATGGCCGGTGCCCACAGGAAGCTACGACCGCTACGGGCTCACCGGCAATCCGTTCCTCGACCTCGCGAGCGAGAGCCTCGAGGACATCGGGCTGTTCCACGTCAACCTCAAGCTCGATGAGACCCTCCGCGTGCTCAAGGATGAGATCTTCGACAAGGAGAGCCGGGCGATGGTCGCCCTGGTCGGCCCCCTTGGCTCCGGAAAGACCGAGCGGCTTCGGCTCGCGGCGTCCGAAGCGAATCAGCACAAGGCGTTCAGCGTCTACGTCGATGTGGCGGAGGACTCTGCGCGCACGCTCCATGCGCTCGCCCAAGCGTTCGGGGAGGCCGCGAAGGCCACGGGCCAATGGAAGACCTTCTCCGGCCCGAAGTGGCTCGGCAAGGTCACGGCTCTACGGAAGATCAAAGGGAATTCCTACGACCCGACGGTCATCGGCAAGACGCTCTCCCAGGCACTGAACGAGAGCGCGCCCGCGTTCTTCCTCCTGAACGACCTCCACAACATCCGCCAGGCCGCCGATGCCGTGGCGTTCGCGAAGATCCTCCAAGAGATGTCGGACGGCATCCGCCCCGGCGCATTGATGATGGTCGGCTCCTACTTCGAGTACTTCGAGCGCCTAGTCAAGGCGGTCCCGGCTCTCGGCACGCGCATCAATCGCACGATCCCCCTCCCGCGGCTTACCGATGATGAAGCGATCCTGCTGCTCGCGAAGAAGCTCGCTTCGAAGAGGCTCGTGGAGGGTCTGGACCCTCTGTACCCTTTCTCGAAGGAGGCGATGGTCCTCCTCAACCACGCCGCGGCGGGTAACCCGCGCCGCCTTCTCAGCGTAGCGGACCTCACTCTGCAGTACGGCGTAGACCATCGCGCCTACCGGATCGATCAGGAGGTGGTACGGGCGGCGCACCCGGTATCCGCCGCTCCCGCCCGGATCACCACGCCTCCCGGTGGCCAACCCGCCCCGGCGCCTCCAGGCGGCCCACGATCATCGGCACCGCCCGTCGCGGTCAAGTCGCCACCCGGTGCGCCGGGGACCCACCCGGGATCGACGGCCGAACGGACCGCTGGACTCGAGCAATCAACGTGAGGAGAGGACCGGAAGCCGGTTCCAGTTCGCATCCCCGCTGATCCGAGCGTTGCTTACAACTTCGCCGGCCCTCGACAACGGCTTCCGAAACATGGACGGCGTGCCGTTCTTGGAAGGATTTAAGCGGCCCCCCGAATCGGAACGGCCATACAATGCAGCCGTCCGAGCCGTCGCCGGTCGCGGAGGCTCGGTCGCCAACGACGGGCCCTGCCCCATCACCACCGAAGCGGCGGGCGGACCGCTCGTGGTGGATCGTAGTCACCGTGATCTTTGTCGCAGCGCTGATCATCGGCGTTTACCTAGCGGACGAGCGCCTCACCAGAAAGGGATCCTCGGGTGGATCTTCTGAAACCGTGCTCATCCCGCAGGGAACGATCGATAGCTTTCCGGCCGGCCAATTCAATGCCGTGACCCTCACCGTGACCACCGCCGTGGTAGTGAACGGATCGATCACGACCACTCTCGGCATTGCCGTCTACGCCATGACGACGATCCAATTCCAGTCGTTCGTTAGAAACGTGAACCTCAATGCCGGGTACAATTGGACCTCGGGGACCCTAGCATATTTCTCGATCGACCACGTCCACATAGCGCTCGGACCGGGAGCATGGGACGTCGTCTTCGACGACCCCAGCGAACTCAACTCGACCATGGTCGAATTCCTGACACCCTTCACGGAAACCATCGGCTGAGCGCTGGCACAATCGACTCCTCCAATCGGTCGCCGAGACGCAGCTCCAACGGAGTCCCGTAATCACGTGTTTACGCCGCCGGGGAGGTCCGAACCTAGCGAAGGGGGCCTCCGTCGTCCCGCCAAGATGGTGACGAGTGCCCCCACCGTGGCCCCGCCCACCGCTAGAATGGTCACCTGCTCGAGGTTGAGGGAATGCTGGGTCGTGTTCGAGCCCCCTAACGAGACCGGTAGGAGCACCACCGGTATGTCGTTGCTCTCGTTCGCTTTCAGGACGGTGTATCCGAAGAACGGCACGTAGCCGGGAGCGGTCACGACGACCCCGTAGGTACTCGCCGGAAGAGAGACCGCGAAGCCCCCATCCGGATAGACCGTCCTCGGGAACCCGCCGATGTAGACGGTAGCGATGCTCCCTACGTTCACAATCCCTTCGATAATACCATCGTAGGCGGGCAGTACCGCCGGAACGAATCGGATCGCAAAGGTCTGGTTCGTCCAATTCGTGATGTTGCCGCTGGCCGGGATGGCCACCTCGCCCGGGCTTGAGACGTTGAAGTAGAACGGGACGCCGGTCGTCATAATCGTTAGGTTTTGCGCGGAGGACGACTCGGAGGACGAGTAATTGCCGGAGGTCAGGTTGACGGTCCAACCCGACCCCCACGGGAGGTTCGTCTCACTGAGGTGGACTGGAAACGCCGGAATGAATGTCACGTTGAGGTAACGAGCCGACGCATCGACGACGATTTGGCTCGGAACGTCCGCGGCCGCGAAGTCCCCTTGTGCCGTCACGGACAGGGGATATGTTCCGTTGGTAAGATCCACCCTGATCGATGTCGTTTGGGAGGGCGTCCAATTGACGAACTGGGCATCGAGAGTTCCGAGGCCCACCTCCCATTCGCCGGAGACCGGAAGCCCTGTTTCGTTGAATTCGACAGGATAGGTCATCCTCTGGAATGCGGAGTGGATCTCGGGAGAAAGCGCCGCGGAGCATGGGGTCGCCCGTGGTCCGTCGGCGCGGGGGACGACTCCTGCTGCGAGCGTGAGCAGAACGCAGCCCGCGACCACGACCGTGATCGCCGCAGGAAACGAACCGGGCCAAACCGAACCCCCGGTCATAGGTTATCGGTCAGGACGGGTCGCTCGCCGGTCTTAAGGATGCGGAACGTGGAGGACGGAGCATTACGAAGGAGTTCGTAATCTTCGTAGGGAAGGATTTCCCTACCGCCCCATAGGGCAGGGCGGGCTCCTCCGGGACCCTAAAGGGGCTCGACGGGGCCCCGGCCACTCTTTCCGATCGAAGCGCAGTCAGTTCGTCTCCGGTTCAGCGAGGATTGCGAGATTGATCGCCTGCTCGGCGATATCAGAGGCGTAACTTCCCGTCCGTCCAAGGCTGTTGACGACCTGCCCGAGCGCCAGGAGTTCCTCTCCCTTCTTCGTCGCCACCCGGTGAGATAGGGAATCGACCATCTGCTGATGTTTCGATTGGGAATCGATCACCTCGTTGGCCGCTTCGATGTTCCCGGTCATCAACGCGTTGAACGCGCGGTCGAGCATCCCGATCCCGAACGCGTCCGTTTCTTCGAGCTCCTTTGCGAGCTTTGGGTCGATGGGGCGGTCGCCGGAGATCGTCTCGTACGACCGGGCGATTCGCTCGGCGTGGTCACCGATCCGCTCCAGGAGTTTGGCGACGAGAAGGTGGACGTGCGAAACCCCGCGGGGATTCCCGTTGGAAGTCCCGAGCATGTCCGACCCGAAGTTGCGGTGGTACTGCTTCACCACCATCCAGTACAGGCGGTCAACGTCCTGGTCCCGCTGGA
>JASHSI010000115.1 GCA_030040915.1 Thermoplasmata archaeon | reverse complement strand
AAAACCCCCTCCCGTGGGGCCTCCGGGGGACGGCGGCCCCCCGGGCCCCGCGAGGGCTACCTTGATAATCGGTCACCCCTCCGGGCCGTCCCGATGCCGGAGGAGGCCCGCCCTTCCTGGGGCCGAACGATCCGCCACTGGGCCCGGGTCTACCGGGCCTTCCTGTCGATCATCGTCTTGGCGATCGGCCTCCTTCTCTCCGTGCTCGCCCTCGGCGCCTACACCCCCCTCGCCAACGGCGCCCCGTTCATGGGGATCGACGCCGTGACCGACCAGTCCGCCTCGAACGGGCCGGACTACAACCTCATCTTCGTGATCGTCGGGCCGATCCTCATCATCGTCGGCGGCTACCTCGTCGGGGCCTACTACGTGGCCCGGCGGCGGTTCGAGCACCTGATGCTCTCGAAGAGCAAGGCCGAGTTCCTCCGCAACCTCCCCGAGGTGGAGGACCTCCTCTGGGACCTCACCCCGGCGGACGAGATCCGCTACGAGGAGAAGAAGGTCGAGCTCCGCATCCGCCGGTAGGCGGGCGCCCCGGCTCCGTCCGGCGCCCGGTGGCCGGTCGAGCTAATGTGACCGGGCCGGGTCGCGTTCCCATGGCCCCCGGGGCCGACCAGCCGGACGACTTCCACCTGCGCAAGCTCGAGAAACCGGAGGAGTTCCGGGCGGCCGAGGAGCTCGCGGCGTCGACCGGGACAGGCCTCGGGCCGTCCCCCGCTTCCGCGACCCTCCAACGGGCTGCCCAGGACCATGGGGGGCTCGTGCTGGGGGCGTTCGCCGACATCCACCTCGCCGGGTTCTCGCTCGCCTTCCTCGGCTGGGACGGGAGCACGCTCTACCTGTACTCCCACCTCACGGTGGTCCGGCCGGAGTACCGCAACCACCACGTCGCCCGCCGCCTGATGCTGCGGGCGCGCGACGAGCTCCTCCAGCTGGGCCTCTCGGAGATCCGCTGGACGATCGACCCCCTGGAGAGCGTGCCGGCGTTCCTCTCCGTCCGCCGTCTCGGCGCCCTCCCGGACCGCTACCTCGTCCACCACTTCGGGCGGACCGGCCCCGAGGGGGACCCGATGGTCGAGTCCGACCGGGTCCAGCTCACCTGGAAGATCGAGGATCCCCGGGCCGAGGCGCGGATCCGGGACGGGGCCCCGGGACCGGAGGCCGACCTCGAGCGGTGGCGGCGGTCCGCCCCGATCGTCGAGACCGAGGTCGGGGAGACGGGACTCCGACGACCGAAGGCGGTCGGGGAGCCGGCCGGGTCGTCCGCCCACCTCGAGATCCCGTTCGACCTCGCGCTCCTGCGCGAGCACGACCCGACCTCCCTGCGGAGCTGGCGTCACGCGGTCCGGGACGCATTCCGGGCGGCGCTCGACCTCGGCTACCGCGTCGACGACTACGCGGTCGTGACGGCCGACCACGAGCGCCGCGGGTTCTACTTCCTGCGCGTCGGCTCGCCGGACGGAGCGTCCCCGGGCCCGGCGGGCCCGAGATAACCGAGATACGGGACCCGGACCGTTCCGTCCGATCATGACGGTACGTCCGCTGAGGAGCCCGGGGGTCCTCCTGGTGCCGGTCCTCGCCGTCGGCGCCGGCCTCGCCGCCGCGCTCCTCGCGGGGCCCAAGGGCCCGGCGACCACGGAATGGGTCGGCCGGGGCCTGGTGATCGACACCCTCGAGTTCAGCCTGCTGATCGGGGTGCCCACCGCCTCGGCGATCGGTTACTGGCTCTACCGTCGGTTCCGGGCGGGCACGATACCGGTCCCCGGTCGGCTCATGATCATGGCCCTGACGGCGATCCTGCTCGCCGTCGGGTTCATCGTCCTCGCCCACCTCGTCGCCCAGGCGGCGCCGACCGGTTCCGGCCCGCTCCCGCCCGGCGCGTCGGGTCACGGCGGCGCGGGGAACGCCACCCAGACCCCGACTCCCGCGGGGAACGCGAGCGCGAACTCCACCGCCCGCGCGCCGCTCTCGCTCGGGCTTCCGAGCGGCTGGCCATGGTGGATCCCCTACCTCCTCATCGGGCTGGGAGCCGTCGCGGTCGGGGGGTTCGCCGCCCTCGCCGCCTGGCCGACCCGGGGGCCGGAGGGGCCCAACCCGCCCGCCCGCCCCGATCCGGGGGAGGCGATGCGGCGCGGCCTCGAGGAGCTCGACCGGGGCCGGACGGAGGGCGCCCGGGGGGCGATCCTGGGCCTGTACGCCCGTCTCTTGGAGGCGGTCGGGAACCGGGCCGGGTCCCTCGGGCCGAAGACCGCCCGGGAGCTCACCGAGCTCCTCGTCGTCGAGTGGGGGATCGATCCGACGGGCGCGCGCCGGCTGACCGAGCTCTTCGAGCAGGCCCGGTATTCGACGCTGCCGCTCGGACCGGAGGCGGTCGACGAGGCCCGGGCGGCGCTCGAGGCGGCCGTTCGGAGTCTCGGCGGGGCTCCCGCCCGAGCGGAGTGACGATGGACCGGGGGATGCTCCTTCTGGGGATCGCCGTCGGCCTCGCCGGCGCGGGCATCGCCCTCGCGGCGGGGCCCGGCTCCCTTGTCGGGTCGATCGCCGGCGTCGCGGCGGTCGCGGTGGCCGGGGCGGTCGTCGTCGCGAGCCTCGTCCCGGGCCTCCGATGGCCTGCACGTCCGATGCCGGTGGCTCGGGTCGACCCCCTCGGTCGCCTGCGCGGGTCGATGACCCCGGGCTCGCTCGGCCGGGAACGCGTGGTGTTCGCCGTCCAGGCGCTCGAGTTCGGTTCGGGCGCCCGGAGCGGGCCCTCCTTCTCTCCGGGCGAGCTTCGGGAGATCCTCGCGTGGCCGTCGGACCGCTTCCTCCGCTGGCTCGAGGAACGGCTTGACCATCTCGAGAAGGAGACGTAGGCGGAGGATGGCCGGCGCACAGGGTTCGATCTCGGGGGCGCGGTTCCGGCCGATCGCCGTGCCGGTCGTGGCGGCGGGTCTCCTGCTCGCGCTCGGGGCCGTCGGAACGGGCCGGCCCGCCCTCCTCTTCCTCGCGCTGCCGCTCCTCGTCGCGCCGATCGCGGCGCTCGCCGCGCTGCCGTCGGGGGCCCCGGGACCACTCCGCTATCCCCTCCGCTGGAGCGCCAGGGGGACCGGGGCCGAGGTCGACATCGAGGGGACGGTCGAGGCGGGGGAGGCGGGCCGTTCCCTCGCGCTCCGATTCGCTCGGCCGGCGGGCCTCGAGGAGCGCGCGCCCCCCTTCGTCCGACGGGACGGTGGGACGATCCGGTTCCGGCTCGAGTGGCGGGCCCGCGACCCGCTGATCGAGCTCCTCCCGCCCCCGGCGGCGACGCTCATCGAGCCGCTCGACCTCGCGGAGCGGCCCGTCGAGCTCGACGGCCCACCCCTCCCGGTGGAGCGGTTCCCTCCCGAGGCGGCCCGGGTCCGAGCGATCCCGTACCGGAGGACCACCTGGATGCCCGGCGAGGCCCCCTCGAGATCGCTCGGAGCGAGCGGGGAGTTCTTCGGGGTTCGCTACGCGGTCCCCGGGGACTCCCCGCGGCGCTCGAACGCCCGGGCGAGCGCGCGGCTCGGACGGTGGTGCGTGAACGAGTTCCGTCCCGAGCGGACGGGGGACCTCCTCATCGTCCTCGACGCGCGACCGTCCCCGCTGGGACCGGACGATGACCGGGCGTTGTTCGCCATCGGCCGGGCCGCCGCCCACGGGATCGCGGGGGGGTTCCTCGACGCAAAGGACCGGGTCGGGGTCGCCGTCTTCGGGGAGTACCTCGACGCCGTCCCGTTGGGCTCCGGGCGCACGCACCGCCACCGGATCCGACGCCTGCTCGATGCGAGCGGGGTGGCGGGCGAGGCCGGCCCGGCCGAGCGGCTCGCCGTCTCGCTACGGAGGGTCTACCCGGTCGGGGTGACGACGCTCCTCATCTCCCCGCTCGGCGGAGACGACTCCTTCCACCTCCTGCCCCACCTGCGGCAGCGGGGATTCGGGGCGGTCGTGCTGAGCCCGTCCCCGGTCCCCCGGCTCGTGGCGGGGCTCTCGGGGCGGGCGGAGGACCGCGCCCTCGCCCGGCTGATCCGGCTCACCCGGCGGGCCCGGGTAGCGCGATCGTGGGAGGAGGCCCCCACGCTCGACTGGGAGGACCATTGGAACCTCGGGGGCCTCGAGCCGCTCCTTCGCTCCCCCCGACCGGCCGGGGGGCTCCGGTGAGGACGGTTCCGCCGGGCCTCCTCGGCCGGGAGGTCGGGCCGGCTGCCCTCACCGTCGGGACGATGGTCCTCGCAGCACTCGCCGGGGCGGGCGCCCCGCTCGTGCCGGCGCTCGCCGGGACCCTCGCAGTGGTCGCCTCCGCGCTCTGGCGCCGGTTCGCGGGGCCGGTGCTCTCCCCGGCGTGGGTCGCCCCGGCGCTCCTGGGGGCGGCCGGGCTCGTCGCCCGGGCGAACTGGTCCCTGCTCTCGGGGGCGGTCGCCGCCCTCCTCGGGCTCGCCCTCCTCTACTGGATCGCGTCCGGGGCGACCCGGTCGACGGAGGGGTCACCGCCGTGGACGGGCCTCGTGGTGCCGGCGCTCGCGGCGGCGGTCGCGCTCATCGTCGCGGTCGCCCTCCCCGCGGGGCCCTCCGAGACCGCGGTGGCGGTCCTGATCCTAGTCGGCCTCTTCCTCGCGCTCGGATGGGCGATCGGCGCGGGCGCCCGGGCCGCGCCGCCTCCCCCGGTAGCCTCATGAGGCCGGGTACGCATGGCGGCCTCGGGACGCCCGAGGGCGTCGCCCGGTCGCCGACGAAGGGTCCCTCCCGACCGCCACGGACGGGTCGTCCGGGGGATGACGAGAGGACAACCCCGGTGACCGACAGCCCCGGCCGGGGTCAGGGCGCGGAGAGGGCCGGTCGGCCTGCGAGGAGGCGTGCCGTTGCCGCCGGGGGACAGACGGCGCCCGCCGACCGGCCTCATATCCTGGGCTCGCTCCGGCCGGTTCCGGGGGGGACATGGAGGTAGCCGACGCGCGGGAGCGGCTCCGTCGCGTCCGGGCGGCGGTCCACGCCGCGGTCGTGGGACGGGACGCGGTCCTCGACGAGATCCTGGTCGGGCTCGTCGCCGACGGCCACCTCCTGATCGAGGACAAGCCCGGCCTCGGCAAGACGCTCATCGCCCGGTCGTTCGCCGCGGCGCTCGGGCTCTCCTTCCGACGGGTCCAGTTCACCGCCGACCTCCTCCCCCACGACATCACGGGAGGCGAGCAGCTCGATCCGACCCGGGGGGGCCTCTCGTTCCGGCCCGGGCCGATCTTCACCCACGTCCTCCTCGCGGACGAGATCAACCGCGCCCCCCCGAAGGTTCAATCGGCGCTCCTCGAGGCGATGCAGGAGTACCAGGTCACCGGCGAGGAGGGGACCCGGGCGCTCGAGCGGCCGTTCCTCGTCCTCGCGACCCAGAACCCGCTCGAGCTCGAGGGGACCTACCCGCTCCCCGAGGCCCAGGTCGACCGCTTCCTGATGCGACTGTCGGTCGGCTACCCGACCCCCGAGGAGGAGCGCGAGATCCTGAAGCGCCGGCGCGAGCGCGGCCAGGACCTAGTCGAGGTGCCGAATGTCCTCGACCTCGACGCGTTCCGCGCGGTGCAGACGGCCGCGGAGGGGATCGAGGTCGACCCCGCCATCGAGGCGTACGTCGTGGAGCTCGTCGGGGCGACCCGCGCCGACCCGCGAGCCGAGGTCGGCGCCTCCCCGAGGGGGTCGCTCGCGCTCCTCAAGCTCGCCCGGGCCTGGGCGCTCCTCGAGGGCCGGTCCTTCGTCGTCCCGGACGACGTGAAGCGCTCCGCGGTCCCCGGGCTCGCCCACCGGATCCTCATCAAGCCCGAGCCGTGGATCCGCGGGGTCCGGGGCGAGGCGGTCGTCTCGGCCGCCCTTCTTCGGGTCCCGGTCCCGAAGGTCGACGCGGGGAGCGCGGCCGCGGCTCCGGAGCGCGAGTAGTCCTTTTCTGGCGGCGCTCGCTGGCGGCCGCGTGCCGGCCCCCGGAAAGCTCCCCGTCGTCGTGGTCGCCGACCCGATCGATCGCGCCGCGATCGAGGAGCTCCGGAGCGGGCCTTGCGAGGTCCGGGACGTCTCGGACGACCCGGCCCAGCTTGCCCGCGCGCTCTCCGACGCATGGGGCCTCCTGGTGCGCAGCCGGACGAAGGTGACCGCGAGGCTCCTCGAGGGGGCGCCGGACCTGAAGTTCATCGGGCGGGCCGGAGTCGGCGTCGACAACATCGACCTCGCCGCGGCGACGGCGCGCGGGATCCGGGTCGCGAACGCCCCGGCGGCCGCGACGACGAGCGTCGCCGAGCTCACCGTCGCCCTCCTCCTGCTCCTCGCACGGGGCCTCTATCCCCGGATCGCGGAGACGAAGGCCGGGACGTGGAGCCGCTCCGGCCTCGGGCACGAGCTCTCCGGCAGGACCGTCGGTTTTGTCGGGTACGGCCGGATCGCCCGGGATGTCGCGCGGGGGCTCGTCCCGTGGCGCTGCCCGACCGCCGCGTTCGACCCGTACGTGGCCGCCCCGGTCGATGCGACGGAGCTCCTCCCGCTCGACGAGCTCCTCGAACGCTCCGACTTCGTCTCGCTGCACGCCGCCGCGACGCCGGAGAACCGCCACCTGATCGACGCCGCACGCCTCGCGAAGATGAAGCCGACCGCCTACCTCGTCAACGTCGCCCGCGGGTCGCTCGTCGACGAGGCCGCGCTCCTCGCCGCGATCGACCGCGGCGCGCTCGCCGGGGCCGCCCTCGATGTCTTCGAGGTCGAACCGCCGACCGGCTCCGCCCTCCTCGCCCACCCGAAGGTGCTCCCCACCCCCCACCTCGGCGCCTCGACCCACGAGGGGCAGTCGCGTGCGGGCCGGGCGATCGTCGAGGAGACCCTCCGGGCGCTCGCGGGGAAGCCGTTAGAAGGGCTCGTGGGTCCCCCGGCGCGCCCATGAAGGCCGACCCCGAGACCTCGACGTTCCTAATCGCCGGACCGGTCCGCATCCACCCGCGCGTCCTCCGCGCGATGAGCTTCCCCTCGGTCAATCACCGCGGGGACTACTTCCACGGGATCGTCCACGAGATCCGGGAGCTGTTGCCGGTCCTGTTCGGGGCGAAGGGCCACCAGGTGGTCCTCTCGGGGAGCGGCACCGCCGGCCTCGAGGCGGTCTACTCGAGCCTCCTCCGCAAGGGCCAACGGACGCTCGTCCTGACGAACGGCAACTTCGGGGAGCGGACGGACAAGATCGCCCGCCGGTACGCCGACCCGGTGACGACCCTCGCCGCCCCCTGGGGTCAGCACATACCGGTCGAGGAGGCGAAGGCGGAGCTCGAGAAGGGGGACGTCCGGGCGGTCTGCGCCGTCCTCAACGAGACGAGCGTCGGCCTGCAGAACGACCTCGCCGCCCTCGCCCCGGCGGTGAAGCGGTCCGGCGCCCTCTTCCTCGTCGATGGGATCAGCGCGGTCGCGGGGATCCCCTGCAAGATCGAGGAGTGGGGGTTCGACGCGGTCATCGCCGGGAGCCAGAAGGGGCTCGCCGCCCCGGCCGGCCTTGCGATCGTCCACCTCTCCGACCGGGCCCGCTCGGAGCTCCAGGGCGGGACGTTCTACCTCGACCTCGCGGCCCACCTCGCGAACCTCGATAAGGACGACACACCGTGGACGCCCGCGATCCCGCTGTTCCTCGCGCTCCGCGAGGCGCTCCTCCTCCTGAAGGAGGAGACGCTCGAGGGCCGGCTCGCCCGGACCCACCAGCTCGCCGAGGCGACGCGTGCGGCGACCGCTGCCCTCGGGCTCGCCCTCTTCCCGGACCCGGCCCACGCCTCCGACACCGTGACGGCGATCCGCAACCCGGACGGCCTCGACGACGCCCGGGTCCGCAAGGCGCTCCTCGCCCGCTACAACGTCGCCGTCCAGGGGGGGCAGGGGGCCCTCACCGGGAAGATCTTCCGGATCGGCCACATGGGGATCGCTGACTGGCCGGACCTGCTCGTCACGTTCGCCGCGCTCGAGCGGATCCTGGGCCACGCCGGGAAGCTCCCCCGGCCCGGGGTCGCGCTCGGCGAGATCGCCGCGCGGATGCCGGCCCCCGCCTAGATATCGACGATCACGCGGACCCTCGGCGGGTCGAGGCTCGCCTCGAGCCGGTGGAAGGTGATCGCCTTGATCTCCTTCCGCCGCACGTGGCGTGCCGGGTCGAGCCGCTCCCCCTCAATCGCGGCGCGGAGCTCGCGCGGGGGATCCCCCGAGAGCTCGACCCGGACGCGCCGGCCGACGAAGCCGTCGGCGGCCTCGAGCTTCACGAGCTCGGAGAGGTAGCCGACGACGAGAGCGCCGAGGTCGCCGCCCCGGGCGTGCACTTCCCGGGCCTCCCTTGGCCGTACCCTTCGTAGGTCGGTCATCAGCGCGAAGAGGCCCATCCCGAGCGCCTCGAAGAGCGCCGGGGGATCCGGGGCGCTCGCCGAGAGGCCCATGTCCGCGGTCGTCGGGAAGCTCCCGTACCGGGCGGGCCGGGCCCGTCCCCCCCGACCCGGCATGGGCGGGCCCGAGCCGACGCACCCTTAAAGGAGATGGTCGGGTGGGGCTCCTTCCCGGCGATGCGCGCCACCCTCATCGTGCCGACGCTCAACGAGTCGGCGTCCATCGGTCACGTCCTCGAGACCTTCCAGCGCGCGGCGGCGGAGGCGAACCCGCGGTGGTTCGCCTCCGACCCCCTCGAGTGGGAGGTCCTCGTCGTCGACGGGGCCTCGACGGACGGGACGCCCGAGATCGCCAAGAGGCTGGGGGCCCGGGTGATCGACGAGCCGCGGAAGGGGTACGGCCGGGCGTACCGGACCGGCTTCGCCGAGGCCCGGGGCGACGTCGTCGCGACGCTCGACGGGGACGCCACCTACCCGGCCGAGGAGGTCCCGAGGCTCGTGCGCGAGCTCCTCGACCGAGGGTTGGACTTCCTGACCTGCGACCGACTCTCCACGCTCGACAAGCGGGCGATGACGACCGAGCACCGGATCGGCAACCGCGTGCTGAACTTCCTGATGCACCTCGCCTTCCACCGGTACTTCCGGGCCGCCGGCGGGGCGACGATCACCGACAGCCAGAGCGGGATGTGGGTGTTCCGGCGCTCGATCCTCGAGCGGGTCCGCCTCACCCAGGACGGGATGCCGATGAGCGAGGAGCTGAAGCTCGAGGTCGTCCTGCGGGGGCTCAAGTTCGCCGAGGTCCCGATCCACTACTCGGAGCGGTGGGGACCCCCGAAGCTCTCGAGCTGGCGGGACGGCTCCCGGAACCTGGGCTTCCTCTTCACCAAGCGGCTCGCCGTCGCCCGGGAGTCCCGGCGCCCGCCGACCCACCCGGTGGCCGGGAGCGGGGAGCCCGCGCGGTAGAGGACCCGAACCCGCTACTGGGTCTTGCCGGACCGCTCGCGGGACTTGACGCGCAGGCCCTTGTAGCCGCACTTGCGGCACTGGACCGCCTTCGGCGGATTGCGGGCCGAGCAGTTCATGCAGATCTTCTTGTCGAGTAGGCGGTGCACCGCCTCGGGGAACGGCATGGACGCGAGCGCGGGACGAGCGGGGCGATATAAAGCGTCCGTCGGCGGCGACCGCAAGCCGCTTGACGGCCGGGGGCCGTGACCGGCCCTCCATGGCGGGGCCGATCGACGGGCGGCTCGCGATCTCGATCGCGCGGGAAGCGGTCGAGCTCGGGCTCGACCATCCGGGCCGGTACGACGACCTTGCCACGCCGTTCGCGGACCGCGCGCTGCCCGGAGCGTTCGAGGAGCGGCGGGGCCTGTTCGTCACGCTGACCCGGGACCCCGACGACCGCCTCCGCGGCTGCGTGGGCTTCCCGTTCCCCGCCTACCCCCTGCGCCAGGCGATCCCCCGGGCCGCCTGGGCGGCGGCCGAGGAGGACCCGAGGTTCCCGCCGGTCGGGCGGCGCGAGCTCGACGGGCTGAAGATCGAGATCTCGATCCTCACCCCCCCGGAGGCGCTCCGCGACCGGGCGCGCCGGGCCGCGGAGGTCGTCGTCGGCCGGGACGGGCTCATCGTGGAACGAGGGGAGGCGTCGGGCCTCCTCCTACCGCAGGTCGCGGTCGAGGAGGGGTGGGATCCCGAACGGTTCCTCTCCGAGACGTGCCGGAAGGCGGGGCTCCCGCTCGGCGCCTGGCGGCGGGCCGACACGATCGTGCGCCGCTTCCGGGCCGAGCTCGTCCGGGAGCGCTCGCCGCGAGGGCCGGTGGAGGCGCACGAGCTGTGAACGGCCGCTAGCGCCGCGGACGCGGAAACGGCCGAACGGGACTAGCTCGGAGCCGTCGACCGCTTCGCGAGGCGGGCCGAGAGGGCGAGGCCGTCGATCGACCAGGTGCGGAAGCCGACGGACGGGGGGCGGTCCCCCTCCGTGAGGTCGACCGAATCGGCGAGGAGTTCCTCGGACAGCCGGGCGCGCGCCGCGTCGATCGCCTCGAAGAGCGGGCCCTCCGCCGCGACGACGAGGTCGATGCGGTCGAGGAAGGCGAGCCCCTCCTCCTTCCGCAGCGCCTGCAGGCGGCGCAGCGTCTCCCGGACGTACCCCTCTCGCTTGAGCTCCGGGCTCGGGGTCCGGGACAGGAGCGCGGTGACCCGCCCCTCGGCGTCGGTCGAGCGCTCGAACTCGGCCTCGGGGTACCGGTCGAGGTCCCGCGTCCCGACCCGTGCGACCGAGCGGACGTTGAGCTCCCCGGCGAGGAGCCGGTCGGCCTCGGCCCCGAGCGCCCCGGGCGCCGGCCGTCCGATGAGGACGAACGACTCGAGCGGGATCCGCGACTTCACCTGGACCCGCTGGCGGAGCGCCCGCCCGATCTCCACCTCCGTCCGCACCTCCTCCATCGCGGCCTCCAACGGGAGGTCGCGGAGGCCCGCGACCCCCGGCCAGCGGGCCAGGTGCACCGAGCCGTCCGCCGCGTGGAACCCATCCGGCCGGAGCTCCTGGGCGACGTGCTCGGCGGTGTACGGGGCGTACGGGGCGAGCAGGCGGGAGAGGGTCTCGAGGGTGCGGAAGAGCGTCGCGTTCGCCCGGGCCCGGTCGGCGGGGTCCTGGTCCCCCCAGAACCTCGGGCGGGACCTCCGGAGGTACCATGTGCTGAGGTCGTCGACCATCTCGCGGATCGCGAGCGCCCCCTCCCGGGGGTCGAACGCATCGAGCGAGGCGGTGACCCGCTCGGTCGTGTCGTCGAGGCGGGAGAGGAGCCACCGGTCGAGCGCGTCGGTGGGGGGGGTCGCGGCGGGCACGGTCGGCAGGCCGTCGGCCGCGGCGTTCTGCCGGAAGAACGCCGTCGCGTGCCCGAGCGTGCCGAGCGTCCGGTTCGCCGCCTGGCGCATCGCGGTCTCGTCGATGCGGACCGGGGCGGTGTAGTCGATCGAGAGGAACCCCCAGCGGGGCGCGTCCGCCCCGAGGCGGTCGAGGAGCGCCATCGGGGCGACGGCGTTCCCCTTCGACTTCGACATCTTCGCCCCGCTGTCGTCAAGCACGAGCCCGCTCGTGACGCACGCGGTGTACGCGGGCCGGTCGAACAGCGCCGTCGACAGGACGAGCATCGTGTAGAACCAGCCGCGCGTCTGGTCGAGCCCTTCGGCGACGTAGTCGAGCGGCGCCGCCGGATCGAACGGGCTCGGCTCGAACGGGTAGTGGAACTGCGCGAACGGCGCGGAACCGCTGTCGTACCACCCGTCGATCGTGTACGGCTCGCGGCGGGCGGGGGCGCCGCAGGTCGCGCAGCGGAGCGTGAGCCCGTCCACCCCGACACGGTGCGGGTCGAACCCGTCGGGGAGCGGCGCCCCGCTCCGCTCGGCGAGCTCGGCGAAGCTCCCGACGCAGGTGGCGTGCCCGCCCGGGCAGACCCAGATCGGCAGCGGGGTCCCCCAGTACCGGTTCCGCGACAGGGCCCAGTCCTTCGCCTCGGCGAGGAAGCGGCCGAACCGGCCATCCCGCAGGTAGTCGGGGACCCAGGTCACCGTGGCGTTGTTGCGGACCATCCCCTCCGCGATCTTCCGGGTCCGGACGAACCAGGAGTCGAGCGCCCGGTAGATCAGGGCGTGGTCGCACCGCCAGCAGAACGGGTAGGTGTGCTGCAGCCGCTCGGAGCGCTCCACGAGCCCGCGCTCCGCGAGGGCCGCGAGGAGGATCGGGTCGGCCGCCTTGAACGACTTCCCCTGGACCGGGGGGACCGCGGAGGTGAACACCGCGCGGCCGTCGAGCGGGTCGAACGCCCCGACCCCCTGCCACTCGCCGATGCGCTGGTCCTCCGGTCCGAAGCTGGGCGCGATGTGCACGAACCCGGTCCCCTCCGCCGCGTCGACCATGTCGTCGAGGACGACGCGGTAGCGGCCCGGCCCGGGCCCCGCGAACGGGAAGGGCGGCTCGTAGGGGAGCTCGGCGAGCTCCCGCCCGGTGTACCGGGCCCGGATGGGGCGCCCGTCGGGGAAGTAGCGGGAGAGCGCCGCCTCGGCGAGGATCTCCTCGGAGCCGTCCGGACCCTCGACGCCGACGTAGGCGAGGTCGGCCCGGGCGGCGATGAGGAGGTTCGCGGGGAGCGTCCAGGGCGTCGTGGTCCAGACGAGGAGGGTCCGACCGGCGCCGTTCGGCCCCGCCAGGCGGAAGCGGACGGTCGCCGACGGATCGGTCGTCTCCCTGTAGCCGAGCGCCACCTCGTGCGAGGAGAGCGGGGTCTCGCACCGCGGGCAGTACGGGAGGGAGCGGAACCCCTTCTCGAGGAGCCCCCGGTCGAAGAGCGTCTTCAGCGACCACCAGACGCTCTCGATGTACGGGGCGTCCATCGTGAGGTAGGGGCGGTCGTAGTCGAGCCAGTAGGCCATCCGGTCGCTCATCGAGACCCAGACGGAGGCGACGGAGAGCGTGCTCTCGCGGCACTCCTCGCAGAACCGGGCGACGCCGAACGCCTCGATGTCCTTCTTCGACCGGAAGCCGTGGCGCTTCTCGACCTCGAGCTCCACGGGGAGGCCGTGGCAGTCCCAGCCGGCCATCGGGCTCACGATGCGGTAGCCCCGCATCCGCCGGTAACGCAGCTGGACGTCCTTCAGCGTCCGGGCGAGGAGGTGGCCCACGTGCGGGGCGCCGTTCGCGGTCGGAGGACCCTCGGTGAACCGGAAGATCGGCCCGTCGGGGGACCCCCCCCACGCCCGGGCCGGCACACCGGTCCGGGTCCAGTAGTCGTGGACCTTGCGCTGGACCTCCGTCAGCGCGAGGGTCGGTGGGGCTCCCTCCTCCGACGACATCGCCCCGCGGGGATGGGACGAGCCAGATAAGGTTGGAAGGCCGGACCTACCGCCAGATCCCGTGCGGCGGCGGAGAGCGGGACTCCGGCCCGACGTGCGAGGTCGGGTCCGCCTCGGCGACGGTACCGAAGAGGCGCGCGACGTGGCAATCCGGTCCGAGGACGATCCGGTCCGCCTTCAGCACCTCGACCGTGACCCCCTCGAGCCGGACCTCCTCGGCCTCCATCCTCAGCACCTTGAGGGTGGGGCGGTCCGGGGTGAGCCCGGGGATCCGGAACGGGGGCGCGGACGGCCGCGTGATCCCCACGGTCGGGGAAGTGATCGACTCGACCGCCGAGTCCCGGGTGATCTCGTAGGCGACGCGCTGGGCGGCGAGCGGGCCGGGAACCTGGAGCCCTCCCCGGCCTATTAGGGTGCCGAAGTCGGCCCCCTTCCCGAGCGTCGCTTCCCCGTCGATCCGGCCGACCCCTCCGACCCGGACCGGGCCGGGGGCGCGCAACGGACCGAGCACGGTGAGCGCCCCGGCCTCGATCCCGGATTCGAAGCGCGCGGATCCCTTCACCTCGACGAGATCGCGCACGACGACGGCGCCGAGCACCTCGACCGCCCCGTCCACGCGGAACGTGCCGGCGCTGAGCCGCCCGCCGATCGAGAGCCGGCCGGTGAACTCGAGCGCGTCGACGTCGACGTCCCCGAGGACCTTCGCCATCCCGTCGGCGAGCCACCGTTCGGCCCGGACCGAGTCGCGGCGCACCGCCCCGCTCTCCCGGATGGTGCCGGCGCGGGCGGGAACGGGCGCCGGGGCCGACGTTGGGGGAGGGGTCGGCGCGGACGGGACCGATGGAGCGGAAGCCACCGGCGCGGGCGGGTTCGTCGACGGGCTCGGTCCGGCGGCCATCGTACGATCCCCTCGGTTCCTCACGCTAGCCGATGCGGGGGATCCCAAGCCGACGGTGCTCCCGCATGATGCAGAGGTTCTCGAGCACGGTGAGCCCGGCGGCCCGGGCCGCCTGGGCCGAGGCGGCGTTCTCCACGCCGAGCTGCATCCAGAGCGTGGGAGCCTTCCGGGCGATCGCCTCCTCGGCGATCGGGGGGACCTCCGAAGAGCGCCGGAAGACATCGACGATGTCAACCCGGACCTCCGGGGGGATCGCGGCGACCGACGGGTACGACGTCTCCCCCAAGACCGTGGGAAGGAGCGGGTTGACGGGGACGATGCGGTACCCCTGGGCCTTCAGGTAGCGCGCGACCTCGTTCGAATCGCGCTCGGGCTTGTCCGATAGGCCGACCACCGCGATGGTCCGCGCCCCGGCGAGGATCTCGCGAAGGCGAACGTCGTCGGCGGTCACCGGCGTTCCGACGCCGGCGGGTTACAAGAGCGTGACGGGAACGGGCCCACGCGCGAGGCTCGCCTGACGGTACACCGCCCACGCCACGGCCAGCCCCACCGCGACGAGGCCGAACCGGAAGAGGTCCCCGGACGACGGCGAGACGAGGTAGAGGAAGGCGGCGCTGTCGTAGGCGCCGTGCAAGAGGCCGATCACGAGGAGGTTCCCTCCCGAGTATCGGTAGGCGACGGCGAAGGCGAGGCCCAGGAGGACGAGGGTCGGGAAGATCACCCCGAGCGCGGGGCCGTAGGTGGTCGCGTAGTAGAGGTGGAGGCCCGCGAAGAGGACGCTCGTCCAGACCGCGTGGAGGAACCACGATGGGCTGCGGCGGGCCACCCAGAAGCCGAACAGCCAGCCCCGGAAGATCGTCTCCTCCACGAGCCCGATGACGAACGAGAAGCCGACCCAGAACCACGGGTCCCCCTCCGCCGCCTGGATATCCGGGTTCGGGGCGGTCAGGCGCTGGAGGGCCGACGGATCGACGGCCAGGTAGACGACGACAAGCACGACGGTGACGATCAGCGAGAGCAGGCTGAACAGTCCGTACCAGCGGAGCCCCTCGACCGACGCCTTCCCCGGATTCGCGAAGAACCGGGAGATCGGTCCCGTCCCAACGAGGGTGGCGAACGCGGCGATCGGGATCCCGTACACGACGAGGAGGTCGCCGGCGAGGGCCGAGTAGAGCGGGCGCAGCGCGGGGACGTGCTGCGGGAGGACGTACTGGCTCAGCACCGCCGCCGCGGTGAGGAGGACCGCGAGGGCGTACCGGGCGACGCCCCCGGACGGCGCCGCCGGGCCCGCGGACGCCGGGCGGCCGTCGAGCACCCCGTTCGGAGCGGCCCGGCCTACTTATCCTCGGCCGGGGTGGGACCTCTCGAGCACCGGCATGGAGATCCTCGTCGTGGCCAAGGTCGTCCCGGACGCCGACGCGGCGGGGTTCGTGCCGTCCACGCGGACGCTCCGACGGGACGGGGTCGAGATGTTCGTGAACCCGTTCGACCAACGCGCGCTCCGGGCCGGCCTCGACCTCCGCCGCCCCGGCGAGCGGCTGACGCTCGTTTCGATGGGGCCCCCCGCGGCCGAGCCCGCGCTCCGGGAGGCGTACGCCCTCGGCGCCGACCGGGTCGTCCTCATCTCCGATCCCGCGCTCGCGGGCTCGGATACCCTCGCCACGGCCCGGACCCTCGCGGCGTTCCTCGGGCGGGAATCCGCCGGCCTCGTCCTCCTGGGGGCTCGGAGCACCGACGGGGAGACCGGCCAGGTCCCGGCCGAGGTCGCCGCGCTCACGGGCTGGGAGCTCGTCGGCCCGGCCCGCCGGATCGAGCGCGGGGCCGACCCGGCCCGGCTCCTGGTGGACTATGACACCGACGAGGGCTGGGAGCGGACGCGAACGGAGGGGCCCGTCCTCGTGACCGTCGGAGAGAAGGTCGCGAAGCTCCTCAAGCCGACCGAGGAGGCCCGGGCCGCCGCGGGGAGCCGGGTCGTCGAGCGACGGTCCGCGGGCGACCTGGACCTCGCTTCCGACCAGGTCGGGACCTCGGGATCGCCGACCCGAGTGGTTCGGGTCGGGACGGACACCACCCGACGGGCCGGGGTCCGGTTCGAGACCGGGTCCGTCGCCGAGCGGGTCGACGGAGCGCTGGGATGGCTCGCGGACCACCCGAGACCCGCCCCGACGACCCGGCGGTCGACTGAAAGGCCCCACCACGCTCCCCTTGCGAGCTTCGTCTTCGTTTCCGGATCCGACGGAGGGCTGGATGACCGGGCGTTGCCGATGCTCTCCGAGGCCCGCCGGACGTTCGGCGGGGGCGGCCCGTTCGCCCTCGCGGCCGGGACCCGGCTGGATCCCGAGGGGCTGGACCGGATCCGCCGTGCCGGCGCGGGGGAGCTGGTGCACGTGGGGGCGGGCCCCTCCGATCTAGATCCGGTTCTGGTCGCGGGCACGCTGCGCGGATGGATCCGGGGGACCCCCCAGGTGGAGGCCGGCATGTTCCTCTCGACCGGATTTGGGCGGGAGGTCGCCTCCCGGCTCGCGGCGGGGGCCGGACTCGGCCTCACCGGCGACGCTACCGCGCTGGCGCGAGCGGCCGACGGCTCGATCACCTGGTCGAAACCGGCGTTCGGGTCCCGCGCGGTCGCCGACGTCGTGTCCCGGACGCGGCCGAGCCTCGCCACCGTCCGCCCCGGCGTCTTCGAGCTCGAGCGGTTCCCGTGCGGGGCTTCGGACCGGGTGCGGGTCCTCGACGGCCCCGAGCTGCCCCGCCGACCGGAGCCTCTCGAACGTCACGACGAATCGATGGAGGGATTCGGGGACCTCGACCGGGCCCCGATCGCGCTGTCGATCGGCAACGGCCTCGGCGGGCCGGAGCGGCTCCCCGCCCTCCTTCGCCTCGTCGAGGGCACCGGCTGGGCCATCGGGGCGACCCGGCGGATCGTCGACGCCGGCTGGGTGCCTCGACGCCTCCAGGTCGGGCTCACCGGGCGATCGGCTTCGCCGGCGCTCGCGATCCTGCTCGGCGTACGGGGCTCCCCGAACCACCTCATCGGATGGCGGCGGTCCGGCCGGATCCTCGCCGTGAACCCGGACCCGGCCGCGCCGGTCTTCTCGGAGGCGGACGTCGGCATCGTCGGTGCCTGGGAGGAGGTCCTCCCGCCGCTCGTGGAGCGGATCCGGGCCGCGCCGGGCTTCACCGGGACGCCGTAGGCTTCCCCGGCGTCGTTCGCTTCGCGCGGCCCCGGGGAGCAGGGTCCGCTCCGGTGACCTTCCCGATGCCCGCGCTGCGCTCGGCGGCGCCCAGGCAGGCGAGGAGGTCGTCGAGCGTCAGCCGGACGCTCGACGCATCCGGACCACCCACCTCGAGCAGGAGGTCCGGCCCGTCCGTGCGGGACGCGACGAACCCCTGGTTATCGGCGAGAAGGGCCCGGCGGAGCCGCTCGGCGAGCTCCGGGCTTGGCAGTCGCCGAACGAGCCGGACGGTGACTACGGCCCGGGCGCCCGCTTCTTCGCTGGCGTCGATCGTTCCCCTCCCGACGGGGCGGCGCCGGGACCCTTCGAGAGCGCCCCCGTCTGGATCGGCGCGGTCGTCGTCCTCCGGGCGACCTCGCGGGCCGCCCGCTCCTGAAGGTGGTCGAGCACCGAGGGCCAGATCTTCCCGTCGGTCCGGGCCTTCGCCTCGAAGTTGGACTCCCCGAGGAACCGATCGAACGCCGCGGCGGTCGCCGCGTCCCACGAGGAGTTCAGCCGCCCGGTGTAGAAGCCGAGGACCCTCAGGTGTTGCTGCGCGACCCCGGCGATCTCCGGGGTGATCGGCACGAGCGTGGCCGGGTCCTCCCGGGTGAGGAGCGTCAGGTCGTAGATCCGGAAGAGCCGCTTCAATTCCTCGATCGGACTCGGATGGTCGTCGACGCGCAGGTCGATCCACCGGTCGTTCGCGCCCCCGTACCCTCCGCCGGCCCGGACGACCAAGAGCGCGGCCGATTGCATGCCGCGGCGATCCCCACCCTCTCGCTGGCCGGCCGATAGCGCCGCGAGGAGCCGCTCCGGTAGGTCCCCCGGGGTCGCGGTGTAGGTTCGGGCCATCGCACGGACCACCTCCTTCGAAAGGAGGGTGTTCCCCTGGCAAGCGAAGCCGTCGCCGATCTCGTGGCCCGCCCACTCGGGGCACTCTTCGCCGGTGTGCGCGGCCGCGCGGCCCTTCGCATCCACGATCCCGACCTGGCGCTTCGAGCGTTCCGGATCCGGGGCGATGAGTCGCTTGACCACCTCGCCCGCGTCCGACCCCTGCCGCAAGAGCGCGAGGCCCTCGGGGCCGTAGCGGGGGTTCGCCCATGCCTGCGTCGCGATGGCCCCGACGTTCGCCGCGGCCCAAGGGACGACGGCGCCGACGGCGATGAACTTCGACTGGACGGCCACGCCCCACGTCGACCGGTCGCGGTCGACCGCCACGATGGAGAACGTCGAGGGCCGGGCCATGTCGGTCCGACGACGGGGTGGGCCCCATATCCCACTTTCGCGGGTCGTGGGGGTCCTCCTTCTCCGCGACCCCGGATCCCGAGAACGACCGGATCGGCCCCGCTAGCACGAATGCGGGGCGGCAGAACCGACGGTCACCTGGAGCGCGGCGGGGGGGCAGAGAGGAATTCCCGATCGTGATGGTCCAGTCCCCCGGGGCGAGAGGGTAGTTCGTGGCGTTTCGACCCGACAAGGTCCCCGAGGTTCACCTCGCACGGCGTAACGGCCGGGTTGGGCCAACTGTACAGCGTGACCACGGTCGCGTCGAACGGGCTCGGGCAGCCGATCATCCCCGAGAGGTAGCACTCTCCGAGGCCCGTCCATTGCCGCTCCGTGACGCGTACCCAGAGGGGGAGGTTCGCGGAGAGGTTCCCGGTCAGGTGGGAAGTGGCGTTCGTGGAGAACGATACGGTGGTGAAGTTCATCCCGCAGTACCAGAAGCGTTGGCTCGCGTTCGAATAGTTGGTGCACGGGCCGGCCGATAGGGGGGAGCCCGTCGGGACGACGGGCGCCCAGCGGAGAAGTGGGTCGACGGGCGAAGCCTGCGGGCTCGGCGGAATGGCGCCGTCACCCCCGAGGGAAACCTCCAGCAGGAGGGTTCCCGCGAGCAGGGCGCCGACGATGGCGGCCCGGGCCGGAGGAGCTCTCCGCATCCGCATGTCCCGACGCACGCGGGCGGGCCGCGCCGTTCGTACGCCCCTGGGGCCGTCGGCGGCCTCGCCGGACCCGATCCGCCCGATCACCCGACCGGTCGTGCGGCGGGGGGGACCGTCGTCGGCGCGGGGACCCGTTCTCGGAGCCCGGTCCAGCACGGGTCGATCTCCCCCCAGAATCCGTCCGAGGGGCCGGCGCCAGCGAGGGCTTCGGCGGCCGCCCGAACGCGCGGCTCGAGGTCGTCGACCGGCATGCCGTGGGCCCTCGCCCATTCGACCGAGGCCTTCGCGAGGGCGAGCTGGAGCTCCGCGTCGCGTCGGAGCTTCTTGGCCTCCCGCTCGGCCGCGGGGAGGGCGTTCTCCGGGTCGTAGTGCGGGGGCATCGGCGCGGGGATGCTCACGCGGAGCCGTCGGAACGGCTCGGGCATCGTCGGCCACCTCGGTTCGGCGAAGCGGACCGACAGCTGGTCGAGGGCGGAGTCGGCGCCGCGGTGATCCCCCGATGCAAACAGAGCTTCCGCCCGGCCGTACGGCTCAAGGAGGTCCTTCGACGGGGCCCCCTTCCACAGGTCGAGCTTCAGGGCGATCCGGCTGGGCCCGAGCCGGCGGAGCACCTTCCGCTCGAGTTCGTCGACGGGGGGAGGCGCCGGGGCGGGCGCGCTCTCGGGGGGTCGGTTCGGGGCGCCGGGCATGCGCGCGGGTCCTCCTTAGAGGAACTCCTCGAACTCGCGCGTGACCTCGGGGTACTTCGTGTGCACGGCCTTGAGGATGTTGTGGACCGTGAGCTTCTCGAGCTTGACGCCCTGCAGCGCGTCGACGACCTTGTCGAACGTCTCGTCGGAGAGGGAGCAGAGCTTCTCCTTGGCGAGCCAGTTCCGGTAGAGCTTCTCCTCGAGCCGGGCCCGCCACCCCTTCTCGTAGCGCTGGAAGAACTCCTTCGTCGGCGTCCTCGAGAGCGCCGCCTCGGCGGCGACCTCCCCGCAGATCTTCCCGGCGATGCAGCCGTTCGCGATCCCGCCCCCGGTGAGCGGGTCGATCATCCGCGCCGCGTCGCCGACGAGCATGATCCCGTCGGCGGCCGCCTGGGCGATCGGCTTGGAGATCGAGACCCCCCCGCCGACGACGTCGATCGTGCGTCCCTTCGCGTAGGCCGGGTGATTCGCGATCCAGGCGTCGAGGTAACTCCGCGCCTCGGCCATCCCGTGGATCTTCGATAGCTGGACGCCGATCCCGACGTTCGCGAGCCCCTCCTCCTTCGGGAAGACCCAGACGTACCCGCCCGGGGCGACCTTGCCGAGGTAGAAGTCGCAGTACCGGACGTCGCAGTCGACGTTCGTCATGCGGTACTGCAGGCAGGAGTCCATGTCGCGGAGCGCGAGGTTCGTGGGGAGACCGGCCCAGCGGCCGACCTGCGACTCGAACCCGTCCGCGCCAATCGTCACGCTCGCGCGGATCTCGAACGGCTCGCCGAACTGCTTCGCGCGGACCCCGACGACCTTCCCGTTCTCCTTGAGGATCTGCGTGGCGGCGGTCTTCAGGAGGATCTCGGCGCCGGCGTTCCCCGCGTCGATCGCGAGCGCCTTGTCGAACCCGTCGCGCTCGACGACGTAGCCGACCTCGTTCCCCGCGCTCTTCTCGTTGATCTCGAGGATCTTCTCGCTCGGGGAGAAGATCCGCGCCCCCTCGACCTCGACGTTCACCCAGCGGCCGGGCTTGATCCCGACGTCCGGCAACCAGTCCTTGCTCATCCCCTCGCCGC
>JASHSI010000114.1 GCA_030040915.1 Thermoplasmata archaeon | reverse complement strand
TTCCGGATCGAGCCCAAGGAGACCCGGGAGGGCCGATGCGTGGTGAGCGGCCGGGTCGAGGCGCGCCACCTCAACGTCAACGAGGTCGTCCACGGCGGCGTCTACGCCACGATCCTCGACACGGCGATGGGCGGGGCGGTCGTCACGACGCTCGACGAGGACGAGACCACGGCCACGACCTCCCTCTACGTCGAGTTCCTGCGCCCGGCCCGGGAGGGTCAGATCCTCCGCGCCACCGGCGAGGTCGTCCGGAGGGGCCGCCACCTGGCCTTCGTGGCGGGAGAGCTCGTCGATGGGGACGGGACCCGGCTCAGCCAGGCCCACGGGACCTGGTACATCTGGTCGAACGTGGACCCCACCTGGCGGAAGGGGAAGCCCGCCGCTCAGGCGACCGAGCCCAAGAGGCGCTCGTAGAGCCCGAGCATCGCGAGGCCCTTGTCGGTCCCGCGGGCCCCCTCGGCGAACGGGTGGGCCGCGAGCTCGGCCCTCGCCTCCTCGGCGCGACCGAGGGCCGCGAACGGGAGCGCGGTCTCGAGGATCTGGCCGATCACGCTCGTCCCCCGGTAGCGGTCCTGGACGGTGGGGAGGACCGTGCGGATCCACTCCCAGGTCACCGATCGCCCCACCGGGTTGAGCGCCGCCTCCCGGACCACGCTCACGAGGTGGGCCCGGTTCACCACCGGGCTGAGGGCGAGCTCGAGGGCCCGCTCGACGAGGTGGGCGTGGGGGAAGCGCGCGAGGGCACGTTCCTGCCGGTTCGCCTCCCCCTCGTCCGCGGCGTTCGGGAGGAGCCGGACGAGCCGATCGAACTCCGCGTCGCCGCCGCGGCGCCCGAAGGCGAAGAGGACCGGCCACCTCAGGTCGGGCGCCACCGATCCGTACGCCTCGAACCGCTCGGCGAGCGCATCGCCGAGGGCGGGGTCGAACGCGAGGGCGCTCGCCGCCACGATCCCCCGGACGACCGGCACGGTCTCGGGCTCGTCGGGCCGGTCGACGAGGCCGAGCCGGTGGACCTGGGCGGCGAGGAACGGCGCGGCATGGGCGCGGAAGCTCGCCCGGTCCTGCAGGAGGGCCCCGAGCGCGAGCGGGCTGCGGCCCGGGCTCGAGGTGGCGAGCTGCTTCGCGAGCTCGTGCACGACGAGCGGGTCCTCCTCCGCGCGCGCCGCGTCGAGGAAGCCGAAGTAGCGGTCCGGGGGGATGTCACCGGAGACCAGGAACGCCGCGAGGTCGGTCACCACCGACCAACGCTCCTCGCTCGGGAGCGCCGCGAGGCCCGCGAGGAGCCGGTCGTAGAGCTCCGGATCATAGTGGACGCGGTAGAAGCCGCTCGAGCCGACGTTCAAGCGCACGGGGCCGCCGGGGTCGGGGATCCGGATCGGGCCCGGCCCGTCCAGACGGGGGCGGGATCGTTCCGCACCCGTCGGGACCGACAGCGGGATCGGCCACGCCTCGGCGCGGTGCCGGCCATCGAGAAGGAAGCGCTCCTGGGTGAGCTCGATCGCGCCGTCGACGCGCCGGGCCCGGACGACGGGGAGCCCGGGCCGGGTGACCCACGCCGCGAGCATCGGGCGCAGGCCGGTCCCCGCGGCCCCCTCGAGGGCGCGCCATAGGTCCTCGCTCGCCGCGTTCCCGTAGGCGTGCTCCTTCAGGTAGGCGTTGACGCCGGCCCGGAACGGCTCGGGCCCGACGTACGCCTCGACCATCCTCAGGACGGCGGACCCCTTCCCGTAGCTGATCTCGTCGAAGATCTGCCCGATCTCCTCCGGCCGCTCGACCGGTACGCTCACCGGGTGCGTGGAGGGGAGGGAGTCGCCGAGGAGCGCCGGTCCGGTCCAGTCGAGCAGGAGGTCGTCGAGGGGCCGGCTCGCCGGCTCGAGACGCTCGAGGATCTTCTCCTCCATGAACGTCGCGAAGCTCTCGTTGAGCCAGATGTCGGTCCACCACTCCATCGTGACGAGGTTGCCGAACCACTGGTGGGCGATCTCGTGGGCGATGGTGGTGAGCGTCGCGCGCCGTTGGAGGGCGCTCGTCGACCGGTCGACCAGGAGGCGCATGTCGCGGAAGCTGATCGCCCCCCAGTTCTCCATCGCCCCGTAGGCGAACTCGGGCACCGCGATGAGGTCGAGCTTCGCGAGCGGGAACGGGATCGCGAAGTAGCTCTCGAAGGCGGGGAGGATCTCGGAGGCCCGGTCGACGGCGAACTGCCCGCTCGCCGCCCGGCCGGGCGGGGCCGCGACGGCGATCGCGGGTCGGACCTCCGGGTTCCGGAGCCAGTCGAACCGGCCGACGGCGAGGTAGGTGAGGTAGGTCGCCATCGGGGGCGTCGGCTCGAACTCGATCGTGATCCGGCCCCCGTGGAGCTCCCGCGCGCGCTCCGGCGTGTTGAAGATCGCTTCGAGGCCGGCGTCGATCGTCAGCCGGAGCCGGACGACGGCCCGCCGGTCCGGTCGGTCGAGGCAGGGGAAGAGGTTCCGGGCCGCCGTCGCGGCGCACTGGGTCGTCAGGATGTGGGAGTTGCCGTAGCGGGAGCGGTAGAGCCCGAGGAGCCCCTGGTCCGTGGCGCGTCCCCGGAAGCGGACGGTGAGCTCGTCGGTCGGGGATCCGAGCTCGAACTCGGTCTCCTCGCTCTCCGGGCGGGCGGTCCACCGTCCGGCCGGCTCGACGCCCTCGATCTCGAGCCGCACCGTGTTGAGGCGGAGCGAGCGGACCGCCTCCTCGAGATGCACCTGGACCGAGCCCGAGAAGGCGAGGGTCCGGTGGTTCACGTCGAGGTCGAGGCGATACTCCCGCACCCTGGGCAGCGGCGCTCCGGACAACGATCGATCCCCTTCACCGGCCGCCGGGCGGTCGGCCGACGGGGGCCGACCCCGCTCAGACTTAAATAAGCGGGCCCGGTGGCCGCTTTGGCTGACGGCCAAAGTGGTGGGGCCACACCCGGTCTCGTTCCGAACCCGGAAGTTAAGCCCACCGACGTTCCGCGCGGTACTGAAGTGCGCGAGCCTACGGGAACCGCGGAAAGCTGTCAGCCACCTTCCTTCGCGAGGTAGGGCACCGGCGCGCGCGAGCCCTTAAATCTCGGGCGCCGGTCGAACGGCCGTGCTGCTCGGCGCCCACATCGGGATCGCCGAGGGGCTCGCCCTCGCGCCCGTGACCGGCCGGAAGATCGGGGCCGACGCGATCCAGATCTTCAGCAAGAGTCCGCAGATGTGGGCCGGCGCGCCGCTCTCCGACGAGGCGATCGCCGGGTTCCGGGCGGCCGTGGCGGCCGAGCGGATCGCCGCCACCGCAATCCACCACGGCTACCTCGCGAACCTCGCCTCGCCCAAGAAGGCCGGTCTCGCTCGGAGCCGCCACGCCTTCGTCGAGGAGCTCGATCGGGCGGAGCGTATCGGCGTCGACGCCCTGATCGTCCACCCCGGGGCCGACCTGGGACAGGGCCGGACGGAGGCGTTGAAGCGGCTCACCGAGAGCCTCAACGAGGCGTTCGCCCAACGCCCGGGCTACCGGGTCCGGACCCTCCTCGAGAACATGGCCGGTCAGGGGACCACCCTCGGGGCCGAGTTCTCCGAGCTCGCGAGCGTCCTCCACGGGCTCGACGAGCCGGCGCGGGCGGGCGTCGCGCTCGACACCTGTCATATGTTCGCCGCGGGCCACGACTTCCGATCCGACTCGGCGTACGGGACCCTCGTCGACCGCCTCGCCTCGGAGCTCGGGACCGATCGGGTGCGGGCGTTCCACTTCAACGACGCGAAGGGGGAGCTCGGGTCCCACCTCGACCGCCATGAGAACATCGGCCGAGGCGGGATCGGCGTGGAGGGGTTCTACCATTTCGTCAACGATCCGCGCTGGGAGCGCTGCCCCGCGTACCTCGAGACCCCGCTCGGCGAGGACGGCTACTCCGCCTACGAACGGGACCTCGCGACCCTCCAAGGGCTGCGCGCCCCGGCCCGGAGGGCGTCGGCCCGGACCGCATGAGCGCGCCCGAGCCGGACCCGGTCGGCCTCGCCCTCGTCGAGCTCGGCCGGATCGCGCCCTGGCGCCTAATCGACGGCTTCGGGCCCGGATCGACCCTCTCGTCGGCGTTCGCGGCCGCCTTCCCGGACCGCTACTTCGACGTGACGGGCTCCGATCCGGCGACGACGGCCACGGCCGTCGAGAGGTCCCGGGGAGGCGATCCGGTCGTCGCGCTCGGCGCCGCTCGGAGGATCGCGGGGGGTGGGTACGAGGACCTCCGCGGGGCGGCCCACCGCACTATGCGCGCCCGCTTCGTCGCGAACCCTCGGACCGGGGGACCCGGGGTCCCCCCGATGGTGGAGGACATCGGGATCGTGCGCGGGATCCCGAAGATGACGGTGATCTGCCCGGCCGACCGCGCGGCGGCCGCCTCGGCCCTCCGGGCGACTGCGGACCACCCGGGGCCCGTCTACCTCCGGCTCCCCCCGGTGGGCCCGTCGATGGTCTCGGAGGGATCGTTCGAGCTTGGTCGGGCCCGGGAGCTCCGTGCCGGTTCCGATCTCGCGTTGCTCGCCATCGGGGCGGCGGTCCCGAAGGCCCTCGACGCGGCCGCGGCGCTCGAGCGGATCGGAATCCATGCGCGGGTGCTCGACCTCGCCTCGGTGAAGCCGATCGACGAGAAGGCGATCCTCCGCGCGGCGCGCGAGACCGGGGCGATCCTGACCCTCGAGGAGCACAGCGCCCTCACCGGCATGGGCAGCGCGGTGGCCGCCGTGGTCGCCGAGGAGCGGCCAGTCCCGGTCCGCCGCCTCGGCGCGCCGGACCTCTTTCCCTCGGGCGAACCCCGGGTCGGCGAGGACCCCTACGGTCTCAGCGCCGAGCACATCGAGGAGGCCGCCTACGACCTCCTCCGGGCACGGGGCAAGGTTCAGTAGGTCGGCCGGTTGGGGTCGGGGCGAGGGGACCATGAAGCTCTTCCTGGACACGGCGAGCGTGACCGAGATCCGAACGATGTGGGACGGGGGGATCCTCGACGGGGTCACCACGAACCCGACGCTGGTGGCGAAGGAGGGCCGCCGGTTCGAGGACGTCATCAAGGAGATCTGCGCCCTCGGCGTCCCCTCGGTCTCCGCCGAGGTCGTCGGGACCACGGTGGACCAGATGCTCGCCGAGGGCCGCCACCTCCGCGGCCTCCATCCGTCGATCTACGTCAAGTGCCCGATGACGCCGGCCGGGTTGCAGGCGACGAAGACCCTCGCGGGGGAGGGGACGCGGGTCAACATGACGCTCGTCTTCTCGGCGAACCAGGCGCTGCTCGCCGCCAAGGTCGGGGCGGCGTACGTCTCCCCGTTCATCGGCCGGCTCGACGACCAGGGGCAGGTCGGCATGGACCTCATCCGGGAGATCGTGACGATCTACCGGAACTACGCGTTCAAGACCGAGGTCCTCGTCGCCTCGGTCCGCCACCCGGTCCACGTGCTGGAGGCGGC
>JASHSI010000113.1 GCA_030040915.1 Thermoplasmata archaeon | reverse complement strand
GGGTTTCCTCGAGGGAGAGCCGGCGGGCCCCGCGCTCCCGGTCGATCGTCATGACCTCGACCGCGCCCAGGTTCCCCGAGTCGTCGAGCGACTGGCGGAGCCCCTCGAGCGCCAACAGGATCGCCCCGTCGGCGTCGAGGTTGGGGCGGTACTTCTGCTCGAACAGCTCCATGGCGGGTCCCTTGTTCCCACCGGTGCTCGTCGCGCGGAAGCTCGTGAGCGAGCCGGACGGCTCGGTCTCGAAGAGCTTGACGCCGCTGTCGTCGAAGCCACCGACGAGGAGCGCCGTTCCGAACGGCCGGACCCCTCCGAACTGGGTGTACTGCTGCTTGTAGTCGCAGATCCGTCGGACGAGGAGCTCGACGGTGATCGGCTCGGCGTACGTGACGCGGTTGATCTGCGCGGCGAGGCGGGCGTAGTCGACGAGCACGCGGGCGTCCGCGACGAGGCCCGCGGTCGCGCAGGCGATGTGCTCGTCGATCAGGTGGATCTTCTCGAGGCTCGCCGGTTCGGCGAGCTTCGGGTTCGGGATGCGCCGGTCGGCGACGAGCGCGACCCCGGTCTGATAGACGACGCCGGCGGTCGTCGCGCCGCGGCGGACCGCCTCCCGGGCGTACTCGACCTGGAAGAGCCGCCCGTCGGGGGAGAAGACCGTGATCGCCCGGTCGTACGCCATCTGGCCGGGTTGCATCTCCATGGCGTCCCCTTGCGAAGCGGTCGGGGCACCGAGGACCCCTTTATAACAAATCGCGCGGAGATTACGCCGGGGTAGCCCGCTTTCGCCCGCGGCGGCGCCCGACGCGCCAACCTATTCCCCCCGGCCCCGCTCGCTCGCACGGATGAAGCGCCCAACGGGGGAGCCGACCCCGACCGCCCGGGCCCACCGCCTGGCGAGCGCTCGTTCGGCCTACCTGAGGGGGGCGGCCGAGCAAGCGATCGACTGGTACCCGTGGGGCCCCGAGCCGTTCGAGCTCGCGAAGCGACTCCATCGACCGGTCCTCCTCGACATCGGCGCCGCGTGGTGCCACTGGTGCCACGTCATGGACGAGACGACCTACTCGGACGCCGAGGTCGCCCACCTGATCAACCAACTGTTCGTGGCGGTGAAGGTCGACCGGGACGAGCACCCCGAGGTCGACCGACGCTACCAGCGCCAGGTGAGCGCCCTCTCCGGGGAGGGCGGCTGGCCGCTCACGGGCTTCCTCACCCCCGAGGGGGAGACGTTCCTCGGGGGGACGTACTTCCCCGCGGAGGACCATGGGGGCCGCCCCGGGCTCCGCCGTCTCTTGAAGGAGATCGACCGCCTCTGGCGGGAGGAGCCCGAGACCGTCCAGGGGAACCGGCGGGCGATCGCTGAAGCGCTCGAACGGATGCGCTCCTTCGGGGAGCGGCCGGGCCGGGCCGGCGCGGGGGAGGGCCTCCTGAACGAGGTCCGCGAGCGGCTCTCCACCTCGTACGATCCGGCCCACGCCGGGTTCGGCCAGGCGCCGAAGTTCCCCCACCCGACCGCGGTCGCCTTCCTCCTCTGGGAAGGGTTCGCGTCGGGAGAGGAGCGTCCGACCGCCCGGGCCCTCGAGACGCTCCGACGGATGGCCGACGGGGGGATGTACGACCAGGTCGGCGGCGGCTTCCACCGCTACGCGGTCGACGAGGCGTGGCACATCCCGCACTTCGAGAAGATGGGAATCGACAACGCGGCCCTCCTCACGGCGTACGAAGCGGGGTACCGGCGCTCCGGCGACGAACGGTTCGCCGAGGTTCTCCGGGGGACCGCCACCTGGGTCCTCGATGTCCTCGGCCAGGCGGACGGGGGGTTCGGGTCGAGCCAGGACGCCGACAACGCCCCCGGCGACGACGGCGCGTACTTCACGTGGACCCGAAAGGAGATCGACGCGGCCCTCGAACCGACGGACGCCAAGCTCGTCCGAAGGTTCTTCGGGATCGGCACCGACGGACGGATGCCCCACGACCCGGACCGGTCCGTCCTCTTCCGGGCCCTCCCCCTCGGCGAGGTGGCCGCGAGCCTCTCGATCGACGAGGCGGACGCCGCGCGCCGTCTCGCCGGGTCGATCGCCCGCCTCCGGGCGGTCCGGGCGGGTCGGCCCACCCCGGCCGTCGACCCCGCCCGCTACGCGGACGTCAACGGGCCCCTCCTCGGCGCGCTCGCCCGCGCGTCGGTCGCGCTAGGAGAACCGACCCTCCTCGCCTCCGCCCGCCGGACCGCGGAGCGGTTCCTCTCCGACGCCTACGACCCGGAACGGGGGATCGCCCATCGGCTCGACGCCGACGGCGGGAAGGGGTTCGGACGCCTCGAGGACAACGCGGGGTTCGCCTACGGGCTCGTGGAGCTCGCCGGCGTCACCGCCGAGCCCCGGTACGCCACCGCGGCCGGCGGGCTCCTCCGCTGGATCGACCGGACGTTCCGATCCGACGACGGCCTCCTGGGCGACCTCGCCCCCGCGGTCTACGACGGCCCGAGGATCGGCGCGCTCAACGACCGGATGTACCCCGTCGAGGACAGCCCGAACCTCTCGCCGAACGCCGCCGTCGCGCTCGCCTGGATCCGCTACGGGGCCCTCACGGGCGAGCTCGAGGAGGGGGGGCCGGTGGACCGGGCCCGCTCGATCCTTTCCGGGATGGTCCCGCGGCTCCAGGGGTCGGGTCTGTTCGCCGCGGGGAGCGCGCTCGCCCTCGGCCTCCTCGAGACCGCGCCGGCCCGGATCGTCGTCACCGGCTCGGGCGCGGGCGCCGCGGCGCTCGCCCGCGCGGCCGAGCTCGCCTGGCACCCGAACGCCTGGGTCTTCCGGGGCCGGCCCCCCGAACCG
>JASHSI010000112.1 GCA_030040915.1 Thermoplasmata archaeon | reverse complement strand
GGCTATTCGAAATCCTGTTGGTCCTCGGGGTGGTCGAAATCGGGCTCGGGGCGACTGTAGGCTGGTCCTTGGCCCATGCAAGGAGAAACCGGACCACTGGGGGCCGTCCGGGCCCCGAGTCTCCGGACGACGAAGGGACTGCGTCCCCGACTTCGGACCCTGACGGCCACCTGCGGGGGTCCTAGATGCGGGGTTGTGACCCCCCGGTGCGGATCGGGACCCTCGGCTCGGAATTCGACCACGCGCACGGCGGTATCAAGTACGGGCAGAAGGGAAGCAGGGCCGCCCTTTCCCTCAAACGGGGGAAACCGCTCTCAGGCTTCGCGGAAAAGTTCGAGAGCCACTGGAGGGACCAGGCAAGAAGTTCGTTTCCTCCCTGCCGGACGACCGCCCCGTCGCGGTGAGTAGGTCCCGGCGTTCTATGCGCTTCTTATATCCTGTGAAGCATGGGGACTATGGGGTGGGACTATGGCCGCGACAACCATTGCCGTCTCTCAGGAAACGCGGAGGCTGTTGGAATCCCTCAAGAGCGGAGGGGAGACCTACGACGACGTGATCCGGGCCCTCGTGGCGACGCACCCAACGCGCTTGACATGGTCCGAAATGGCGAGGCGGATTCGGGAGGACGAACCCGAGGGACCCATCGAGGAGCTCATCGCCAAGAGCCGAAAGCGGCCGTTCTGATGGGCTTCCGCGTTCGACGCAAGCTCCTCTGCGACCCGGAATTCCTTGCGCTTCCCGTGGAAGCGCGGGAGACCTTCATCACCGTATTCAGAGAGCTCGCGGTGGCCGACACCCCCCTCCTTCGAGGACCACGGTTCTTCATCGACGAACTCCGCCAGAGGCAGAGGATCGCTCCGGAAGGGATGTACTCAGTCCACGTCCTAGAGCACCTTCGGAATCGCTGGCTCTGGCGGGGCGTGTTCTTCCGGAGGGGGGAGGATCTCGTGTTCTTCGCGTTCGGGCCTAGAGTCCCAGACTTCTACACCCGAATGGCTAGGGCGCGTGACGCGATCGCCCGGAGCGACGACGAGCGTTAACGGTCTCTGCTCAGACAGCAGGCTGTTCGCCCGGCACCTCTCCAATCCCCGAACTCCGAGGGCACCCGACCGCCCTACCGGACGAAGGCCAGCCACTGGAGGGACTTGAACCCCCGACCTGCTGATTACGAATCAGCCGCTCTGCCAGACTGAGCTACAGTGGCGTCGAACGAGCGGAGGCCGCCCCCGTCTTAACTCGTTCGCGGGGAGCGGGGCTCTACCCCGGCCCCAACAGGCGGATGCGCTCCGATCCGCCGATCTCCTCGAGGTAGGCGGCGACGGCCGGGGGCAGGAGCGCCTTCCACGGCAGCTCGTCGAGGATCGCGGAGCGCACCTTGGTCCCCTGAAGCGATTCCCGCTGGAAGAGCGGGGTCGATTCGACCGGGAAGTGGTCCCGCTCGAACAGACGGCGCGTGAGCGGGTTGTTCGTGTAGACCCGCTCGAACGGCGGGACGATCTCCCGGACGTGGGCGGTCCAGAGGGCGTGGCGGTCGATGTCGGGGATCGGCACGGTGAGGCAGCGGGTCACGCGGGCCTCGGAAAGGGCCCGGGCGATCATCTCGGCCCGTTCGCCGGCGGTGAACGGGTTCTCCGGGGTGAACGACTCCTCCGAGCTCCCGATGCCGAAGACGAGCTCTTCCTCGGGCCGCTGCGCCCGCAGATGCTTCGCCACCTCGAGGTGGCCCAGATGGAACGGCTGGAAGCGTCCGATGAGGAGCCCGCGCGCCGTCCCGGTCATGCCCCTATTCCGGGCTCAGGTCCTCGACATCGTCGATGAACTCGTCGATGTGCGGGCAGTTCGCCGTGAGGTAGTGCCGGCAGTGCCGGCAATGCGCGTCGTCCTGGCTCCTCGGGAGGCGGGGGTTGAAGACGTAGCAGGGGCGGTTGACGAACTTCGACTCCTCGTCCTCCTCCGGCGTGGTGGGCCGCGGCGAGGCGAGGTGGGTCGGGATCCGGACCGAGGCCCTCACGATCCCGCCGGTTTCGCCGGGGGCTTTGGCACGACGGCGGTCGGCTCGATGCGGCTCGTGGCGTGCACCATCGCGGCGAGGCGCTCGAGGAGCGTCTCCTTCTCGCGTCCCTGGCCGACGAGGGCGTACTTGAGCACGTCCCGCAGCGTGCGCACCGGGATGACCTCGATCGCGTGGACGTAGCGGGTCTCCAGGACGAGGTCGGCGCGGTTGTCCTCGGGGATGAGGACCTTCTTGAGGCCGGAGTCGGCGGCCGCCTCGACCTTCGCCGTCACCCCTCCGACGGGGAGCACCTGTCCGCGGACCGAGAGCGAGCCGGTCATCGCGACCGACTGGTCGACCGGCACCCCCTCGAGGGCGCTGATCACGGCCGTGGCGATCGAGACCGAGGCGCTGTCCCCCTCGACCCCGTCCGAGGTCCCGACGAACTGGATGTGGATGTCGTAGCGGGAGATGTCCTCGCCAGTGTACTTCTTGATGAGCGCCGTGACGTTCTGGACCGCCTCCTTGGCGATCTCGCCGAGCTTCCCGGTCGCCACCACCACCCCGCCGTCCCGCGTCTGGGCGGGCGTCACCTCGGCAACGATCGGGAGGACGATCCCCGAGAACTCGCTCATCCCGGTCTGCGCGTTGATCGCGGCGAGGCCGTTGACGATCCCGACCGACGCGCCGTCGACCTTGAACATGCGGTACTCCTTGCGCCGCTCGATGTACCGGTCGGCGATCTGCTGCTCGAGCGAGCGGCTGGAGCGCTTGGCCCGGACCACGTGGTCCGCGGTCACCACGCGGGCCCCCTCGCCGTAGGCCATGTCCCCGGCGACGCGGACGAGGCCGCCGAGCTCGCGGAGCCTCAGGGTGAGCTGGCCGGAGTGGCCCGATCGCCGCTGGGCCTCCCGGACGATCTCCGCGACCGCCGGCATGTCGAAGTGGGCGATCTTCTTGTCCTTGAGGACCTCCTGGGCGACGAACCGGACGATCTTGAGGCGGTTCTCCGGCGTATCCGGCATCGTGGTCTTGACGTAGACCTCGTAGCCGTAGCCGCGGATTCGAGATCGGAGCGCCGGGTGCATCTGCTGCACGCTGTCGACGTTCCCCGCCGCGACGAGGACGAAGTCGGCCGGGACCGGTTCGGTCTTCACCATCGCCCCGGCCGAGCGCTCGGACTGGCCGACGATGGGAAACCTCCGCTCTTGCAGGGTGGTGAGCAGCGAGTGCTGGCTCTCGATCTTCAGGAGGTTGATCTCGTCGACGAACAGCACCCCGCCGTTCGCCTTGTGGATCGCCCCGACCTCGACCCGCTCGTGGGGCGGGGTCTCAAGTCCCCCCGACTGGAACGGATCGTGCTTGACGTCGCCCAGAAGGGCGCCGGCGTGGGCACCCGTCGCATCGATGAACGGCGGGCGCTCGTCCGGCGTGTGAGTGACGAGGAGCTTCGCGACCCCGTTCCCCGAATCCGGTCGGCCGTTCGACAGCCGGTACACAACGTAGATGATGACGATGATGAGGAGGGCGAGTAGGAGGGCCGTGTAGTCGTGACCCGGGGTCGAGAGAACGACGTAGATGGCGAAGCCGAGGATCGCGAGGGAGAGCAGGACGAGGATGATCAGCCGTTGCTCCTTCTTCTGGGCCACCTCGAGCTTCTGGGCGGCGACGATCTCCTTCCCCTTTCCCGCCGGCACGACCCGGATCTTCGGCTCGTTGGGGTCGTCGGCGTTCGGGTAGGCCAGGATGTCCTGGAGCTGCTCCTTCGGCAGGAAGTCGACCATCGACCGGGCGAGCATGCTCTTCCCGGTCCCAGGTTCCCCGATGAGCAGCATGTGCCGCTTCTGGTTCGCGGCTTTCTTGGCGACCTCGACGGCCTCCTCCTGCCCGATCACCTGATCGAGGAGGCGGGCCGGGACCTCGACCTGGGCCGTGGTCTCGTACGGGAGCGCCTTCGTCCAGGCGTCGAGCTCGGCCGATGGGTCGATGGCCGGGGCCTCCGGTGGGGGCGGGTCGGAACGGAGTGCCATAACTCGCTCGTCGGCGGGCGACCCCTTCGGGGGCGTCCCCCACCTAGCAAAAAGAAGGGCGGGCCCTATAAATTGTTTATCAAATGTTCCGTCGGAGGTAACCTTCTGAAGGGAGAAACGGCGCGCGACGGCGGACCCCAGGCCCGCTCCGCCCGTGAGGGAGCCGTTCGATCGCGCGGCGCCCGTTAAGAACACCCCCCGACTGGTCGCGCTCGGGAGGTCCCGCTGACCGATCGGCTCGACGGCGCCCCGGTGGCGGCCGCGCTCAACGAGCGAACTCGGAGCCTCGTGGGCGCCCGCCCATCCCGCCCGCCGGTCCTCGCGAGCCTGCACTTGGGCGAGGCGACCGCCTTCTCCGCCTACCTACGCCGACAGGCGAAGGCGGCGCAGGAGCTCGGGATCGGCTTCCGGCCCGAACCGCTCGGCGAGCGCCCGACCGCCGAGAGCGTCGCGGCCCGCACTCGGGCCGCGAACGACGATCCCTCGGTCACCGGCGTTCTCCTCGAGCATCCGCTACCGCCCGACCTCGACTTCGTCGGGGCGGTTTCGCTCCTGACCCCGGAGAAGGACCTCGATGGGGCGTCCCCCCTGAGCCTTGGCCGGCTCGCGTCGGGCCGGCCCGTGCACGTGCCGGCCGTCGCGCGGGCGGCCCTCGCCATCCTCGACCATTACGGCGTTGCGATCGCGGGGCGGCGCGTCGCCGTCGTCGGCCGGTCCACGACCGTCGGACTCCCCGTCGCGCTCCTCGCGCTCGCCCGCGGGGCCGGGGGCGACGCCACCGTCACCGTGACCCACTCCCGGACCCCGGACCTCCACCGTGCGCTTGAGGGGGCGGAGATTGTCATCGCCTGCGCCGGGCGGCCGCACCTCCTCGACCGGGCGGTCGTCCCGCGGGGGGCCGCGGTCGTCGATGTCGGGCTCACGATGGAGCCCGATCCGGAGCGACCGGGCCGGTTCCGGGCCGCCGGCGACGCGGACCCGGCGTCGCTC
>JASHSI010000111.1 GCA_030040915.1 Thermoplasmata archaeon | reverse complement strand
GCTCGATCGCCGCGGCCGGTGCGTTCGAGGGCGAGGCCGCCGCGCTCTCCGAGGCGCTCCTCGAGGCGCAGGGCGCGCTCGAACGTGCGGTGGCCGTCCGCCACCGGACCGAGGCCGAGGCGGAGGCGGCGCGCGCCCGGGTCGGGGAGGTCCGCGGCCGGGTCGCCGAGTACCACCACCTCCGGACCGAGGCGCTGCGCCTGGAGCGGACCGCCGGGTTCCTCGCGGGACCGTTCCGGGACGGGATGCTCGAGCTCGAGTACCGATTGCTCGCCCGGGCGAAGTCGCTCTTCGACACGCGGTTCGCCCGCTACTTCGCGCTCCTCGTCGAGGACCCGGCGCTCGTTGCGCGCACCGACGCACGCTTCGCGCCGCTCGTCGAGATGGGCGGCGAGACCACCCCCCCCGAAGCGTTGAGCGGGGGGGAGCGGACCGCGCTCGCGCTCGCCTACCGACTCGCCCTCGGGGACGTGGTCCGGACCCAGGAGCGGCTCGACCTGGCGACGCTGATCCTCGACGAACCGACCGACGGCTTCTCCCCCGAGCAGGTCGAGCGGATGGGGGAGCTCCTGTCGGGGCTCGGCCTCCCGCAGGTCCTGCTCGTCTCGCACGAGGCGGCCCTGAGCGCCATCGCCGACCGCACCGTCCGCATCGAGAAGGTCGACGGGGCCTCGGTGATCCGCGAGGAGGGCCCCCGGGCCTACGCGCCCCCCGCCGCCGTCACAGGAGCGAGCGGAACCGAGCCTCGTCCCACGGCCGCAGCTCGGCGACCTTCAGGTTCTCGGCGAGATGCGCCGGGTCCTTCTGGCCGATGAGAGGGCCGATCGTCCCGGGCGCGGAGCGGGCGAACTGGATGGAGGATTGGGCCCGCGTGAGCCCGCCGGCGGTCGGGCCGTCGCGGGCGAGCCGCCCCTGGAGGAGCGGGATGCTCGTGAACGTCCCGAGCCGGTGGACCTGGGCGTAATCGAACAACGTCCGTCGCACCCCCCCGTCGGACTGGTTGCGGAGGGTGGCGGCCTCGGGCATCGCCGGATTGAACGGGAACTGGAGGAAGCGGAGGCCGTGGTCGGTCCCCCCGACGCTCTCGGCGAGGCCGATCGCCTCCTCGAGCGGGAAGTGCTCGGGGCTCCCGCGGGGCGCCCTCAGGCTGTCCCAGGTCGCGAGCCCGTACGCCCCGAGGATCCCGGCGGAGCGGAACCGTTCGAACAGCTCGAACGCCTTCGCGAGCCGCTCGTGGAACTCCTCCCTCCCGACGAGGGGGAGTTGGGCGTCGGGGGCGTTGTGCAGGTAGAGGAGGTCGATCGTCTCGAGGCCGAGGTTCGCCCGGCTCCGCTCGAACTGGTCGGTGAGGAACGGGACGCTCATCGCGTGGCTGCCGTCGACGATGTCCGCGGGACGGAGCTTCGACTTCCGGACGAGCTCGACCTCGACGTACCGCTCGATCGGCACGCTCGACTCCGCGTCCGGAGCGAGGTAGCCGTTCTTCGTCGCGACGAACATCTCCTCCCGATCGACGAGGCCCCGCTCGACGAGCCGGCGGATCGCCCGGCCCACCGACCGCTCCGCCCGCTGGAAGCGGTAGTTGATCGCCGTGTCGACGACATTCGTACGCCCGCTCGTGAGCGACACGACGACCGCCTCCTCGACGGCCTGGTCGGTCGACGCGTCCGACGCGCCAAGGTAAGTCCCGAGGCCGATCGAGCTCAGGCGCAGGTCCCGTGAGGTGGTACGGAAATGCGCGGCCGGGATCGCGCCCTTCGCCTCGGCCTTCTCCGCGAACCGCAGGGTCCCCTCGGTCGTCGCCGCCCCGCTCATCCGTCCCATGGGCCGGGCGAGCCGTTCGCGGTCCATATCCTCTCGCGCCGCCGCCCCCGAAGCCTGAATACGATGTCCGCTCGTGCGGCGCGGGGGATTCTCCACGCCGCGTCGGAAGTACGGCCGCCTCCGCAAGCCGATCCCGCCGCTGTCGAAGGAGCACTGCCGCTTCTGCCGCCTCGGCCGGCGCTGCCCGGTGCACGCCCCGGAGCGTTAGACGCCCCATACGGGTCGCTAGGTCCCTTTTTCTACGGCCACGTGCGTCCTAGTTCCGTGCCCACCCCCGACGGGTCCTATGCCGGGCGGTCACGCTCGGGTCGACGACCCCCGCGTTTCAGCCTGGCATGGGGGGCCGTCCTGGTCACCCTCGTCGCCGTCGTGGGGGGCCCCTTCCCACTTCGCACGTTGGAGCCGAGCGCCACGGCTCTCCCAACGGTCCTGGCGGGCTTCGGGACCTCCGCCCACGCGTCCCCCGGGCCGGGACCGGCCGCGGCGGGCCCTACGGCGAGCTCCTCGAACGATTCGGCCCCCCTCTGGATCCGGAACGACACCGCGCCGTGGTCCGCCCGGGTAGACGCCGCCACCGCGAGCGACCCGTCGAACGGGTTCGCTCTCCTGTTCGGAGGGTACGAGAACTCCTCGGGGTACTGCCGGCTCACCTTCTGCGCGCTGCCGGACACGTGGGTGCGGATCGATGGGAACTGGCAGAACGTCACCCCGGCCACGCTGACCTCTTCGGACTCTCCTTCCGCCCGGTGGGGCGCCGCCGTCGCGTTCGATCCGCAGATCCCTGGGTTCGTCCTCTTCGGGGGCACCACGGCGCTCCCGAACGGGGGTAACGACCCGGCACTCAACGACACGTGGATCTTCTCCGAGACCACGGGGAGCTGGATGCTCGGGTGCGCCTCCTGCACCGGGAGCGGGAGTGTGCCTCCCGCCCGTTGGGACGCCGGAATGAGCTTCGACCCGACCTCCGGTGAGGTCGTGTTGTTCGGGGGGGAGTCGACGAGTTCGGGGTCGGTCGTGGAGCTCGCCGACACCTGGGCGTTCAATGGGACAGCGTGGGTAGACCTCCAACCCTCCCAGGCGCCATCGGCTCGGGCCGCGCCGGCGATGGCCTGGGATTCCGTGGCCGCAGCGATCGTCCTCTACGGAGGGTATCCTCTGAACTCGCAGACGTGGTCCTTCGACTCGGGCGATTGGACCGAGCTCGCCCCGGTGGATTCCCCGCCCGCGCTCGCCGGGGCCCGGATGGCGACCGATCCACTGAACGGGAGCGTCGTGCTGGTCGGGGGTTGCACCAGCGACCCGTGCACGACCGACCCGGTCAACGGGAGCTGGGAGTACTCCGGCGGCGACTGGCGCGCCCTCCATCCGTCCGCCTCGGTCGGGCCCGAGGCGTCCGCCCTAGCGGGGCTCGTCGCTTCATCCTCCCCTCTCGCCCTTCTCCTGATCGGCGGGGATGTCGGGGGCCAACCATCGAACGGCTCGTGGTCGTTGCTCGGCGTCGGCGCGGACTCGGTCCTCGCCACCCCCAGTACGCTCGACGTCGGCGGCTCCACCGCGTTGTCGGTCCAAGCGACCGGCGGGGTCGGCCCGCTCGCCTACACCTGGTTCGGCCTGCCCCCCGGCTGCACGAGCTCCGACGCCTCCTCGCTCGTCTGTAGCCCGAGCGGAACCGGTCCATACTCATCGAGCGTGCGGGTCCGCGTCGTGGACGGGATCGGGGAGTCCGTCTTCTCGCCCGCGGCGAGCATACAGTTCAACGCCCTCCCGACCGTCCGAGTCCTCGCGAACCCGCTCACCGGCGTGGCCCCGCTCCAGGTCTCCTTCACTGCGGCGGCGTCCGGGGGCACCGGGACGGTCGATCTTGCGTGGGCGTTCGGCGACGGAACGACCGGGATCGGCTCGGGACCGACCCATACCTACGCGAGGGGCGGGAACTACACGGCGGAGGTGTGGGCGAACGACTCGCTCGGCACGAGCGGGACGGCGACGCTCCAGATCTCGGTCGTCGACCCGCTCGTCGTCACGCTGTACGTCACGCCGGGCCTCCGCGCTTGGACCGGCAACCGCACCGTCGTGCGGGCCTCGGCCTCCGGCGGGGAAGCTCCGTACGACTACACCTTCACCGACCTTCCCTCGGGCTGTTCGAACCAGGGGACGAACGAGTCGGTCTGCTCGCTCCCCGCCGTCGGCAACTGGACGGTGTCGGTGAGCGTCACGGACCAGAGCGGGCAGCGGGCCCAGGCTGAGACGAACCTCACGGCGACCTCCGTGCCGCCGGGACCGGGTCCCGGCCCGGCTCCGCTCATCGACCGCCTCGCCTACCCGATCGTCCTCGCGGCCGCCGCCGTGGCCATCGTGGTCGTTGGGATCGCCTTGACCCGACGACGACGCGCGGAACGCCGCCGGACGACGGTGACCACGGTGCCCGTCCCCGAGGCGCACGAGCTCCCCCCGGCCTGGGGGAGCGGCTACGTGCCGCCGCCGAACCGGGGGCCGAAGCGGCGAGGCTAGTGGGATCGCCCTACGCCTCGACCGGGGACGGGGCCGGCGGGACGGTGCGCCGGGTCGAGCCGACCAGGATTGGGCGCACGACCTCCCGGTCCACGCCATCGGCTGCCCGCGATAGGCGCTCGAGGACCTTCGGGGCGATCTTCCCCCGCGCCCGGGAAAGGGCCGCCTCCCACTCGAACCGGGCCTGCGCCCAGTGGTAGACCGACTCCGGGTAGCTTCCCTGGTAGAGGAGCGATCGCCCGGCGTCGCTCGGTCGCCGCTTCCCTCCG
>JASHSI010000017.1 GCA_030040915.1 Thermoplasmata archaeon | reverse complement strand
GCCGGAGCCGGATCGGGGTGCCGAGCATCACGACCGCGCCGGCTCCGATCGGACTAACCTCGACGACCCCGCCTCACGTCGCGAGGTCCGGCCCGCCGGCCTTTAGGACCCCGTCCACGAGCAGCGCGTGGAGCGAGAAACCCCGGAGCATCGCCCGCCACATCTCATGGCGGACCAGGGGGTTCGACGCGAACGCGGCGACCATCTCCCCGACGAATCGAGTGTGCTCCTCATCGGCCGTCACGTGGAGGCGATAGTAGGCGAGGTGCTCGTCGTCGACCCCGTAGTGCTGGCGGAACGCAGGGAGGAGCCGCTGGCAGAGCTCGACGTTCGGTGGCTCGCTCGAACCGGCCGCCGAGACGTAGAACGGCATCTCCCGGTTGATGTAGAGGAAGTCGTCGATCGCCACGAGCGTGCTCGGGAGCAGGGGGGCGCCGACGACCTTCGCCCTCGGAAGCCCGAGCCCCTCGCAAAAGCGCAACCAGAGCTCGGGGTGGCCGGGCTCCTTCCCCTTCGGGTCCCCGGCCTCCTCGACGAGCTGGTCGAGGATCATCCGGCGGAAGCGGTCGTTCGCGGGGTCCCACGAGGTGTGGGCGAACCGCTCGGCCATGGCGATCGGTACGCAGGCAAGCCACGGATAGAACTGCGAGACCCAGCGGAAGACGGTCTCCTTCGGGACCTTGCCGGCCTCGAGGTCCCGGAAGAACGGGTGGGTCCGGAACGGATGGTTCGCCATCTTGTACCGGGTGAGCTCGTCCCGGAACGCTTCTCCCTCGAGTCGGACCCACGGGGTCTCGGTCATCGAACGGGCCGACCCGGCGGGGCGTATTTGGGACGCGGGGTTCTCCCCTGAACCCCCTCGGTTATGGCCGTCCCACCCGGGACCGAGGCGATGGAGCCGCGCGACGGCGGCCGGATCGTCCCTGCCTTCGGACCGCTCGAGGGGATCCGGGTCATCGATTCCGGACGGTTCGTGGCCGGACCGTGGGCCGCCACCTATCTCGCCGAGTTCGGCGCGGAGGTGATCCATGTCGAAGGACCCCCGTTCCGGCCGCCGTTCTCGGACCCGACCCGGGGGCTCCCGCCGATCGCCCCGGCCGGGGCGAACCCCCCGGACGGGGTCTCCCAGTCGTGGGTACAGTACTCTCGGAACAAGCTCTCGCTCGCGCTCGACCTCGCGAAACCGGACGGGCGGGCGGTCTTCCTCGATCTCGTCCGCCGCTCGGACATCTGGATCGAGTCGTCCCGGCCCGGTACCTACGATCGGCTCGGTCTCGCCGACGAGGAGGTCCGTCGGGCGAACCCGAAGCTCACCATCGTCCACGTCTCGGGGTTCGGGCGGAGCGGCGACCCGGCCCGGCTCCGTTCCCCCTCCTTCGACCTGATTGGGCAGGCGTTCAGCGGCTACCTCGCGCTCCAGGGGGACCCCCCGCCGGCGCCGCCGATGCGCGCCGGCACGGCGATGAACGACACCGTGACCGGCCTCGCCGCGGCGGTGGCGGCGATGATGGGCTACGTGAGCGCCGAACGGACCGGTCGTGGGCAGTCGATCGACGTGGCCCAGTACGAGGTGTTCTTTACGCTGCTCGAGAACCTCGCCCTCGACTACTTCCTGCGGGGCGTCGTGCGCGGCCGGCACGGCAGCGCCCACGCCCGACTGTATCCGTACGACGTCTACCCGTGCCGCGACGGCTTCGTGGTGGTGGCGGCCCCGACCGCTTCGAGCTGGGACCGACTCCGGGCCCTGATCGGCGTGACCGGCCCCGGGTCGGAGTCCCCGGATTGGGCCCGAGAGCACCGCATGGAGGTGGACGAGGCGATCCGCCGCTACCTGGCCGTGCGCGACGGGGCCGAACTCGAGGCGATCGGTCGGGGGGAGGACCTCGCCATCAGTCGCGTCTACGACATGGCGCAGATCGCGCGGGACCCCCATTATCGGGCCCGGGGGATGTTCACCGAGTGGACCGACCCGGTGGCCGGGCCGGTGAAGGGGGCCGGGATTGCCCCCAAGTTCGACGCGACCCCGGGCCGGGTCTGGCGGGGGGCCCCCTGGCTCGGCCAGGACAACCTCGAGATCCTACGCTCGGTGCTCGAGTACTCGGAGGAGAAGGTCCGAGCGCTCGAAGAGAACGGAACGATCGGCGCGTACCCCCCCTCCGGGACCGCGCTCGGTCGCCCGGTCCCGTTCTTCGTACGCGAGGGGTTGTGACCCTTCGAGCGGATCCCCCGGTACGAGCCGCCGAGATCCTCCCCGAGGTCGAACGCGCCGCCGCGGAGCTCCACCTCGCGAAGAGGTCGGCGGAGATCGACCGGTCGCCGGAGTTCCCGCGGCCCGAGTTCCGGGAGCTCGGGCGGCGGGGCCTCCTCGGACTATCGACCCGGCGCGAAGTGGGCGGCCGGGGGTTGCCGGTCTCGGAGACCGCTTCGGCGCTCTGCCGGCTCGCCTACCTGAGTGGAACGACGTTCGCCAAGCTCTCCCTGCAGCCGGAGTTCTCGAGCCTCCTCGCCGAGCTCGGCTCCCCTGCCCTCGTGGACGCGCAGTTTCGGCCGCTGCTCCGGGGAGAGCGCCTGGTCGGGAACCACGTCACCGAGCCCGGCGCTGGGGCGGACGCGGGTGCCCTCTCCGCCCGCGCCGAGCGGGTCCCCGGCGGCTACCGGATCACCGGGACGAAGAGCGAGGCGGCGTTCGCCGTGGACGCGGAGGTCGCCATCGTGTACGCGAGCGTCCCGGGCTCCGGACCTGGACTGAGCGCCTTCCTGGTCCCGCAAGACCTTCCCGGCGTCGAGCGGTCGATCGCCGCCGAGGACCTCGGGGAGCGATGGATGCGGCGGGGGAGGGTGCTCTACGACGGGGTCGAGGTGCCCGCGGACCACCGACTCGGCCCGGAGGGCCGCGCGTTCGGACCGCTCAAGAAGGAGCTCTCCCGCGAGCGGCTCTTCCTCGCCGCGATCTACCTTGGGGTCGGGCGGGCGTCGTTCGACGACGCCGTCGCGCACGCCGGCACCCGAATGGCGTTCGGGCGGGCGCTCTCCGCCCACGAAGGGGTGAGCTTCCCGCTCGTGGAGGACTGGGCGCGTCTCGACGCGGCCGGCCTCTACGTCGAGCGGGCGCTCGACCGCGCCGACCGGGGGGAGGACGTGGCCGCCGAGTCGGCGCTCGCGAAGTGGATGGCGACCGAGACGGCCCTCTCGGCGATCGACCACGCGGTCCAGTTCTTCGGCGGTCGGGGGTACTCCTCCGAGCTCGCGCACGAACAGCGTTGGCGGGACGTGCGGAGCGGGGGGATCGCCCACGGCCCGTCGGAGATCATGCACCTCGTCGCCGCACGGGCCCTCTGGAAGGACGAGACGGGCCGCGAAGGAAGGCGACGCGCGGCCGGGGACTCAGCGACCTAGGGTCCTCTCGTACAGCGTCGCGACCCGGCCGGCGATCGTGGCCCAGGCGTGCTCCTCGACCGCTCGTCGGCGAGCCCGTTCCGACATCCTCCGCCAGCGCCCCGGGTCCCCGAGCAGCGCTCGGAGGTGCCCCGCGGTCTCGGCCACCCGCTGGTCGAAGGGTGCCCGGTGGTCCACGAGGAACCCCTCCTCCCCGTGCGTGACGAGGCCCGAGAGGAGGTCCGAACCGACCACGGGAAGGCCGCTCGCCATCGCCTGGACGGTCGCCACGCTGGCGAGCTCCATCTCCGAGGGGTGGACGAAGATCCGAGCTCGGGCGAGCTCGACCGGAAGCGATGCCCGGCTCACCTCGCCGAGCCATTCGAGGTCGGGGTTCCGGGCCTCGGCCTCCGCCTTCGCCGCGGGGTCGGCGATGCGCCCGATGATCCGGGCGCGGACGCCCGCGGACCGGGCCGCAGCCGCGAGGAGGTCGAACCGCTTGTGGGGGACCACCACCCCGAGGCCGACCACGCCCTCCCGCCCACGGTCGTCGGCCGTCGGTCGGAACCGCTCCGGATCGACCCCGAACGGGATGTACTCGACCCGTTCGGCGTTCCGGCCACCTCGAAGCGACCGGAACGGACCGACCACTTGCGGCGCGAGCGCCACGACGGCCTCCGCCCCCTGGACCGCGAGCCGGTCCCGAGCGAGCCGTAGGCGATCCGGGCCGCGGAGGTCGGAGAGCCAGTAGCGGGAGTGCGAGGTGAACACGTACGGTCGGCGCGTGAGGCGCAGCGCCTCCGCCGTGATGGGCGAGTTCGCGTGGAGGACGTCGAAGCGCCGACCCACTAGGTCGATGGGCAGGAGGGCGGCCGAGGCGAGCTCCCGGGTGCGGGCCGTTCGGAACGGGGGCTCCCGGTTGACGACCGTCACGTCGTGGCCGAGCGCGCGGAGCCCGATCGCGAGGTTGGCGACGTACTCCTCGAGCGCCCCGTACCCCTTCGGAGGGATCTCGATCGCCCCGGTCCCGAACAGGGCGACCCGGAGCGCCGAGGGAGAGCGCGCGCCCGGGCGACCCATTGCGGCGGGCGGTCCGGAGCTACGGTCCGCCTAGGGGGACTCGGGGGCCGCCGCGGCGGCCGCCGGCTTGCGGCGGCGCCCCGTGACGATCACGGCGACGATCGCCACGATCACGATGATCGGCAGCCCAATCACGAGTCCTTCCCCGGTCGGCGTCGAGAGGAACGCGGTGCTGGAGCTCTTCTGGACGTTCAACGTCGCATTCCCGACATCGACCGCGAGCGCTTGGTCCTCCGCCGTGACGTGGACCTTGAACGTCCC
>JASHSI010000110.1 GCA_030040915.1 Thermoplasmata archaeon | reverse complement strand
CTTCTTCGCCGTGACGAGCGCCTACCTCGCCGACCTGCGGCGAACGTTCGAGTCCGAGCTCAAGGAGAACCCGTCGAGCCGCAAGGGCGAGCTCGCCCGGCAGACGTTCCAGCGGGGGAGCCAGGTCGCGCGGGACCTCGTTGAGGCCCGGATGATGAAGATTCTCTCGCTCGCCTTCCAGGCGAGCGTCGGCGGTGCCAAGGAGCTCGCGAACGCGCTTCCCGAGGAGCGTGCCCTATTCGACGGGCTCGTCGCGGCCCTCGGCGACCACCGGCGGGTCGTGGCTCCCTACCTCCCACCGGTCGGTGCGACGGGACCGACCTCCCCCCCCTCCGCGCCCGCGGCGGAGCCGCGGAGGTCCCCATCACCCGATCCCCGATCGAGCGACCCGGCCGGCCGAACGCGGCCGCCGGCGGTGGCGTTCGTCCGGATCGTGAAGGACAGCAAGGCGCTCGCGATCGGATCCGAGACGCTCGAGCTTCGCCGGGAGGACCTGCTCTCCCTCCCGGCCGAGTCCGCGAAACTGCTCATCGAGGCGAAGATCGCCGAGCCGGTCGAGGCCCCCCGCGCCGAGTGAGGCGCGCGGGCCGACTAGCCCGCCGACGGTATGGAACGTTCCGTCGGGGCCCGGTCGCCGGCCGTGAGCTCGAGCACCCGGAACCGCTCGAACCCGAAGAGGAGGTTCTTGGTCGCGAGCGCGGAGCGCACCCGCTCCTCGGCGCCGCCGGCCGAGACGGCGGACTCGCGGGCCAGCGCTTCAATCCCCCAGCGGACGAGCGCCTCCGCCTGGGGCCCGTAGAACGCCTCGGTAAGACGCGAGGCACGGGCCGCGGCGCGGACCCTCGTGAAGTCGACCCACGCGCTCAGGTCGACGAGGCCGGGGAGCGCGAGCGGGTCGGCGACGGTCCGGTGGCGGCGGAACGCAGCGAGCGTCCCGTCGGGGTGCTCGGCGCGCAGGATTGGGCCCTCGTCCCCGTAGTCGAGGAGCAGGGCGCACCCCGCGCTGAGGTGGTCGGCGATCTCCCGGAGGAACCCGTCGGCGGCCGGGCGAATCTCGACGATCCGTGCCCCGTCCGCCTCCCCGGGGTCGGCCGGCGGCGCTCCCGACGCCGCATCGACCTCGGACTCGGCGAGGCCTTCCGGCGTCACCCTCACCCCGAGCTCGCGCCAAGCGCCGTTCCGGCGCGCGAACCGGCGGAAGGGGAGCGCGTCGAGGAGCTCGTTCGCGACGACCGCCCCCTCGAACGGTCCGTCCTCCGAGAGGGCGAGCGCGGTCCGCACGGCCGCGCCGGTCACGGCCGACGCCGACCGCGCCCGGGCGAGCGCGCGTTCCGCGAGCGCGGGGGATCGTTCGACGAGCCAGTAATCGAATGCGGTCTCGGGGCCGAGTTCGGCCGCGAGACCGCGCAGGATTCCCTCGGCGAGGGCCCCGTCGCCCGGCCCGACCTCGACCACCCGGAAGCCGGCGGGGCTCCCGAGCCGGCGGAACTCCTCCGCGAGCCGGCGCGCGATCGCCCGCCCGAAGAGCGGGCTCGCCTGGGGGGCCGTGTAGAACGCCCCGCGCGGCCCCGTCGGCGGGTCCGGCGACATGTAGAAGCCGACGCCGGGGGCGTACAGGGCGAGCTCGACGAACCGGTCGAACCGCAGGAACCAACCCGGACCGGCGGCGTCCGCCATCCGCCGGAGGAGCTCGCGGGAACGCCCCGCCTCCTCGGCCGTGACCGGCCCCGCGGGGTCGGGCCGCTCCGGGGGGGTCGCCATGCCGACCGGACCGCTCCCCCCGGCCGGCCCGGCTAGCCGATGTAGCCGAGGTCCTCGCGGGGTGCCGCCGGGGCGGGTCCCTCGGAGGGCTTTGACTCGACCGCGTCGTGGACGCGCTGGGCGATCCGGTCGATCTCCTTCGCCTTCGCCTCGAGGTCGGCGAAGTCGACCGATAGGCCGAGGACCTGCGTGAGGACCTTGAGGATCGCCTCGGCGCTCCTCGGGTCGACGAAGTAGCCGCTCGTCTCCCCCATCAGGCAGACCCCCTCCATTCCAAAGAGACGGCCGAGGCCGAGGAACAGCCCGCTCGCGCCGATGAGCCCTCCGCCCGGGTCGTTGCGGGAGAACACGACCCCGTAGCGCTTCATCGCCTCGACGAGCTTCATCGAGGTCGCCGCGCCGAGCACCCGGGGCTTCTCCACGACGTGGCCCTGGGCGAACCCCGCGAGGGTGTACACCTCTCGGGTCCCGAGCTTGTGGCAGAAGTCGAGCTCCCGCTCGGTGAGCTCGTACTGGCCCTCCGGGCTCATCCCCTGGTAGTCGCCCCCGAGGATCAAGAGGTCCCGTCCGCCGGAGGCGGGGCTTCGGACGTAGGAGAGGTCGTTCGAGACGAGCCGGATGAGTCCCTCCTCGCTGACGTAGACCTGGGGCGGGAAGCACTTCGCGTAGAAGGTCGCGAGCGGTTTCGCGCCGATCTTCTCCTTCAGGTAGTCCGCCGCGAGCTTGCCGACGTTCCCGACGCCCGGGAGCCCCTCCACGAGGATCGGGTCGCGCAGGGGGACCTTGTCGACGACCTGGATGTAGACCTCTTCCATCGCTTCCTGTCCGAAAAGCGGGGCGGGGCCTCATAAGGCCTCCCGTTCGGAGGCTACGTCAGGTGGCCCCGGGGTCAGCTCGCGTCGTCCTTCGCCGGGGCGAACCCCTTCGAGGTGACCTTCAGCCGCGTGGTCCGCCGGACCTCTGGATGGTTGCGCACCTTGCGGACCTTCAGGCGGTGGTCGCCGTCCGAACCCTCCGGCTCGGCGGAGAGTTCGAAGACGACGTCGGCGAGTCCCTCGAGGAGCCCGGAGACCCTCCGCTCGTGCGTCTCGCCATGGAGGACCAAGAGGGCGGGGGAGGCGAACGCCTGGGCCCGGTGCCGGACCTGCCGGGCGATCGTCATCACCTCCGGGAGGTCGAGGACCTCGATCAGGAAGTCGAGCGAGTCGAGGACGAGCCGGAACGGTCGGTCGAGGCCGGCGAGGTCGGAGAGGAAGCGGTTCGTGAGGTTGTAGGGGAGGCGGACCGTCGGCGGCGCGTCGGACGGCTTGAGGTCGGCGAGCTGGATCCCCCGCTCGCGGATCCGGGAGACCTCGAGCCGCCGCGACAGGACCGACTGGAAGTACTCCTCGGAGAGGTTCACGATCCGCACGGTGTCGCTCGCGCGACCGAGACCGTCGAAGGCGACCTGGATCTCCTCGGTCGGCTCGTGGGTCGTGTAGAAGATCGCGGGTCCCTCCCGGGTCGCGTGCGCGGCGAACTGCTTCGCGAGGAGGCTCGTCTCCGTGTCGGTCGAACCGCCGAGCAGGCCGAGCCAGCCGCTCGGGAGCTTCGGCGCGAGCTCCCGGTCGAGGGGGGCGAGGCCGAAGATGGGCCCGTTCGGGGCGTCCGCCACGCTTCACTACCCCCGGGGGCGGACCACGTCGACGGTCTCGTCGACCACGAGCCCGACCAACTGGTCGAGGTCGCTCGCCGTGTCCTCGGAGACGATCATCAGGAGGAGGATGACCTGGCGGCTCTTGAGATTGTTCACGAGGATGTGGAAGAACTCCGAGAGGAGCTCCTTCGGGTTGTGGATGGCGAGGGCGTTGACCGAATCGATGACGACGATCGGACGGGTGGCCGGGTGGCGCCGCAACAGGTACTCGATCCTCAGCATGATCGTTTCGAGCATGCGCGGGCTCTCCACGTAGGTCGCGTTCGGGAGCGGGTCGCGGTAGCTCATCATCGTGTGGCTGATCGCGTCTACGAAGCTCAATCGTTCCGCCGGGACGTCGAGCGCCTGCGCGATCGACCAGACGAGCGCCGCGGGGTTCGTCACCGAGACGTAGATGGTGTGCGAGCCGGCCTCGGCCCCGGGCCCTCGCAACGCCGCCTGGAGCACGGCGAAGTAGTCGTCGGCGTACTCCCGTGGGTTCAGGCGCAGCGCGGTCGCCGAGCCGGAGGGGAGCTGCCGGACCCGGGCCGTGACGCTGGCGTCCTCCGGCATCGATGCTCCCCTACGTCCCTTCCGGCGAGTTCCCCTTCAGGTGGGGGGCCATCAGGAGCCCGATCGGGGTGAGCTCCATGACGTACTGGGCGCGGGAGTGGGACGTCCCGCGCATCTTGACGACCTGGAGGACCCGGAGGATGTCGCCCCGGCGGGAGGCGTTCCCCAGGAGGATCACCCCGTCGACGATCGCCTCCTCGACCCCGTGGGTCGAGTAGCGGGCCTGCCCGCTCGCGAGCTCGCTCGTGAGGAGCGTCGTGCAACCGAGGCGGTTCAACCCCCGGCTCAGCGTGAGCAGGAAGTCGCGGATCTGCTCGTCCCGGTGGATCCGGTAGACCACGCTCGTCAGCGAGTCGAGGACGCAGCGCTTCACCCCGGTCTCGGCGACGAGGTCCAGGATCGCCTTCGTCAGGAGGAAGATCTCCTCGCTCGAGAGCTCCTCCCGGTCGAGACCCAGCCGGGTGTAGATGTCGGGGAGGTCGACAAGGACGAGCGCCCCGCTCTCGACGAGCTCGGAGCGGAAGAACTCGAACGTGGCGAGGTTCTCGACGAGCTTCGCGGTATGCTCGGTGACCGACAGGAACAACGAGCGCTCTCCCGACTCGGCGCCCCGGATCAGGTACTCGAGACTCAACGTGGTCTTCCCGGTCCCGACCGCCCCCGCGAGGAGCACCATGCTCCCCCTCGGGATCCCTCCGTTGAGGATGTTGTCGAGCCCTTCGATCCCCGTGACGGTACGGCCGCGCGCGACCACCGCGCCGGTCCCCGACGACGCCGCGGCCGTGTCCATGCGCCCAAAATGAGCCCCCGTCATGGCTAAAAACTTGGGGCTGGGCGGAACCACCCCCCCTACGGGCCCTCCGAGGGGTCGTTCGAACGGGGCTCTGCTCCGGGCCGGGCGCGGTCGACGGGGAGGATCTCCCGACGCAACCGCTCGGCGTCCAGTACCCACTGCCGGCCCTCGGGCCCGTCCCGGGAGCGGATCAGAAGCCCCTCCCGGCCCAGCTCGGCCCCTAGCGACCGGATTGCCCGTTCGTCGTCCCCCACTAGGTGGCGAAGTCGAGCGAGCGGGACGACGAGCTCGCGAAGTCCGGGTTGGGCGAGCGCCTCAGTCGCGAGCGTTCGGACGATCCGAAGAACCCCCGGATCCGACTCGGCCGGGTCCCGGGCCGCGTCGGCCGACGATGGACCCGCGGGGGCGGCCCGGTTGGGCGGAACGTCCGTTAGTCCGGCGGGCACCGACCCTGGCCCCTCGCCGGGATCACGGCGCGCCCAACCGAGGTGGAGCCACTGAAGCTCCTCACCCTTCCCGGAGAGCACGAGCGCCTCGCCCCTGCCGAGGGAGAGGAGCATCTCCTCGGTCACGGAGGGGACCCACCGGTGGAGCTCCCTCGCCTCGGACGGCGCGCCCCGGAACAGGACGAGATCGGCCGCGTTGGTCCGGCACGCCTCGGCGAGGGGGTCCGATAGGCTCGCGAGGGACTGCGTCGCGAGCCAGACGTGGACGTTCGTCTTCCGCCCGAGCCGGAGCATCTCGGCGGCGCTCTCGTGCGCGTACGCCTGCGCCTCCTCGAGCGCCACGACGACCTTGGAGCGGTCCGGGCGCGCGCAGAGCGCCGGCCAAAGGAGGGCGAGATAGACCGCCAGGAGGTAGCGGGCGGCCGCCTCCCCGATCTCGGACGCGTCGCCCGTGATGACGGTCACCTGACCCGGGGCGATCCAGCGATCGATCGTCGTCCTCGCCTCGGGATCGCAGAGCATCGAGCGGAGCAACGGGTGGTCCGCGATCTCTCCCAGTAAACGCCGCGCGCCCTCGACCTCGTCGGGTCGCTCGAGGGCGCGCTCCCGGAGCGCCTCGTAGGCGGCCCGGACACCCTCCGGTATCCCGTGGGGCCGAGGCCCGGGCCGGTCGAGGAGCCGCTCCGCCTCGACTAGGGTCCCTCCGGGCAGGGCTCGGGCGACTCGGAGGGCCCCCCGAGCGGTCTCCTCGATCCGGGGACCCCAGAACGGCGTCTCACCGAATCGCTGGCTACGGACCCGACGGAGAGCGTTCACGAGGTCGTCGATCGCCCGGTCGATCGCGACCGCCCCTCCGACCGCTTCCCCTCGCGTGGGGGCGAGCGCGTTGATTCGAACGGGCGATCGAACGGGGGATACCCAGATCGGTGGGTTACCCGAGCGGGGGAGCCCGTCGAGGAACCGACGACCCGTGTCCCCGACCGGATCGAGGAGGACGAGACCAGCGTCGCGCGAGACCCGGGCCGCCAGACGGACCAGAAGGGTGCTCTTCCCCATGCCGGTCTCCCCGAGGATCAGGAGGTGGCGGCCCTCGTCCCGGGCCATCCACAGCCGGGCGACCCGGCCCGACGGCCCCGGTCCGAGCGTGAGCGGACGATTGTCTTCCACACCGGCGAGCGGTAGCGGGAGGAACAGGGCCGTGACCCCGGGAAAGACCATCGACAGCTCCGAGGCGGAGAGGAGGATGGCCGGAACCGTCCGACTCCGCCAGCGCCCGGCGGCCCGGAGCTCGATTCCGCTCCCTCCGTCGCGGTGGGAGGCCGAGGCGATGAGATCGGCGAGCCGGGCGGCGGCGTCCGATGGGTCGAACCCCGGGCTCTCCCGGCGGAGGAGCCTCACCCGGAGCGCCCATACTGCCCCGAGGCGACGTTCCTCGAGCCGGTCCGCGATCGTCCGCGCGGCGAGCGGCGAGGCAGGGACCCGAAATCCCGGCGGCTGGGGCACGAGCGGGCCTCCGGGCCGGCCCCGTCCCGTCGCCCCGTACCCTCCCGGCTCCATCGCAAGCTCGAGGGTGAATCCCGCCGGGAGGCACGGCGTCTGCCCGAGCACCAGATCGAGCCAGGCGAGCGCTCCGTCCTGGAGGGAGGGAAACGGGCCTGCGGGGTCCGGGAACGCTCGCCCGATCCGTTCGAGCGGCCCGGTCGCTGGCCCTTCCCGGGTCTCGCGCCACCGGTTCACTGGGTAGGCCGGTAATATCGCCCCCCGTGCCCAGTCGACGAGCTCCGGCCCGTCGGCGGACAGGATGAGGCGGCCCTTCGGCCCGGTTTCGAGCGAAAGTCGGAGGACGCCGTGGCCCCGGGGAGCCACTCGGAGCGCCTGCTCCAGGCCGCGAACGAACCGCTCGGGGCCGTTCCGGTCCTGGGAGACACCCCCGGCCGAGCGGAACGACCAGTGCCGTTCCATCCCCCCGGGGTCCGGCTCCGAGAGCTTTCCCGTTCGGTTCCGACGGAGGATGAACGGTGGCCCCTCCCGCATGACCGAAGCGGGGGCGGGTCGAGGCCCAGAGGTTCGCCTGCGCCTATACGATTAAATACGCCCGGGCGAGGTCCGTCAAGAGCGCCGACATCTGTCCGACAAACGGATGGCCATTGGCGGAACGGGGGATCGGGGGATGTATCTCAAGAAGCTCAAGGTCCGCAACTTCAAGTCGTTCTCGGGGGCGACCGAGATCCCCTTCCAACCCGGGTTCACCGGTGTCGCCGGCCCGAATGGGATGGGGAAGTCCAACATCTCCGACGCGATCCTGTTCGTGCTAGGCCCGACCAGCTCGAAGGCATTGCGGGCCGACCGCCTCACCCACCTCTTCTTCAACGGCGGCTCGTCGAAGAAACCCGCCACCGAATGCGAGGTCTCCCTGGTCTTCGAGAACAAGGACCGTCTCCTCCCGCTCGAGTCCGAGGAGGTGGAGCTCACCCGATACGTCAAGCTCGCACCGAGCGATCCGAACGGCTACTACTCCTACTTCTACGTGAACGGGCGTCGATCGACCCAGGGGGAGATCGACTCGCTCCTCTCGCACGCACGGCTCTCGGGAGACGGCTACAACCTCGTCCAGCAGGGGGACGTGAACCGCATCGTCAGCATGGGTCCGATCCCGAGGCGGGGGCTCGTCGAACGGCTCGCCGGCATCGCCCAGTACGACGAGGAACTCGAGCGCGCGGACACGAAGCGGACCGACCTCGAATCGAACCTTTCCCGGATCAACACCCTCCTCACCGAGATCCAGGGGCACATCGGCGCCCTCGAGTCCCAGCGACTCCAGGCGATCCAGTACAAGGAGATCCAGGAGCAGAAGCGGGTCGCCGAGGCGCGCCTCGCCCGGGCCGGCCACCAGATCGCTCGACAGGAGGTCGCGAGCTGCGAGGCGCAGCTCGCGAAGCTCCACAATGAGCTCGCGAAGCTCCGGACCGAGACCGCCCAGCTCGAGTCCGAGCGGGCATCCCTCGCGGAGAACCTCGATCGCGTGGAGAGGGAGATCGCGAAGCAAGGCGGGGTCGAGGCGGAGCGGTTCAAGGCCGAGCTCGACGAGCGCCGCATGGCGTTCGCGCGGCTCGACGAGAACGTTCGGACCGCCGAGCAGGAGATCGCCGATCTCACCGAGCGCGTCGGGACCTTGAAGTCCCAGCGCGAGGGGGATACGAAGGAGGCGAACGCCCTCCGGACCAAGGAGAAGGGGCTCGCGGCCCGTTCCGCCGAGGTAGAGAAGAGGGCCGAGGCCCTCGCGGCGGAGCTGAAGGAAGCGACCTCCCGCTCCGACCCGTCGCAGGGACAGCTCGCCGGGACCCGCAAGGAGATCCTCCAGGTGGAGCGGGAGCTCGAGACCGCACAGGCGAGGTGGGGAGAGCTCGTCGGTGCGCGGGAGGGCGCCAAGTCCGCGTCCGCCAACGCCGAGCGCGACCTCGCGCTCGCCCAGGACGAGCGGCGTACACGGGAGCTCGAGGTCAAGGACCTCGAGCTGCGGGTGCGCGAGGCGGGGGGCGACGCTGGCCAGGGCCGTCCCTCGGCCGAGCTCCAGAAGGAGCTCTTCCAGGCGAAGGCGAAGGAGAACGCGCTTCGCGCGGAGAGCGAGCGGTTGGGCCGGGAGGTCCTCGAGCTCAACCGCCGGTACATGGCCCTCGACGCCCGCCTCAAGGTCCGGGCCGAGAAGGGCGGCGGCGCCGGTGCCCTCGCCGCAGTCGACTACCTCCTCTCGCAGCGCAACCTAGGTAAGATCCCCGGCATCCGCGGCACCGTCCAGGAGCTGATCCGCTTCGACGAGAAGCATGCGACGGCGCTCACGGTCGCGGCGGGGAACCGCTTCCAGGCGCTGGTCGTCGAGACCGACCAGGTCGCCGAGGACTGCATCAAGCTCCTCCGGGCCGAGAAGCGCGGCCGCGCGACGTTCCTCCCGCTCAACAAGGTCCTCCCCGGGCGGCCGAAGGGGAAGTCGCTCGTCGTCGCCCAAGGCCCGGGCTCGGTCGGCTTCGCGGTCGACCTCGTCCACTTCGACGAGGAGATCCGCCCGGCCCTGTGGTACGTCTTCGGCGAGACCGTCGTGATGCAGGACCTCGCGAGCGCGCGGTCCCAGATGGGCGGGGTCCGGCTCGTCACCCTCTCCGGCGAGCTCATCGAGGCGACCGGGGCGATCACCGGGGGCTTCCTCGACCTCTCGAGGGGAGCGGGCCAGGAGAACGCCCAGGAGCTGCGGCGCCTCGGCGAGGAGCTCCGCGAGAAGACCGTCGCGGACGAGGCGGCCCGGGTCGAGCTCGGGAAGGTCGGGGAAAAGGTCCGGACGATCTCCGAGGAGCTCGCAAAACGCTCCGGCCAGTCCGATGTCCGCAAGCAGACGCGGGATCTCCTCGCCCAGGAGGTCGGCGCGGCGCGCGACCGCCTCACCGAGGCGGCCGAGCGGATCCGCACGATCGAGGCCGCCCAGGCGGCGTCGGCGAAGGCCCTCGCGAAGGCGGAGGCCGACGCCTCGAGCGTCGACCGGACGCTCGGGGAGCTGAAGGCCCGGCGCGAGAAGCTCCAGCAGGAGTACCTCGGGCACCTTCCCGCGGCCCTCTCGAAGAAGATCCAATCGCTCCACGAGTCCAACCAGGCGGCGAACGACGAGCGCGTCGAGGTCGGCAAGGAGCTCGAATCGCTCCGCGCCTCGATCGCGGCCGCGGAGAAGGCGCTCGAGGGGCGCCAGGCGGAGCTCGCCCAGCTCCAGGGGAGCCTCGCCGAGAAGACGAAGGCGCTCAAGGGGATTATCTCGAACCGCGACCAGGCGAAGGAGTCGCTCGAGGCGCTCCGCTCGGTCGAGCAGAAGCAGTCGGCCCGGGTCCAGGGCCTCTCCGAGGAGCGCCGCCAGCTCGAGGAGAAGCGCCTGAAGGTCGTCGCCCGGCTCGGGACGAGCCAAGAGGCGCTCCGGACGAAGGGGGACCTCGAGCACAGCGAGGGGGTACGGCTGGAGACCGCGCGCGCCCACCTCGTCGAGGTCGAGGCGGCGGTGAAGGACCTTCCCGAGCCGGCGGCGGACGAACCGGCGGTGCCGCTCGACGAGCTCAAGCGCTCGATCCAGACCCTCCAGGCCCAGCTCGACGCGATGGGCTCCGTGAATCTCCTTGCCCTCGAGGAGTACGACCGGGAGAAGGCCCGTCTCGGCGAGTTCGAGGGGGAGGTCACCCGGCTCGGCCAGGAGAAGAAGGAGCTGCTCGAGCTCGTCGGCGAGATCGAGAAGAAGAAGCGCGAGAAGCTCGTCGACGTCGTCGTCCAAGTCAACGTCGGCTTCCGCGAGATCTACGCGGAGCTCTCCGGGGGTGGGGAGGGGGAGATCGCGCTCGAGAACCCGGACGACCCGCTCGCGGGGGGGCTCCTCATCAAGGCCCGACCGATCGGGAAGAACGTCCAGCGGCTCGAGCAGTTGAGCGGCGGGGAGAAGTCGCTCGCGAGCCTCGCCTTTGTCTTCGCTCTGCAGCGCCACGATCCGAGCCCGCTCTACGTCTTCGACGAGGTCGACATGTCGCTCGACGGCGTCAACGCCGAGAACGTCGGCCGGATGCTCCGGCGCAACGCCGAGCGGGCCCAGTTCGTCGTGATCTCGCTCCGCAAGGTGACGCTCAAGTTCGCCCACCAGATCTTCGGCGTGACGATGCACGGCGACGGCTGCTCCCGGGTGGTCGCGCTCAACCTCGATGAGATCGTCGACGTGGACGAGCGGGAGCGCGCGGCCGAGGGCCGTGCCGCCCCGCCGACGGTCGCCATCCCCGCGGGGGCGGCATGACGATCTCCGAGCCGCAGGCCCAGGCGCTCGCCTCGGAAGCGTCGCCGATCCCGCGCGAGGCGGCCGAACGGGTCGTCGACTACCTCGTCTTCCACCGGTCGCTCATCGGCGAGTCGGCCGAGCGGCCGGCGATCCTCGAGCGCTACCTCGCGCTCGTGCGCAATCTCAAGGAGGGGGTCCACGTCGTCATCCCCGACCCGTTCCAGAAGGCGACCGCGCTCCTCTTCGAGCTCGTGCTCGAGGAGGCGTTCGACCCGTGGGAGATCGACCTCGTCCGGTTCACCGAGGCGTATCTCGAGCGGGTCCGGGCCGAGGGGGCCGTCGACTTCGCGGTCGCGGGTCGGCTCCTCTACATGGCCTGGTCGATCCTCTACCTTCAGTCCCAGGAGCTCCTCAAGGCCCGCGAGACCGCGCCGGCCGCGGAGGCGGAGGCGCCGGTCGACGACACGTACTTGGCCGATCTGTCGACCCCCGAGTCGGTCGACCTCACCACGGCGGTCCTCGACGGTCCGGACTCCGCCGGCCTCACCCCGATGGTCCGGCACCCCGAGACCCGACCGGTGAGCCTGATCGAGCTCGTCGACGCCTTCCAGGAGGCCGAGGAGGACGCCCGCCGGGCCCTTCATGTCCAGGAACTGAGGGAGCGCCTCCGCGCCGAGCAGCGCTCGCCCCCCGAGGTCCTCGTCCACGGGGACATCCCCGAGCGCGACCTCACCGACACGTGGGCCGCCGCGATGAAGCATCCGATCGGCGAGCCGTTCCCGATCCTCGACCTATGGCGGCCCGAGCAGGGCCGGGACCGATTGGTCTCGCTCTTCCTCGCGGCGCTCTTCCTCGCGCGGGAGCGCGCGATCGAGCTGCGCCAGGAGTCGCTCGGCACGAGCCCGCTCCTCCTCGTCCGGGCCCTCGAGGCCCGGCCGGAGCGCCTGCCGGAGGACTAGTCCGGTGCCGTCCAAGGTCGACGATCTCGTCCTGCGGATCGAGGCGGTCCTGTTCGCCGCGGGGAAGCCGCTCTCCGTGCGCGAGCTCGGCGAGACCCTCGGGCTCGCCGACCACCGCCCGGTCCAGGGGGCCCTGAAGGCCCTTGCGCGCACCTACGAGCAGCGCCAGACGGCGCTCTCGGTGGAGCGGGTGGGGGACCGCTACGCCCTCCAGCTCAAGGCCGAGTTCGTCCCGACCGCCCACGCCGTGACGCCGGTCGACCTCGCCCCGCGCACCGTCAAGGCGCTGACGCTGATCGCCTACCACCAGCCGATCGTGCAGAGCCGCCTCGTCCGGATGCTCGGGGAGCCAGCGTACGAGGAGGTCCAACGCCTGCGCGAGGCCGGATACGTCCACGCCGAGCCGAAGGGCGCGACCCTCGAGCTCACCACCACCCGCCACTTCGCCGAGCAGTTCGGCATCGCGTCGACGAAGCCCGAGGAGATCCGACGCTTCCTCGAGCGGAAGCACGGCGTCGCGCCGGCCCCTCCCGTAGGGACCGGATCGGTCCCCGACGCCCCCGCCGAGGTCCCGGCCGCGCCCGAGGCGCCCCGGGCCGAGTCAGAGACGGGGCCCGGCGAGGCGTAGGGCGCGCTACAGCTTCCCGCACCCGGGGCAGCGGACCGCCTCGGCCGGTCGCGGTCGGCCGCAGTAGGGGCAGTCGAAGTAGGTCGCCCCCGGGGGCAGGTTCGGGTCCCCGGGGCCCGGCGCGACCGGCCCGAAGGCGGGCGACTGGGCGACGCGGCGGCCGGAGCGGGCCCACAGGACGATCACCCCGAGGACCATCACGATGAGCACCGAGATCAGGACGAGCCCGAGGAGGGTCGGCGTCGGGGTCGGGCCCGCGGAAACGGGGATCCCGGGGGTCGGACCGTCGTAGGTGTACCCCTCGATCGTCTGGTTCGAGAAGGCGACGAGGAAGCGGGCCGCGTCGATCCCGCCCCACCCGGTCACGGCGTCCCAGCCGACCGCCGCCTGGAACTCGTAGTTGTGACCGATCGTGACATCGAGGAGCGGGTCGGTCGGGCCCGGGTTCGCCGCGAAGTAGCTCGCGATCCGGTAGATCGCCGGATCGAGGAAGCCGAAGCCGTGCCCCTCCACCGCCGCGCACTCGGCGAGAAGGCCGGCGAACAACGGCGCGGCGATGCTCGTCCCCTGGAGGAGCTCGGCCGCGGGGTTCCCCGAGCTCGCGTTCCCGACAAAGGCGATCGTGTCGTTCGCGGCGAACGCGACGTCCGGTTCGGCGCGGGCGAGCGCCGCGAGCCCCTGCGCCCCCTCCGCGGAAGCGATCGCGGGCTGGGCGGCGGAGTCGAACTGCCAGGCCGGCTCGGCGACCCCGGGCGCCCCGCCCCCCTCGCTCCCCGTGTAGTTCCCGCTCCCCCCGAGGGTGTCCGACCAGGCGGCCGACGCCGCGATCGACCCGGTCGAGGGGTCGTAGCTCACCGGCGGCACCCCGGACCCCGTGTAGGAGGCGGTCGCCGACCCGCTCGCCGCGATCGTCGTCCCGCCGACGGCGATCGTCCCCGAGGCGTTGAACGCGTCCTCCGCCGGCCAGCTCGGCCCTCCCCCGAGGTACTCGTTCGTGACCGAGGAGGGGGCGTCCCCCGAGTCCCCGCTGGACGCGACGACGGTCACCCCGTCCGCCGCCGCGTGGTCGAGCTCCTCGTCCCACAGGGAGTCGGAGAGCGCGACGATCCCGAACGAGGCGCTCACCGAGACGAGCGTCCGCCCCGAGTAGTTGTAGGCGAGCGCGTCGCCGAGCGCCTGGGCGAAGTCGGCCGCCGTCGACACGTCGGTCGCCGTCGAGTTCGCCGAGTACTCGGCGCTCGCCGGGAGGTAGAAGTTCGCGACGAGCGCCCCGGGGGCGAGGCTCCCGGCCATCTCGAGGTCGAGGGAGTTCTCGAGGACGTCGCCGGTGTCGTCGCCGAGCCCGTTCGGGGGTCCGGGGGAGGGTGGCGTGGTCCCGCCGATCGGCACCGGCACGCCGATGACCGTCGGCTTCGGCCACTGGGGGGCGAACGTCGAGTTGAAGTAGTCGCTCACCGCGCTCGGGTCGAACGGGGCGAGGTTCTCCCCGGCGCTCTCGTTGAACCCGCTCTCGAGGAGCGTCGCCACCGCCTCCTTCGACGCGTAGCTCGCGTTCTGGACCGAGATGGTGTCGTTGGGGAAGAGCGGGCTCTCGTCGTAGAGGCGGTCGAAGTCCGATCCGACGAACAGTTGCGTCCCCTGGTACGGGCCGCTCCCGTTCAGGAACTCCGGCTCGAGCCCGGAGCCGAGGACGCGGAGCGACGTTGCGGTGGACGGGAGAGCGGCCGGGCCGATGGGGCCCGTGAGACCGACCACGGCGGAGACCATCGGCGAGAGCCGAGCCGGTAAGCTCGGCGCCCCGGTGAGGTAGCGCACCGTCGTCCCGCCGGATCCGGCCGCCTCGGAGAGCGCCACCCCGAACGAGCGGGCGACGCCCGAGGCCGGGAGGCTCACGTCCAGGGCCAGGCGGTCGGTCGAGAGGGTGGCGGCCGTGGCCCCCTCCGACCGGAAGTAGCTCGAGAGCGCGGTCGCGTTCGCGACCGAGGGGGCGAACCGTTCGAGGAACTCCCCCTCGGTGAGGAAGTGGTCGTACTCCGGCGAACGAGGGTCGATGACGGCCCGATCGAACGCGAGGAGCCCGGCGCCGTCGTTCGGTTCCAGCACCACCGTGAGCTCGATCGGGGCGCTCGGCGGAAGGGGATGCCCGCCCGCCACCGAGGCGTCCACGAGGAGGCCCGTCCACCAACCGACGGCCGAGGCGGGGGCGGGGAGATGCCCTCCGGCCAGGAGGGGTGCGGGCGAGAGGGCTAGGAGGACGGCGATGGCCACCGGGCCGGCGGCCCGACCGGGCCGGGGGGAGGTCACGCCAGAGCCAACTTCGGAGGGCGGATAACGGAGCGTCCACCCCGGGCGAACCCTTTTTTCGACGGAAACCTAGCTGACCGCGGGGGGAGGGGGCTGGGCGGCGACGCGGCGGACTGCATCTTCTGCGACATCGTCCAGCGCCGGGCCCCCGCGCACACGCTCTACGAGGACGAGGAGGCGGTCGCCTTCCTCGACCTCTTCCCGTACACCCGAGGGCACCTGCTCGTCGTGCCGAAACGGCACGTCGATCGCCTGACCGACCTGCCGGAGGAGGAGCACGCGGCGTTCCTCCGGGCGCTCGCCCAGGTCTGCCGACGGGTCGAGCGGCTCTCCCGCCACTACAATGTGGCGCTCAACCAGGGGACGAAGGCGGGCCAGATCGTCTTCCACCTGCACTTCCACATCATCCCTCGCTACGGGGAGGAGAACCCGTTCGCGGTCCATCCGCGGGCGCGGCTCGACGAGGCGGACGCCCGATCCCTCGTCAGCACCCTCTCGGCGGCGTAGCGCCGATGCCGATCGAGCCCCGACCCCCGGCGGTGGCGGGGCAGTTCTACCCGGCCGACGCGGCCGAGCTCGCGACGGAGATCGAGCGCTGCTTCCTCGATCCGCGGGGTCCGGGAGAGCTCCCCCTGCGGCGCCGCCGGCCTGAGCGGCGAATCCGCGCCGCGATCGTGCCCCACGCGGGGTACCAGTACTCCGGCCCGATCGCGGCCCGCGCGTTCCGCGAGATCGCCGAGGACCGGGCCGCCTCGGCGATCCTCCTCCTCGGCGTCGACCACCACGGCGACGGCGCGCCGTTCGCCCTGTCGAACCGTCGCTGGGCCACCCCGCTCGGCCCCGTCGGCATCGACGCCCCGCTCGTCGAGCGGCTCGACCGCCCCCCGATCCGGGTGGACGAGACGGCCCACGCGAACGAGCACTCGATCGAGGTCGAGCTGCCGTTCCTGCAGTACGTGGAGCCGGCTCCCCGGATCGTCCCATTGATGGTCCGATACGACCGGTTCGAGCGCCTCGAGGAGGTCGCCCGGGCCGTCCGAGCGGCGATCGACGGGAAGGACGTGCTCCTCTTCGCGTCGACGGACTTCTCCCACTACGTTCCCGCCGACGAGGCCCGGCGACTCGACCGCCTCGCGCTCGACCGGATCCGGGAGCGCGACGCGCAGGGGCTCTACCGGACCGTCGAGCGGGAGCGGATCTCGATGTGCGGGATCGCCCCCACGACCGTGCTCCTCCTGGCCCTCCAGGGCGAAGCGCTCGGCGTCCGCGAGCTCGCCTGGGGCCACTCCGGCGAGGCCGAGCCGATGGCCCGGGTGGTCGGGTACGCCTCGCTCCTGTTCGAGCTCTCCGGGACCGGTCAGGCCCCCTTCGGTAGGAGCCGGCCGAGCACGTAGGGCAGGATGCCGCCCACCCGGTAGTATGCCACCTCGACGGGCGAGTCGATCCGCAGCTCCGCGGGGAACTCCTTCGCGCTCCCGTCGTCGCCGACCGCGCGCACGCGCAGGATCGAGCGGGGTGCGAGCCCCTGCCCCGGCGGGAGGGCGATGGTGAACCGTTCGCGGCCGGTGAGCCCGAGCTCGGCGACCCCCTCGCCCGGCCGGAAGGCGATCGGAAGCACCCCCATGCCGACGAGGTTCCCCCGGTGGATCCGCTCGAAGCTCTTCGCGAGGACCGCCCGGACGCCGAGGAGACGGGGTCCCTTCGCGGCCCAGTCCCGCGAGCTGCCCTGGCCGTAGGAGGCCCCGGCGACGACGACGAGCGGCACGCCCTCGGCCCGGTACCGGCCGCTCGCCTCGAAGATCGTCATCGGGACGCCGTCGGGGAGGTGGGCGGTGACACCGCCTTCCTGGCCCCCGGCGAGCGCATTCTTCAGCCGGACGTTGGCGAAGGTGCCGCGCACCATCACCTCGTGGTTCCCGCGGCGGGTCCCGTAGGTGTTGAAGTCGGCCGGCGCGACCCCGTTCTCGACGAGGTAGCGGCCCGCCGGGCTCGCCTCGGGGATCTCGCCGGCCGGCGAGATGTGATCGGTGGAGACCCGGTCCCCGAGCGAGGCGAGGACCCGGGCGTCGCGGACGAGGGTCCCGTCCGCTTCCGGCGGCGGGGGCGGGGGGAGCTCGAAGTACGGGGGCAACCGCAGGTAGGTGGACCGAGGGTCCCACGCGTAGTTCGACCGGCGGCCCTGGGTGGGCAGGTGCTCCCAGTGGGGGTCCCCCTCGGTGATCCGCCGGTACTTCTCGCGGAACAGCTCCGGGTCGAGCGTGCGCTCGACGACCCGCCGGATCTCGTCGGCCGAGGGCCAGAGGTCCCGAAGGTAGACGGGTTTCCCGTCCGCCGCGTGCGCGATCGCGTCGTGGGAGAGGTCGAGGTCGACCCGGCCCGCGAGCGCGTAAGCGACCACGAGCATCGGCGAGGCGAGGTAGTTCGCCCGGACCTGGTTGTGGATGCGCGCCTCGAAGTTCCGGTTCCCGCTCAGCACCGCGGCGACGTACCCATCGCTCGCCTCCACGGCCTCCGCGACCGGCTCGGGCAACGGGCCGCTGTTGCCGATGCAAGTGGTGCAGCCGTACCCGACGAGATCGAACCCGAGCGCCTCGAGCGGCGCCATGAGTCCGGCCCGCGCGAGGTACTCGGTCACGACCTTTGAACCGGGGGCGAGCGAGGTCTTGACGAAGGAGGGGACCGTGAGCCCCCGGGCGCGGGCGCGTTGGGCCATCAGCCCCGCGCCGACCATCACCGACGGGTTGGAGGTGTTCGTGCAGCTCGTGATCGCGGCGATGACGACCGCGCCGTCCGGGAGGTCGAGGCCCCCGTTCGGCCGGGCGCGGCGGGGGTGGTCCTTCCGGTACGCCGCGAGCGCCTGTCGGAAGGAGCCGGGCACGGCGGGCAGGGCGAGGCTCTCCTCGGGGTTCTTCGGACCCGAGACGGTCGGGACGATGGCGTCGAGGTCGATGGAAAGGAGGTCGTCGAAGAGCGGATCGGGCTCCCCGGCCTCGCGCCATAGGCCGAGGGCGCGCGCATACGCCTCGACCCTCGCGACGAGGCCCGCGGGCCGACCGGTGCCCCTGAGGTATCCGATCGTCGCCTCATCGATGGGGAACAGGGCCGCCGTCGCCCCGTACTCGGGGCACATGTTCGAGACCGTGGCCCGGTCGGGGACCGAGAGCGCGTCGAGCCCGGGCCCGTAGAACTCCACGAACTTGTCGACGACCCCCTTGGCGCGCAACGCCCGGGTGACCGTGAGGACGAGGTCCGTGGCGGTCGTCCCCTCGGGAAGCCTTCCGGCGAGCTCGACGCCCACCACCTCGACCCGGGGCAGGAAGTACGGCTCACCGAGCATCGCCGCCTCGGCCTCGATGCCGCCGACGCCCCATCCGAGGACCCCGGCGCCGTTCACCATCGTCGTGTGGGAGTCGGTACCGATGAGCGTGTCCGGGAACGCCTCGGGGCGGCCGTTCGGCTCGCGTCGTTCGACGACGGTCGCGAGGTACTCGAGGTTGACCTGGTGGACGATCCCGTTCCCGGGCGGCACGACCCGGAACTTACGGAACGCCTGCTGGGCCCAGCGGAGGAAGTCGTAGCGCTCCCCGTTGCGCTGGAACTCCCGGTCGAGGTTGATGAGGCCGGAGTCCTTCCGGCCGAAGCTGTCGACCTGGACCGAATGGTCGATGACGAGGTCGACCGGGACCGTGGCGTTGACCTGCTCCGGGGCCGCGCCCTTCGCCACGGCCGCGGCCCGGACGGCCGACAGGTCGGCCACGACCGGGACGCCCGTGAAATCTTGGAGGAGGACCCGGGCCGGATAGAACGGCAGGTCCTCGGTCGACTCGCCTGCGGCGAACGCCCGGACCGCCTTCGGATCGGCCGGTCCGCGGGGGAGGTTCCTCAGAAGGTTCTCGAGGAGGATCCGCCGGGTCCGGGAGCGACGGGCCACCCGCTCCGGGTCGATCCCGGGGATCCGGTCCACGCGATAGATCGTCGATCGCTCGCCGCCGGCATCGAGGGTGTCGGTCACGGGCCAGGGGGAGGTCGAGCTCATGGCGCGAGGACCGGTCGCGGGTTCATCTCGTCTTTGCCGTCGGGGCGGTCCGTCCGCCGCGGCCCAGCGCTTATACGGGCCGGTCGTTCCCGAGCGCCGCCCACATGATCCTCTCCGACACCCGGATCCTCGAGGAGGTCCAGCGGGGGCGGATCGTCATCCGGCCGTTCCGTCGGGCGTGCCTCGGGTCGAACTCCTACGACGTCCACCTGGGCCCCTACCTCGCCACGTACCGCGACGGGGCCCTCGACGCCCGGAGCCCGAACGTGGTGGACGAGTTCCGGATCCCGAAGGAGGGGTTCGTGCTCATCCCCGGCCAGCTCTACCTCGGGGTGACCCAGGAGTACACCGAGACCCACGGCTACGTCCCCTTCCTCGAGGGGAAGTCGAGCGTCGGCCGGCTCGGCATCGACATCCACTCGACCGCCGGGAAGGGGGACGAGGGGTTCTGCAACTACTGGACGCTCGAGATGTCGGTGAAGCTCCCGGTGCGGATTTACGCGGGGATGCCCGTCGGCCAGCTCATCTATTTCGAGATCTCCGGGAAGGTCGCGAAGGGGTACGGCGCCAAGGCCGGGGCGAAGTACCGGGCCGTCAGCGCCCATCCGACCCCCTCCCGGATGCACCTCAACTTCGCCGGTCGCGCGGCCCGGCGCGGGGCGAGCCGGCGCCGGGCTACGGGTCGATTCCGAGCCGCTTGAGCAGGGTCGCCTGGGCCCGGCCCGCCGCCTGATCGACGAGCTCCGGTCCGAGCCCGGCCCCGCGCGCGACCGCGACGGCCTCCGCTTGGGTCAACAGCTCCTCGGGGCTGTGCGCGTCGGAGTCGACGATCATCGTCGCCCGGCTACGCTCCGAGATGCGCGCGACGTGGCCGTTCGCGACCATGTGCGTACGCCGGCCGGAGAGCTCGACGAATACGTCGTTCTCCCGGGCGAGATCCGCCTCCTCCGGCGTCAGGTATCCCGGGTGGGCGAGGATGTCGACCTCGGGGTTCGTCACCGCCGCCCGGTTCGTCCCGGCGAGGACCGGCTCGGCGAGGGTCTCCCCGTGGACCACGACGATCCGCGCCCCGGCCCGCCGGGCCCTCCGGACCGCCTCGTCGAGACGGTCCGGAGGGACGTGGGTGATCTCGACCCCCGGGATCGCCGCGATCTCCCAGTCCCGGGCGAGCTCGCACTCGGCGATCTCCGCCTCGACGATCCAGTCGATGTTCCCCAGGCTCACGTGGTCGGTGACCGTGATCGCGCGGAGCCCCCGGGCGACGGCGTTGCGGATCATCTCGATCCCCACGACCTCCCCGTCGGTGAGGATCGTGTGGCTGTGGAACTCCGAGCGCCGGAACGTCATCGGCCTCCTTCCGTCGCTCCGCCGCGCCCGAACAGGTAGAAGGCGGGACGCCCCGGGCGGGCGCGCTCGCGGCGCCCCATCGGGTCGAGCGGCTCCCCCTCGTCCTCGGGCACCACGGCGAAGGAGCGGAAGCGGAAGCGGCGGGTAAAGTAGCCCGACGCCGAACGGAGGATCGCGAGGTCGTCGGTCGCCTCGGCCGGAGGGGCGGTCTCGGTGCGGAGGGTCGGCGCGACCCGTCCGACGTACCGCGCCAGCTCGCCCCGGTATGCGGCGAGCTCCGGGTGCCCCTTCGCCCGCTCCATGACCTCCTTGATCCCGGGGGGCGCGTCGCCCGGACGGGCCTCCTCGCGCAGCCAGGCCTCGACCAACCTCTTCCACGGGGCCGCCACGAAGACGACGACCTCGTCGGGAAGGTCCTCCCGCCCCGGACCGGGCCGCAGGACGGCCCGCAGATCCTCCTCGAGGAGCTCGATGACCCGCTCGGACGAGAGCGCCCCCGGGTGCGCGGGGAAGTCGTCCGCGCGGGGGAACGGCGAGGCGGCGACCAGGCGGTCGAAGTGGCCGTCGCCGACCTCCTCGGCGACGTGCGGCGTGAACGGGCTCATCGTCGCGATCCAGGCGCGGGTCGCCCTCCGGAGCGTATCCCCCTCGACCCCGCCGCGGGCGAGGTAGCGCCGCAGCACGCTCGGGAACTCGGCGTACACCGCCTCCGCCGCGTCCCGGATCCGGCACTCCTCGATCGCCCGCGC
>JASHSI010000109.1 GCA_030040915.1 Thermoplasmata archaeon | reverse complement strand
GCCGAGATGGTAGCGCCCGCCTCGCCGTCGTCGGAGGCCGCGAGCGCGCCGACCCCGATCGAACCGTCGGGCGCGCCCGCTCCGGCCGAGGGGCCGATCGCGAAGAAACCCGCCCCCCGTCGGCGGCGCGCGAAGACCGCGGAGGGGGAGGTCGCCCCCACGGCGCCCCGTCGCCGGTCGACCGGACGTCGTAAGGCTCCGCCCGTCACCGGGGCGAGCCCCGGGACGCCCCCGCCGGAGTCCGGGACCCCCGTCCCCGCGAGCTCCGAACCGGCGACGCCGGTCCCCCCGGTCCCGTCGGAGGAGAAGCCGGCGGACGGAGCGGAGGCCCGTCCGTGACGGAACTCCCCGACCGGGTCTCGACCGGGATCCCCGGACTCGACCGGATGCTCGGGGGCGGGCTCTGGCCCGGCCGGCCCTACCTCCTCACGGGCAGCACCGGGAGCGGGAAGACGCTCATCGGCATGCGCTTCCTCCTCGAGGGGCTCCAGCGGGGGGAGTCGGTGCTCCTCGTCGCGGTCGATGAACCCCCGAACGAGATCCTCGAGAACGTCCGCTCGTTCGGCTGGGACCTCTCCTCGGTGCGGACGCTCGACGCGAACCCGGGCACGCGGGCGATCAAGCGGATGGCCGACGTGCAGGAGATCCGCGCGCTGAGCGATGTCCGGCAGATGCGCGACATCTCCGCCGAGAGCCGAAAGGCCCAGGGGGACGACGACATCTCGATCCAATCGATCCACCTCAAGCTGCGGCACCAGATGAACCAGGCGAACTTCACGCGCGTCCTCGTCGACTCGATCACGTCGATCCGGCGCTTCACGGTGAAGGTGAGCACCGATCCCCAGGCCGACCGCACGGAGATCCAGTCGCTCCTGAGGTTCCTCAGCGAGCGGGAGGCGACGACGATCATCACGGCGACGCCCGGGAACCCTCTCGTCCTCGCCCCGGAGGAGATCCTCACCCGCGGCGAGATTCTCCTGACGCGCAAGTGGGTCGGGGACCGGTCGATCCGTCAGGTCAAGGTTGTCCGGATGCGGGGCTCCGCCCACGACCCGGAGCGGCGGCCGTTCGCGATCACGCCGCAGGGGATCGTGGTGGCGTGAGCGACCCAGCCCCTCGGCGTTGGCTCGTGAAGGAGGAACCGACGCACTACGCTTTCTCCGACCTCGTCCGCGACGGGCGGACGGAGTGGAGCGGGGTGCACAATCCGACGGCCCTGAAGAACCTCCGCGCGATGCGACCGGGCGAGGAGGTCCTCTACTATCACACCGGCGGAGAGCGCCGTATCGTGGGAATCGCCCGGGTCGCCGGGACGCCCCGACCGGACCCGGAGGACCCTCGGGGATCGTGGACGGTCCCCATCGCCCCGGTCCGCGCGCTCCCCGAGCCGATCCCGCTCGAGCGGCTGAAGGCCGAGCCCGTGTTCGCCGACTCCCCGCTCGCGCGCATCGGTCGCCTCTCCATCGTCGAGCTCACCGGGCCGCAGTGGGCGTGGGTGCTCGACGCCGCCGGCGGGATCGCTACCCGAGCCACGAGCGCCGCGTCAGGTAGCGGGCGGTCGCCGCCGCGTGGCGAGGGTGGGCGTACACCGCGGCCCGCCACGGGTTCCGGGGCCGGTGGGCGATCTCCCGCCAGATCCCGGGCTCGCGGAACGGGTAGGTGACCCGGTTCCCGTCCAGGATGCCGAGGCGCGACCAGTCCGCGTCGCCGGGCGACGGGTCGAGGCTCCCGGAGAGGTCGATGAGCACCGCGCCCTCCGGGGCGCCCACCGCCCGGGCGATCTCCTCCTCCCGGGCGCGGCGCGCCTCCGGTCGCCGAACGAGCCGGCGGACCTCGCCGGCCGATCCCTCGGGGACGGACCGCCACGCGGCGACCCGCTTGTAGAGCCGTCGCTCCCGCAGGCCCCGCTCGAGCTCGGCGGAGATCCCTCCGGCCCGTTCGAGCGCTCCGAACAGCTCCCCGTCGTTCTCGGCGAAGATCGGCCGGGCCGCCTCCGGGTAGCCCGGGAGGCGTTCGACCGCGGCCTGGGCCATCACCTCGGCGGCCCGGACCGTCTTGTGGAAGTAGACGGCCGAGTACATCAGCGACCGACCGACGACAAACCCCTCGACGGCCTGGCGCCCCTTCTCGGCGAAGACGACGCGACCCGCGTGCCAGCGGATCGTGTCGAGCAATCGGGAGGCGTCGATAGCTCCGTGGCCCACCCCCGTATAGTGCGCGTCCCGTTGCAGGTAGTCGATCCGGTCCGCGTCGATCGCCCCGTGCAGCAAGGGGCGGAGCCGGGCGAGCCGACCTCCCGCGCTCGGCGGATCGATGAGATCCGCCACCGCGCGGGTCCCGAGCCCCTGCCGCTCGAGGAGCTCGGGAATACGCGTCGGGGTCGAGTGCCCTCCGGACTCGAGCCGGTCCGCGCCGGTCACCAGAGCACGCGACCGTTCCTCGTGGCCGATCCCGAGGACCTCACGCATCGGGCCATCGAGCGTGTGGGAGAGCGGGCCGTGGCCGAGGTCGTGGAGGAGGCCGCCGACGGCGAGGAGGCGGGACTCCTCCCTCGGGAGGTCGAGCGCCTCGCCGATACGTCCCGCGACAGAGAAGACGCCGAGGGAGTGCTCGAGCCGCGTGTGGTTCGCGCCCGGAAAGACGAGGTGGGCGAGCCCGGTCTGTCGGATCCCCCAGAGCCGTTGGAACGCCGGGTCGGCGACGAGCTCGAGCGGGCCCGGGGGAAGAGGCACGGTGCCGTGCACCGGATCGAACACCGACTTCGGGCGGTGGGTCCTTCGGGGCGGCGGCACGGCCCGCGGTAAACCGCTCCGAGGATAGACGTTTGCCCGGTCGACGGCACTGGGAGGCGGCCCGATCCTCCGCTCCCGCGTCCGTCGCTCGTCGAGTCCCGGTGAAATTATTTAACGACAGTCAAGGTTCGGAGGCTTCGATGGGCGAATCACCCGCCCAAGCCATCGACCCCCGGGCGACGCCGGACGGACCGCTCGAGGGAGCGCGAGCGCTCTTCCGCGCCTCGGAGGCCGCCGAGGCCGGGGCCCCGCGGGAGCGGTACATCGAGCAGCTGACGGCGTACCTCACCTACGTCGAGGATCGCCGGGCCGAGTTCGCCCAGTTTGGGGAGGAGCTCGGCCACCAGCTCGAGGAGACGTCGTTGGCGTTCTACCGGCTCGGTCAGACCGACCTCGCCGGCCGGGCGATCGACGTCGGGCTCACGATCGCACCGTCGTTCCCGGCCCTCCTCTACCGGAAGGCCCAGATGCTCCTCGCCACGAACAAGGAGGCGTCCGTCGCCGCGCTCCCGCTCCTCGAGCAGGCGGTCCGGCTCGACCCGAACAACAAGGCGATCTGGGGGACCCTCGGCGACGCGCTGAAGCTCCAGGGCCGTTCGCCCGAGGCCACCGAGGCGTACCTCAAGGCCCAGGAGCTCGACCCGACGACGACCCAGTACGTCGAGAAGGCGATCCGGCTCTCGCCGAACCACCCGGGTGCCCAGCGCCGCTCGCTCCAGCTCGCGAAGGCCCACGGCGGGGCCGAGCAGGCGTTGCAGACGTGCGAAGCCTTGCTGACCACCTCCCCGAACGACCCGGAGCTCCTCTTCGCCCACGTCGAGCTGCTCGCGGAGCTCGGCCAGGTCGCCGCCGCCCTCGATGCGATCGCCCCCGCGCGCGCGGCGCGACCGGGGGACCCCCGCCTCGCCCTGATCGCCGGTCGCCTGCATCTCGCGGCGGGGCAGCGCAAGGACGCGCTCGACGAGTTCCGCCTCGCCTCCGAGTCGTCGGCCCGCCTCGAGCCGGCCGAGGTCGCCGAGCTCGCCGAGCGCATCGAATCGACCGGTGAGTCGCCCGAGCTCGCCATCGCGGTGCGGGAGGAGCTCTTCACGCGCGAGCCGAGGAACGTGGCGAACCTCCATGCCCTCCGGCAGCTCGCCCAACGGACGCGCCGGTTCGACCTCGGGATCTCCACCTGCCAGAAGCTCCTCGAGATCTCCCCCGGGAACCTTGAGGCGACGCGGGCCCTCGCCGAGTTCCAGCTCACGAGCGGGCGCCTCGACGAGGGGTTCACGACCTACCGCGCCCTGATCGCGGCGAACCCCCACGAGGTGGGCGAGATCCGCCGGGCCGCTGACGCCGCGCGGGCAGCGAACCGGGCCGACGATTTCCGGGAGTTCGCCGAGCGGGTCCTCTCCGAGGACCCCCACGACGTCGCGGTTCGGGAGCAGCTCGCGCAGTCGTTCGCCG
>JASHSI010000108.1 GCA_030040915.1 Thermoplasmata archaeon | reverse complement strand
CCCGGGCGCGACCCGGCGCCGGACGGCGGCGGCGAGCGCGGCGAGGGGGTCCGCGAAGACCGAGGGGGGCGACGGCGTTCGCCGAGCCTCGGGCGCGACGAGCCGATGCTCGCGCTGCGCGGCCTCCCCATACAGCCGCCAATCCGCCATGGAGCGCGCCGCCTTCCGACGGATCGACCACATGAGCTTGCGGCGGTAGGCGGGGTTGGGGAACGCGCGCTCGACGGCCGCGAGGGGCGGACCGGATCGGTCGCCCGCGACCGCTTCGAGGAACGCCCGCTCGGCGCGGCTGAACATGCCGCGGGACCGTCTGGCCCGACGATAAGTGTTACGAATAATGGTAACGCCGCCCGGGAGCGCGGCCCGCGGGATCGGTTCGGAGAACGCATACCCAAACATATACATATATACAAATCTATATTCTAACTGAATAAGATATATATTAGCTGCGGGCGGTGGCGACCCCGATGAGAGGATCGAACGAGCTCCCGCGGATCGGCGGGGAGTCCCGAAGCCCGGTGCCCCGACGACTGCAGCGCATGGGCGCCGTGACGGTGGGGGTTTCGCTCCCCCGCGACTGGGTCGGCCAACGGGGCCTCGTCCCCGGCCAATCGGTCTACCTACGTTCTCTCCCGGACGGCTCCCTCTTGGTGCGGGACAACGAGCGCGCCCGGGGGCCCTCGAGCGCGATCGTGGAGGTCGACCCGACGGAGCCCGGGGAGCACCTCTTCCGCCGGCTGATCGGGGCGTACCTGGCGGGCGCCACCGAGTTCGTGCTGCGGCAGCCCGAGGGGCTCACCCCGCAGACCCGGGCCGTTGCGCGCTCGTTCGCTCGCCGGACGGGGCACACCGAGAGCGTCACCGAGGAAGGGACGACGCTCCTCCTCCGGGACGTCTCGATGGGGACCGGCCTCCCCGTGCCGAAGCTCCTCCAGCGGATGTTCCAGCTCGTGCACGACCTCCACCTCGATGCCGGCCGGTCGTGGACGCGCTCCCCGGTCACCTCCACCGCGTCGCTCGCGGCGCGCGACGACGAGGTCGACCGCTGTGCCTGGCAGATCGAGCGCGGCCTGCGCCTGGGTTCGCTCGACTCCGCCGGGCGACCGGCTCCCGATCTCGGGAACACCTTCCGGTTCCTCCTCTGGGCCCGCGACCTCGAGCGGGTCGGCGACCACGCGGTGCTGATCGGCGAGCACGGAAGCCGCCTCGCCGAGATCGGGGTGCCGGAGCCGGTCCGCCGGATGCTCTCCGACTACCACACCCAGGCGCTCGAGCACCTGACGGCGGCGAACGCCGTCGCCGCGCAACCGGACGCGGTGCGGGCGAACGAGCTCCTCGACGTCGGGGAGGCGCTCCAGGAGACCCGGACGGCGCTCGCCGACCGGCTCCTCATGCGCGACTCGGTGGAGCGCTTGCCCCCGATCGCCATCCGCTCCTTGGGGCTCATCCTTCAGTCGATCGACCGCACGACGGGCTACGCCCAGAACCTCGCCGAAATCGGGCTCGACCGCGACCTCGACCGCTTGACGCGGCCGAGCGCGGCGCCCGCGTTCCGCGCCCTCGTGACCCCCGCGCGGATCGCCGCCCCGCCCCGGGTGTAGGGGCGAACAGCCCCGACGAGCGATCGCGCTTCGATACGGACCCGCGCTACGGCGCGGGCGAGCTCGGGTCGAGGCGTCCCGCGGGGTCTACCCGCAGCCGCACCCGCCGCCGCCGCACCCACAACCGCCGCCGCCCGCGTTCATCGCGGGGGCGGGGCCGCCCTTCGGGATGATCCTAAAGCCGGACTCGTTGAGCTCCTGGACGAACTCGATCTTGGCGCCCTCGAGCATCTCGGAGGTCATCGAGTCGGCGACGACGCTGAACCCGTCAACCTTGACGACCTCGTCGCCGTTGCGCGGTCGGTCGAACGCCATGCCGAACGACGGGGAGCTCGAGCTCCCGCCCTCGCCCGCGCCACAGCAGCCGCCGGCCCCGCCGGAGCCGCATCCGCAGCCTCCGCCGCCGCCCGCCTGGAGGAAGACCCGAACCGCCGTGCCGGGCTTCTGCCCCTGGATGAGGTGGCGCACCTGGTCCCTCGCCTCGTTGCTGACCTCGATGTTCATCGTCATTGTCGGCCCTCCTCGATCCCCGACGGGGCGTGTAGCGGTCGCCCCCTATTTAACGCGAATCCCCGACGCCCATCTCATGCCGAGAACGACTTGCCGCACGAGCAGGTCGACTTGGCGTTCGGGTTGAAGATCTTGAAGCCGGACTCCTCGAGCCCGAGCCGGTAGTCGACCTTGAGCCCTTCGAGGAGCGGTGCGCTCGAACGGTCGACCACGACCTTGAGCCCCTCCCGCTCGAACGCGATCTCGTCGCCGGACTCGGCCCTGTCGAACGTCATCCCGTAGGTGAGGCCGGAGCACCCGCCCCCTTGGACGTATAACCGGAGGGCCTGGCCCTCCTTCCCATCCTTGTGGAGGATCTTCAGCACCTGGTCGTAGGCGGCCGGCGTGACCTCGACGTGCACCATCGCCTTCGCCTCCGACTAGATAGGCGCCAGACCCCAGTAAAAGGGTTGCTCCAGGGATTCCTCTCGGGTTACCCCCTGGCGCCGCGACCCCTATAACCCGGGGGGCGTACGCGCACCCGATGTGCCGTCTCTTCGGCCTCCTCGGGAACGGGAGGTCCACGGCCGAGCCGTGGCTCGCGACTTCCGAGCGCTCGCTGTTGCGCCAGTCGGACGCCTCCTCCGCCCAGATCCAGACCGACGGATGGGGGATCGCCTGGGTGACCCCGGGGGAGCCCCGCCACCTAGAGAAGGGGATCCGCGGGGCCCACGAACCGGGCGAGATCGAACGCTTCCGGGCCGCCGCGCACCGGGCCCGGGGCCCGCTCGTGATGGCGCACCTGCGGAAGGCGAGCAACCCGATGAAGCTCCCGGAGGACCGACTGCGGGCGCTCGAGAACAGCCAGCCGTTCGCCTTCCGCCAGACGCTCTTCGCCCACAACGGCTCGATCTTCTTCCCACGGGAGACCCGGCCGTTGCTCGGCGCGTACGAGGAGAAGGTCCAGGGGATCAACGACAGCGAGATCCTCTTCCTCCTCCTTTTGAAGCGGCTTGACGAGATCCCCGAGCCGGTTGCGGCGTACAGCCGGGTGATGGCCGACCTCTTCCGGGTCTGGCAGGAGCGGGGCTCGCCGAGGGGTGGCCCGTACTCGGGGCTCAACGTGCTCTTCTCCCGCGGGCCGGAGGAACTGTTCGCCTTCTGCAACTCCCGCGGCGAGCACGGGACCGGCCTCCTCGACACCTCCGCCCCGTACTACCAGATGGCCTACCGGGCCGACCCCCGCGAGGTGGTCGTCGCGAGCGAGCCGTGCGACGCGAACGCGAGCGGGTGGAAGCCGCTCGTCAACGGCCAGTACCTCCACGCGCGGGTCGAGCGGGGCTTGGTCGGCCTCAGGACCGGCACGATCCCGCTCCCGCCGGAGCTCAAGGCGATCGCGTAGGGGCCGCTCGCCCGGTAGCCCGATGGCCGATCCCCCGCTCCGGCCGCTCCCCTTCGGGCCCCCGACCTCCCGCGACATGATCAGCGGCCCGGACCTCGGCGGGGGCCTCCTCCACCAGCTCACCCGGGACCGGTATCCGGACCGGGTCCGGTTCACCTACCATGCCCAGGCGGGAGGGGAGGACGCGGGCGGGCCGCCGAAGGGAGCGCTCGAGCCGCTCGGCTGGGCGTTCCCCCCCGAGATGTGCCAGTTCGGGGGGCGGAGGTGCTGGGAGCGGAGCTTCGAGCTCCCGGACCCGGAGACCGCGAACGTGCGGGCGGCCTACCAGAGGATGCGCTTCGTGCTCGCCGCCCTCCTCGACCAGCAGTACGCCGCCGCCGAGGTCCCATGGGAAGGGGCGCTCGGGGAGGTCATCGACCGGCTCGGCGGGCGGACGGCCGATTGGGCCCTCACCGGGTCCGTCGCGCGGCGCGTCATCGACGGTCGGGGGGCGGTCGACCGGATCTCGATCCGGACGAGCGCGGAGGGGGTGCGGTCCACCGCCGAGGCGTTGCGGGAGTACCTGATCGAGCCCGCCGCCCCGACCGTCTGGTCCGGTCGGCCCCTCCTCGCGGCCCGGGCGTTCGTCGGCTCGCCGAGCACCGGGGTTCGGGTCGAATGGCATGCGGCCGACGCCTCGCCAGCGTCCGCCCGCTCCGTCGCATGGGCCGGACGCAGGATGTGGGTCGAGCTACCCCAGTGATCGCCGCCGTCGCCCCGACGCTGCCGCTCCAAGCCTAGGTTCATAGCCCCCATCCCGCGACCGGGGCCCGATGCAGGCCCCGATGATCCTACCCGCGCTCGAGCACCTGACCCCTCACGACCTCGTGACGTACTACCGGTGTCCGTACGAGATGGAGCTCCACCACAGCCGGCACGCCGTCGGCGGGAGCCCCGCGAGGGGGCCGCTGACGCCCGTCGACGTCGTCCCGGTCCATCGATCCCCGCTGTTCGACCCGCCAACGATGCGCGCCCGCGCGATCGAGGGACGCCTCGACCTTGCCCCGACCGACACGCTCGTCTACGTGGACGAGGGGGAGCGCGATCTCCCGATGCTGTTCCCCCCCGAGCGGGTCCGGCTCGACCCCGCCCTGCGCGCCCACGGGGCGAACCTCTCCGACCCGGAGCTCGGCTTCAGCGGACGACCGGACCTCATCGTCCGCCGATCGGACGGGTCGGTCTTCCCCGTGGAGTACAAGTCGACCCATTTGTTCGTCGGCTATCACGAGGCCCATGGCCGGGTCTTCGACGTGCTCCAGGCGATCGCCGAGTGCCGGTTAACCCACCAGGCGCTCGGCGTCAAGCCGACCCACGGAATCGTGCTGTACGGCGACGTCGCGGGGAGCGGCGCCCGGGAAGGGTGGGTCGAGGTCCCGTACGGCGACGCCGAGGAACGATGGCTTAAGGTCGCCCTCGCGCAGATCCGCGCCGACCGGGTCCGCCCGCCGGCCCCCAGCGAGCGGCACTGCTCCGGCTGCGAGCCGAACGCCGAGGGGCTCTGCCGGTATGCCGCCGCGCGGCCGGACCGCCCGGCCCCGAACCGAGCGACGCTGCTGACCGCCGTTGGCGGCGCGTGAACGGGTGCCCCGTCCTGTCGCACAGAGAGCTGTCCGCCCCGAGCGGGAGAAGGGCCGTCGGGTCGGGCCCGGGACGGGCGAGGGGGGCTACGCGGGCGTGCCGGCCGCGGCGAGCCGGCGGCGGAACTCCGGACGGTTCCGGGGCCGGATCTTGGCGTAGGTGAGGACCTCGATCACGTACCGGAGGAGGAACGACGCATCGAACCCCACGAGTTTCGACGTGCCGACGGCGCGTTCCTCGAAGCGGAACGGGACCTCCTCGACTCGGACCGACCCGCTCATCGCGAGCGTATAGAGGAGGAGCTTGCACCGGCCCGGCAACGGGCGAAGGTCGGCGACGAGCATCCGGGACGCGACGAAGTAGCCCGAGACCGGGTCGGCGAGCCTCCTCGTGACCGGGATCAGGAGGTGGGCGAGCGCGATCGCGCCGCGGCTCAGGAGCCCTCGCCAGGCGAGCCGGGCGACCGAGCCGCCCGGGGCGTGGCGCGAGCCGACGACGACCTGGGCCGGACCGGTGGAGACGGCCGCCCACATCGCCGGGATCGCCTCCGGTGGGTGCTGGAGGTCGGCGTCCATGAAGAGGACGAACGACCGGCGGGTGGCGTGGGCCCCCGCGAGGATCGCGTCCAGAACCCCCCGCGAGCGCTCCCTCGAGAGGACGGCGAGGTCGAACGGCAGGGGGCGCGCGGCGAGCTCGCCCAGGTACTCCCGAGTACCGTCGGTGCTGCCGTCATCGACTAGGTCGAGCTCGAACCGACCGATCGTCGCCGCGACCTCGGCCAGGCGCTCGACGAGCCGGGGAAGGTTCTCCCGCTCGTCGAGGACCGGCACGACGACCGCGAGGTCGATCGTCTCGCGCCCTGGGCCGGCGGTCGCCGCCGACCCGGGACCGCTGGGGGATGCCGGCTCGCTCACGGGGCCGGGCGGGACTCCTGCGGGGCCAGGCCGTACCCTGCCGCCGGTCCGTTCCGCCAGGCCATCGGGCGCGCGACCGGGGCGGAGCGGGTCGACCACAGGGAGACCGGGTCGTTCTCGTCCGGGGGAACCGGGGAGGTCGCCCCGGGTCCATCGGGACTTCCGTGCGCCCGGTGACCCGATCCGCTCCCCCGCGCCGTCCTTGGCGAATACCGGCCGGCGCTTCGACGGCCCGTTACGGGACGGGGGGGAGGGGGAGATCATCGCGAACTCCCGTCCGGGGAGCCCTCCTCGGTGGCGTCCAAGGCGACGGAAAGACCAGTACTCGATAAAAGAGGGTTATCGCAGACGTTCCGTTCGTCCGAGCGCAGGATGGGGTACGGGAGGCCGTTCATGGACCGTTCGGCCGTGCAGTGGGAGGAGGGCGTCGGTATCGAGGTCCCTCCGCGCGACGAACGCCGGGGAGTCGGTGGAGACAGTGGATTGAACGGGAGCCGTTTTCCAAGCCGGCGGATGGACACGCGTTAAATAGACTCCCCGCGTGGCATCAGGTCGCGCCCTCTGGGGCGTGTTCGTGCACCCGCCGAGGCGCTCGGTCTCGTCGGGGAAGGGCGTAGGCGGCCGTCCCTGGACGGAGCCGCCCATGACGCCGATCACACGCGTTCTGGACGCTTGTCAAGAGTCGTTAGTGTAGCTGACTCCTGTCAGCTGGGGAATGGCTGGGCTCGGGCGCCGATGAAGGTCGTGCCAAGCTGCGATAAGCCGTGGGTAGGCGCAAGGAACCTTCGATCCACGGATCACCGAATCGGAACTCCGGTCCCGCAAGGGACATTCCGCAAGGAAAGGGAACCCCCCGAAGTAAAGCATTCTAGTAGGGGGAGGACAAGAAATCAACCGAGATGCCGCTAGTAAAGGCGATCGAAAACGGCAGAGGACAAACCGAATCCCCGCCCGGCGAGGGTGGGGAGATGTGGAGTAGTGGACCTCCGTACTCGCAGGCTTCCGTAGCCGAAAGGGCCTGGAACGGCTTACCATAGAGGGTGAAAGTCCCGTAGGCGGTCGGAAGAGGCGAGATTGGAGGTATCCCGAGTACCGTGCGTTGGATATCGCGCGGGAAGCTGGGAGGTACAGTCTTCCGATCCTAAATACGTCCCGAGACCGATAGTGCAGTAGTAGCGCGAGCGAACGCTGAAAAGTGCCTCGGAAGGGAGGTGAAAAGAGCCTGAAACCAGCTGACGATAAGCCGCATGTGGTCCCTAAGGAACGAAGCGGCCGCAAGGCCGTGGACACAGGATCCATGCGTCCGTTTTGAATAACGGGCCAGGGAGTTTCGATCTATGGCGAGGCCAAGCTCCTCAACGAGCCAAGCCGCAGGGAAACCGACAGTCCGCAACGCCGCAAGGCGCCAGGGACGGGGTGCGCTCGCCCGAAGTCATAGGTGGAAGACCCGAAGCCAATCGATCTAAGCGTGGGTAGGTTGAAGCCTGCCGAAAGGTAGGTGGAGGACCGAACCGGTGTTGACGTGCAAATCACTCGGATGACCTGTGCTTAGGGGTGAAAGGCCAATCTAGACTGGGAATGGCTGGTTCCTCCTGAAACTA
>JASHSI010000107.1 GCA_030040915.1 Thermoplasmata archaeon | reverse complement strand
GTCTGCGGCGAGCACACCCTGAAGGGCCTTCGGGGGACCTACGTCGACGCCGAGGACGGCCGCCTCGACGGCCGGCCGATCGCCCATGGCGCGGCCGACTCCGTCATGCAGTGGAACCTGAACCTCCCGGCCGGTCAACCGGTGCGGGTCCGGATCGTCCTCGCGATCGAACGCGGGCCTGAGACGGTCCACCGGGTCCGCGACGAGGTCCGTGCCGCCGGTCCCGAACGGTACGAGTCCGAGGCGAAGGCGTACACGAACGCGTGGATCGCCCGCCACCCGGTGCTCACCGGCCCGGAGCTCGGCGAGCCGTTCCGCCGCCTCGTGCGATCGAGCCTCCTCGTCCTCCAGCGCTCCTCGGCGGCGAACGGCGCGGTGATCGCCTCGCCCGACACCCGCTCCCTGGCGGTCGGGGGGGACTCCTACAACTACTGCTGGTGGCGCGATGGCGCCTACATCGCGATGGCGATGGACGACGCCGGCCTCGGCGCCTACGCCGGGCGCTTCCTGCGCTTCGCCCAGAAGTGCCAGAGCCCGGACGGCGCCTTCCTGCACCGCCACTTCCCCGACGGGGAGATCGGCAGCACGTGGCACCCGCCGCCATTCCTCCAGATCGACCAGACCGCGAGCGTGATCTCGGCCGCCGACCACCACCTCGCGCGAGGGGCCGACCCGGACGCCGTCCTCGAGGTCTGGCCGATGGTCAAGCGCGCCGCGAACTTCCTCCTCGATTTCCGCGAGGAGGGGACCGGGCTCTCGGCGCCGAGCTACGACCTCTGGGAGGAGCGGTTCGGCGTGCACGCCTATTCGTGCGCGGCGGTCGCGCACGCGCTCCATGGCGCGTCCCGGATCGCGGAGACCCTCGGGAAGGAGCACCCGCAGTGGCGGGTCGCCGCCGAGGAGGTCCGCCGGGCGACCGTGGAGGCGATGTGGGACGCGGAGCTCGGCCGGTTCGTCCGCTCCGTGAACCCCCGCGACGATCGAATCGACTCCTCCCTGCTCCTCGCGCTCGACCTCGGGCTCCTCCCTCCCTCGGACCCGCGCTACCGACGCACGGTGGAGACCGTCACGCGCCGCCTCTGGAAGCCGGAGACCGGGGGCCTCGCGCGCTACGAGGGGGACGAGTACTACGGCCACGAGAACCCGTGGATTGTCTCCACCATCTGGCTCGCGTTCGCCCGCCTCAGCCTCGGGGAGCGCGCGGGGGCGCGGGAGCTCCTCGGCTGGACGGTCGCCTGCCAGACCGCGACCGGGATGCTTCCGGAGCAGGTGGACGGTCCAGCGAAGGAGCCGAAGAGCGCGACCCCCCTCGCCTGGTCCCACGCCGCGTTCCTCCAGGGGATCGCGCGCTACGAGGCGACGGCCGGGGGCCCGTAGCGCGGGCCCGTATCGCTTATCGACCGGAGCCGGGTAGCTGGGTCCCCGGGCCACGGTCCCGGGTCGTGGATGGAGGTTCGGTATCGTTGAGGTTCCGCGGCGAGCGGGAGGCGTTCGGCGGGCCCGGCATCGAGCCGAGGTGGACCCAGGCGAACAAGGAGGGGGTGGGGACGAGCCCGTACCCCTCGAGCAAGGTCTGGTTCACCCTGTGGCGCGGCGTCCTGACCGAGATCTACGCCCCGTACGTCGACCATCCGCAGGTACGCGACGTCCAGTACCTGCTGAGCGACGGGAAGTCGTTCTTCCACGAGGAGAAGCGCCACCTCGTCGCGAAGACGACCCGGCTCGGCCCCCACGTCCTCGGCTACCGCGTCCACTCCATCGGCCCTTCCGACAAGTACCGGCTCGAGAAGGAGATCATCGCCCACCCGCTCCTCCCCGCGGTCCTCCAACGGACCCGGCTGAAGGCCGGCCTCGCCGGACCCACGGACCTCTCGATCTACGCCCTCGCGGCGCCCCACCTCGACGTCGCCGGCTGGGGGAACGACGCGTACGTCGTGGAGAAGTCGGGCCGGGAGATCCTCGTCGCCCAGCGGAACGGAACGTGGCTCGCAATGGGGGCGAGCGTGCCGTACCGGCGGACGAGCGTCGGGTACGTCGGCGCGAGCGACGGGTGGACGGACCTCGCCGACAACTACCTCATGGACCTCGAGTTCGACCGGGCGCCGAACGGCAACGTGGCGCTCACCGGCGAGCTCGAGGCGGGGTGCGGGGACGAGTTCGTCCTCGCCCTCGCCTTCGGCCGGGGGCTCCCCGACGCCGTGACCACGCTCATGCAGGCGCTCTCCGAGCCGTTCGACGTCCACCTCGAGACGTACCGGGAGGGATGGAGCCACGTCGGCCGCCAGCTCCGCCCCCTGGTGCCGCACTCGGGGGACGCGGGGAACCTCTACCATGCGAGCCACAGCCTCATCCTCGCCCACGAGGACAAGACCTTCCCCGGCGCCCGGATCGCCTCCCTCTCCATCCCCTGGGGGCAGGCGCACACCGACGACGACCGGGGCGGCTACCACCTCGTCTGGACCCGGGACCTCGTCCACTCCGCGATCGGGCTCTTGGCGGCGGGGAACCACCGCTCCGCCCTGCGCACCTTGGTCTACCTCGCCGGGAGCCAGCGGGAGGACGGGAGCTTCCCCCAGAACTCCTGGCTCAACGGCGAACCCTACTACGGGGCGGTCCAGCTCGACCAGGTCGCCTTCCCGGTCCTCCTCGCCGGGCTCCTGAAGCGCGAGGGGGCCCTCGCTTCGTTCGACCCGTGGCCGATGGTCCGCTCGGCGGCGCGATTCCTCCTCGCCTACGGGCCCGCGACGCAGCAGGAGCGCTGGGAGGAGGCGAGCGGCTACTCGCCGGCGACCCTCGCCTCGAACGTCGCGGCGATCATCGTGGCGGCCCACTTCGCCCACGAGCACGGGGAGACGGGGATCGCCCGCTACCTCGAGGAGTACGCCGACTACCTGAGCGACCACATCGAGGCGTGGACGGTCACGACGAAGGGCCCGCTCGTCCCGGGGATCCTCGAGCACTACGTGCGGATCCGCCCGGCCGACCCGTTGGACTCCTACGTCGATGGTCCCGCGGACTCGGGAACGCTCTCGATCGCGAACCGGCCGCCGGAGGAGGTCCACGAGTTCCCGGTCCCCTCGATCGTCGACGGCGGGTTCCTCGAGCTCGTCCGCTACGGGGTCCGGTCCCCGCACGATCCGATCGTCGCCCGGTCCGTCGAGGTCGTGGACCGGGTCCTGAAGGTCGACACCCCGTACGGTCCGTGCTGGCGCCGCTACAACCACGACGGGTACGGCCAGGCCGACGACGGCGGGCCGTTCCTCGGCTACGGCGTGGGCCGGGCCTGGCCGCTCCTGACCGGGGAGCGGGGTCACTACGAGCTCGCCTGCGGTCGGGATCCCACGAAGATGCTGCACACGATGGAGCGGTTCGCCTCCTCGACCGGGCTCCTCCCCGA
>JASHSI010000016.1 GCA_030040915.1 Thermoplasmata archaeon | reverse complement strand
TCCCCCCCCGTAAGTATACGATCGAGCGCCCCCGGGGATCGGTTCGTAGAGGAGCGGGAATGGGACGATGACGGGCTCACGTTCGGCCACCCGACAGAGTCATCCCCGGGCCGTTCCCAACCCGTGGTCGACGAGCCCGACCTTGAAGCCCGGGACCGGGAGATACTCGGCCTCGTGGGGCTCAACGATCGTGAGGCCGCTCCTCCGGATGCTCCGGCTCTTCGACACGCGGGATTGGATCCCCGCCGGGGCGAGCCGGCCCACGCGCCCTACTTCCCGGTCCGCGTCGGTTGTTCCAGTTCCCCGGTGAACCCCTTCAGCAGCCAGTAGGCATCGAGAAATCGAAGACCCCGCTCCGTGACGAGGTAAACCCGGGCCTCCTCGAACTCAGCCTCCAGGACGAGGCCGTGGTCGGCGAGACGCCCGAGGGCAGTCTTCAGACGGTCGACCGGCATCCCGACCGCGTAGGAGATCCGAGTGATCCGGGCCCGCCCCGGGTCGCGCTTGATCACCTCCAGGATCCGGGCGTACAGGTCGTTCTTCTCGCGTCGCGGAGCTCCGCCGCGCATCATGGCGACCCGCCGGAGGGCGCCCTACAGCGGCGGCGGGGCGAGGCTCGCCACGCTCTGGGGCGCCGTTCGGCACCGCGCGTCCGGGGCGACGCGGCACGATCCGGTGTACTCCGCCGACTCGACCTCGGCCCCGCTCTCGACCTCGACCCGCTCCGCGTGCACCGCCCCGACCTTCGCCCGGGGCCGGACGAGGAGGTGCCGGGCCCACACGGGGCCGCACTCGCTGTCCTTGCCGATCACGACCTCCTCCCCGACGATCGGCCCGCGGACGAAGCCTCGGTTCGGGACCCGGATCCGGGACGCCTTGAGCCCCCGGGCCGTCTCGATCCGACCGCCGACCTCGGCCTCCCCCGTGAGGACCGCCGAGCCGGCGAGGAAGGAGCCGCCGACCTCGATCTCCAGGGCCGACAGATCGCCGGTGATCCTCGCGGAGCCGCCGGACTCGAGCCGGCCGGTGAGTTCGAGGGCGCCCTCTGCGGAGACCCGCCCGCCGACCTCGATCGATCGCCCCTTTGCGCCGGGACCGAGCTCGACGAGCCCTCCGACCTCCACATCCCCGAACTCGACCGGGCCGCCCGACCGGAGCTGCCCTCCGACCGCGATGTCCCCGCCCCGGGAGCCCGGGCCGAGCACCGCCCGGCCGCCAACCCGCAGGCGGCCGAACGCGACCGCCCCCGAGCTCTCGAAGAAGCCGCCGACATCGATCTTCCCCTGGACGGTCCCCTGGCCGGCCTCGATCGACCCGCCCGCCTCGACCTCCTCCGCCTCCACGCGGGCCGCCCGCAGGGCTCCCCCGGCGGTCGCCCGCCGGGCGGTCAGCGTCCCGAGGACGTCGAGGCGCCCGCCGACGCCCACGACCTCGGCCTTGACGGAGCGTTCGGCGCGGAACTCGCCACCGACGTCGAACTCGCGCGCCTCGGCCTCCCCACCGCACCGGAGCAACCGCGCCACCTCCACCCGTTCGGCCGTGAGGCCGGCCTCGATCTCCGCGCGGCCCTTGCGGACGACGAGGGCGTGGCGGACCAGGAGGGGACCCTGGACCCGCAGGTCGCCCCGGCGCACGGTGAGCGCGTCGCAGGAGAGCCCCCCCTCGACGGTGAGGTCGCCCTCCAGCTCGAGCGAGCCGCTCACCTCGATCCGATCCCCGGTCGCCGGGTAGATCGTCGCCGGCCCGTCGCTCGTGACGTCGCCGTCCACGGACCCGAGGGCGGTCCGTCCACGCGGAAGGTGTCGGGGTTCCATGCGGGTAGGAGGGTGGGGGCGGGTAAAAGGGTCGGTCACGTCCGGTGAGTGGCCCGGCGTCCGGCGCCGAGAGCACCGGGCCGCGTTCGGTCGACGGCGCGCCCCAGGTCGTCCGCACCCGACCCGTCGTCGTCTCGCTCCCCCGGGTCGGACCCCGAGCGGGCGCCGGCGGGGGACAATCAGTATATCCCGGCAGAAACCCGTCGGCCCCGATGACGGACCCGGATGCACCGGTCGTCGTGGGCCACGATGTCTGGAAGGTCTACGGCGCCGGGGAGACCGCCGTGCCGGCGCTCCGGGGGATCGACGTCTCGATCCGTCGGGGCGAGATGGTCGCCATCATGGGGCCGAGCGGCTGCGGGAAGACGACCTTCCTCAACTGCTTCTCCGGCCTCGACGACATCACCCGGGGGAGCGTGACGCTCGAGGGCGTCGACATCCATCGGATGGGCGACAACCAGCGGAGCGAGTACCGGGCCCGCCGCAGCGGCTTCGTCTTCCAGTCGTACAACCTACTCCCCATCCTCAACGCGGTGGAGAACGTGGAGATGCCCCTCCTCGTCTCCGGGGTTGCCCCCAAGGAGGCCCGACGCCGCGCCGCCGAGATGCTCGGGGAGCTCGGCCTCGGCGACCGGCTCCGCCACCGCCCCGCCGAGCTCTCCGGTGGCCAGCAGCAGCGGGTCTCGCTCGCCCGCGCGCTCGTCGCCCGGCCCGCCATCGTCTGGGCCGACGAGCCGACGGGGAACCTCGACGACGAGGGGTCGCGGCAGGTCACGACCCTCCTGCGGGCGCTCAACAAGACCTACCGACAGACGATCGTCGTTGTGACGCACGATCCGGAGGTCGCCCAGCAGTGCGACCGCACCTGGAAGATGCACGACGGGAAGTTCGTCGCCTAGTGGCTCGGGCCGATGGCGGACCTGCTCCTCCTCCTCGCCCTGCTCGTCGGGGGCGTCGCGCTCGTCACCGCGGCCCTGGCGATCGGGAACCGGCTCTCGTTCCGGATCGCCTGGCGGAATGTCCGCCGGGGGCGGGCCCGTACGGTCCTCGTGCTCCTGGGGCTCCTCATCGCGACGATGATCATCTCCTCGAGCCTGGTGCTCGGGGACACCGTCCAGGCGGTGAACTCCCACTTCGTCTACGAGAGCGACGGGTTCACCGACGAGGCCGTGTACAACCTCTCGCCCACGACCGGCTACCGGACGATCCCGCTTTCCACATTCTCCGCGATCCGCAACGCGTCCGCCGCCGATGGCCAGATCGCGGGCATCTCGCCGGAGATCCTCGGGACGGTGACCGCACTCGACCGGAACTCCGGCGTGCCGCAGACCGGGCTCAACCTCGTGGGGGCGGATGCGAACACGAGCTCCGCCCTCGGGGCCTTCCCCCTCTCCGGAGGCGGCTCCACCGCGGGCCCGACCGGGTCTGGGGTCCTGCTCGACGTCCAGGCGGCGAACGACCTCGGGGCCTCGGTGGGGGACACCGTGGTCGTCTACGGCGTCCACCCGGCCGTGGTCGCGGTCCAGGGGATCGTCGAGGACCAGGGCCGGGGCGATTTCGAGGGCGGGGGGACGATCTTCACCGACCTCGCGACCGCCCAAGCGCTCGAGAACCTCTCGGGACGGGTCAACGTCCTCGCCGTGACGAACGCCGGTTCCCAGGCGGCCGGCGTGGCGGACTCGGACGAGGTGTCGGCCCGCCTCAATGCGACGCTCTCCGCCCTCGGCATCGGCGGCCTCTACTCGGTCCACGAGGTCCTTCAGGACGACCTCGCGAGCGCCGCGAGCTCGGGTTCCGAGCTCGTGACGCTGTTCCTCGTCCTCGGCCTCTTCTCGATCGTCGCCGGGGCGATGCTGATCGTCGGGATCTTCGTCATGCTCGCCGAGGAGCGCCGGGGCGAGATGGGGATGCTCCGCGCGATCGGCGTCAAGCGCCGCCACCTCGTCCTCGCCTACTACTTCGAGGGGCTCGTCTACTCGGCGGGCAGCGCCCTCGCGGGGACGGCGCTCGGGGTCCTCGTCGCGCTCCTCCTCCTGCGCTCGCTCGCCCAGACCGGGGGGAACGACGTCTCGAACGCGGTGCTCCTCGCCTCCTTCCACGTCGACCCGGTCTCGCTCGCCGAGGCGTACGTCGCGGGGTTCTTCCTGACCCTCGCCACGGTCGCCGCGGCGAGCTACCGGGCGAGCCGGCTCAACATCGTCCGGGCCATCCGCTCGATCCCGGAGCCGGCCCCCGCGATGAGCGTCTACACGGGCCTCGCGCTCGTCGGCGTCGGGCTCCTCCTCCTCGGGGGCGCGCTCTTCGCCCTGACCCGCACAGGAAGCGGCGACATCACGGTCCCGCTCACCGCCGGCGCGGTGGCGCTCGTCGGGATCGCCCTCATCGCGTCGCGGTTCGTGCCGAACCGGATCGCCTTCTCGGTCGTCGGGGCGGGGCTCCTCGCCTGGGGCGGATACGAGCCGCTCCACACGCTCCTTCTCGGAACAGCGCACACGGGGACGATCGACGCGTTCTTCGCCGACGGCATCCTCATGATCGTCGGGGCGATCCTCCTCGTCCTGTTCAACGGGGACACGCTCCTCGCCGGGGTCGCCCGGTTGTTCGGCCAGAAGGGGCGCCGCGTCGCGGTCGCCCGGGTGGGACTGAGCTACCCCACGCGCCGGCCGTTCCGCAGCGCGGTCACGCTGACGATCTTCTGCCTCGTCCTGTTCACGATCGTCGGGGTCGCGTCGATCGGCTCGAGCATCAACGCCGACCTCACCGGCGACATCCGCTCCGAGTCCGGCGGCTACACCTTCTTCGCCGCCTCCGAGCAGCCGATCCCGGACCTCCCGGGCGCGGTCGCGAACAACTCGACGCTCGCGGGCCAGTTCACCGACGTCGTCCCCCTCGCGGCCGGGGTCGCCGACGTGGCGTTCGCCGGGGCCCCCGCCAACTACCAGGACAACGTCTTCGCGGCGAACGGGAGCGCCCCGGGCTCGTCGAACTTCTACACCACGAACCAGTTCAACTTCTCCTCGACGCTGGGCGGGATGTCGGCCGCGGCGGTGTGGGCCGCGCTCGAGTCGAACGCGAGCGTGGCCGTGGTCGACCACTCCTACGCCCCGGGCGGCTTCCAAGTGAGCGCCTCGACGCACCCCACGCTCGCGGTCGGGGCCCGGCTCGCCCTCACCGACCCGGACCACGGGTCCGGGGAGTCCGTGACCGTGATCGGGATCCTCACCGAGAGCTTCGTGACGGGCGTCTGGGTGAACCCGCTCGCCGCCGGGGCGCTCGGCTTCGTGAACACGACCGCCTTCTTCCTCACGGTCGCCCCCGGCGCCAGCGTGGACGGCGCCGCGAACGCCGCCAAGGTCGCCTTCCTCCCCTACGGCCTCGTGCTGTACAACTTCGCCCAAATCCTGCAGTCGAGCATCCAAGCGACCGAGGCGATCATCCAGCTCCTCGAGGCGTTCGTCGCCCTCGGGCTGGCCGTCGGGGTCGCCGCCATGGGGATCGTCGCGCTGCGCGCGGTGGTCGAGCGACGGAGCGAGATCGGGATGCTCCGGGCGACCGGCTTCACCCGGCGGATGGTCCTCACGGCGTTCTGGACCGAGTACTCGTACGTGGGGCTCCTCGGGATCGGCATCGGGACGGTCCTCGGGATCGTCCTCGACTGGGGCGCGTCGCTGAGCTACCCCGGGTTGTTGCGCTTCTCGGTCCCCGGGGAGAACGTGGCGATCGTCCTACTCATCGCCTACGGGCTCGCCGTCGCGGCGATCGCCGGTCCCTCCGTCAAGGCGGCCGGACTCCCCCCCGCCGAGGCCGTCCGATACACCGAGTGAACCCGACGCCGCCGGCCGGACGCGCTGCGCCCCGTGCCAGCGCAGGAAGAGGAGCACGACGAGGAGGACGATCGACGCGACGGCCGCGTCGTCGACGTAGCCCAGGTAGGGGACGACGAGCTTCCAGGCGGATCCCAGGCGGACCCCGGCGTAGAGGAACGCGAGCGTGAACGGGGCGGCCCCCGCGGTCGTGAAGAGGCCGAAGAGGACCGGGCGCATCCGGGCCGCGCCGGCGGGGTAGCTGATGTACGATCGAATGACCGGGACGAGCCGCGCAAAGGCGACGGTCCCCTCCCCGTGCCGCGCGAACCAGCGGTCCATCCGGGCGAGGGCCTCCGGGTCGACCGGGACCCGGGGGGGCCGGCCCGCGGGGAACAGCCACGCCCGGGCGTCCCGCCCGGCCCAGTAGCCCAGGAAGGAGCCCGCCACGCTGCCCGCGAGCGCCACCACGAACGCCGCCTCGAACGAGTAGACGCCCTGGGCGACGAGGAACCCGGAGAAGAGGAGGATCACCTCGCTCGGGAGCGGGGGGATCCCGAAGCTCTCCACCGCCATGAGCGCCGCGAGGCCCGGGAGGCTCGCGGTGCCGAGCACCGCGAGGATGATCCCGACGAGGACCTCGACGATCGGCAGGCTGAACATCGATGGGATCGGGCGGCCGCGGAGCGCCGGTCGCTACGCTCCCGCCTCGGCCGACGCGAGCTTCAGGCGGTAGGGGGCGTTCAGGTGGAGGTTCGTCCGTGCCGGGATCCCCTCGAACTCGAGGGGGACCGAGCAGCCGCCGCACGAGCTCTCCGGGCGGAGCTTCCCGAGCGCGATCGAGAGCGGGATGCCGACCTCGATCTCCTGGACGGGCCGGCGGGCGGCGTGGACCGCCGCCCGGAGCTCCTCGAGGAGCCGGTCCTCCTCCGTCGTCGGGGCGGCCATACCCCATGTACCGGCCTCCACCCCTCATAAGACCCCCGACCCGACGGGCGCGAGCGTAACGAGGCGGGCCCGGCCGATGGGGGCCCCGCCGAGACCAAGGCCTCCCGTTCGGACACCGCCTTAATGGGGGAAGGGGGTGGCGAGGACGATGGCCTTCCCGTACGTGGAGCTGTTCCTCCTGCTCCTCGTGGTCTACGTGGGCTACTCCATCTACGCTCGCCTCGACGGACGGTACCCGGTCGCGGGGGCGATCGGCCTCCTCGTGCTGGCCGCGATCGGGGACGCGATCGGCGACGAGGCCGCCGCCAACACGCTCGCGGTGTTTGTCTTCTTCCTCCTCGGGGCCGGGGTGCTGCTCCTCCTCATCGAGCACCTCCGGGAGGAGCGCCCCTCCCCTTCGCCATCGGGGCGCCGCTCATCCGCCGGCGGCCCGAAAGCCGCGGGCGAGGCGCCACCGGGCGAGCCGACGGACGGTGGTCAGGGGGCGGCCGAGCATCCCCTCGACCACCTCGAGGACCAACCGGTCCCCGCGGTCGACGCTGGCGGTCAGGAAGACGACAAGGAGGAACGCCGCGGCGATCAGGAGCACGAGGGCGGGGAGGACCCAGATCGCTCCCGGGACGAACGGCCGGAGGGTGAAGAGCGCGATGAACGGCAGGGCGGTCCCGGCGAGCGGGACTAGGTAGTGGGCCCGGATCGGGTGGATGCCGTTCAGGATCGCGAGCTCGATGAGCGATAGGTGCGCGTTGAGGGCGTTCGAGACGGCCCACGCGATCGCCGCCCCGACGATCCCGAGGGACGGGACGAGGAGGAGGCTCAGCCCGACGTCGAGGCCCCCGGTCACGGCGTTGTTGTAGACGAGCAGCCGGGTCTGGCCGAAGGATATCTGGGCCGCCGGCGCCGGCCCGGCGAGCGTCGCCACGAACGCCCCGAGGACGAGCACCTCGAGCGCGAGGTCCCCGGACCGATACGCTGGTCCGTAGACGAATGCGAGCGACGGGTTCGGCAGGAAGAGGAACACGAGGAGGAGGGGGAGGGAGAGGAGCGCCATCCACTTCGTCGCCGTGACGTAGGTGAGCTCGATCGTTTCGTGGTCGCCGACCCGCAGGAAGCGGGCCGCGACCGGGAGGTAGATGTAGGAGAGGGCCCCGACGCCGAGGAGCACGAGGCGGGCGAGCGAGAGCGCGGCCGTGTAGTAGCCGACCTCGCCCTGCCGGTACACCCCGAGGATCAGCGTGTCCGCGTTCCCGGTGACGTAGCCCATGACCGACACGACGAAGAGCGGCACCGCGAACCAGAAGAGCCGCCGCGCCGCCCCCGCGGCCCGGGGTCCCGCGGGGAGGCGCCTCGGCAGCCGTCGGCGCGTGTAGACGACGAGGGTCCCGAGCGTCAGGACCGCGGCGGCGAGGTAAGCGAGGAGCGCCCCGGAGAGGTACTGCCCGCTCGACGTCAGGCGGAGGGCCACGACGAGGGCAACCAAGTAGAGCCCCGGATTGACGAGGTTCACGAACACCGCGTTCGGGACCACGTCCTCGAACCCCTGGAAGATCGCGGCGATCAGGGAGGCGACGATCGTGAACGCGGACGCGACGCCGAACAGCTCGAACGTGAGGGCGAGCTCGGAGGAGTGGTAGACGAGGCCCACGTAGAGGCCGAACAGGTAGAGCACCGCGCCGAACGAGACGGCCGAGAGGAGCGTGACGAGGATCGAGCTGCGGACCATCGCCCGGCGCTCGTCGTCCGCTCCCGCGAACGGGAGGCTCCGCGCGATGGCGTTCGTGAGACCGAGGGTCCCGATGGAGGAGAGGAGGCCCGCGAGCGCGAGCCCGAGCGAGTAGAACCCCCACTCCTGGGGCGTGAGCGAGCGGGCGAGGAGGACCCGGGCGACGAACCCCTGGCCGACGAACCCGAGGGTCCCGACGAGCATCAGGAGGGTGCCCCAGGTCACGACGCCCATGCCCTCCCGGGCCGAGCGGTCGGTTCCTTGGGAGGTCATCGAACGGCGGAGGAGTCCGGGTCGGCGGTTAAATCCCGATGGTCGAACGATGTCCCGACGGAACGGCGGATCGCGCCCTTCCCTCGGGCGACCGTGGGCCCGCGGATCGCCCGTTGGGCGGCGGACCGACCTCCCCTTACGCGTCCTCCGACGCCGGGGCAGGGCCGACGGCGGCGACGTCGCGCTCGCACCGGGCCCACAACCTCTCCCCGAGGGCCGCATCCTGGCTGAGGCGCGAGGAGGAGCTCGGCCGGCACCGCACGAAGTAACGTCCGGTCGCGTCCCCGACCTCCCCCGCGGAGGCGAGGTAGATCGAGGTCCTCGCCCCGCGCTGGGGCGAGATCGCGAACAGCGCCTCGGCGATCGTGATCCCGACGCCGAACCCGCCGGGGTTGTCCCTCCCGAAGCGGCTCGCAACGAACCCCGGGTGGAGCGCGTTGACCCTGACGTGCCGGTCGGCGTAGCGTTTCGCCTGCGCGTAGGTGAGGAGGAGGAGGGCGAGCTTCGACTGACCGTAGGCGGAGAAGCCCCGGTACCTCGCGCTCCGTCCCGGATCGTCGAGGTCGAGGTGGGCCCCCCGGTGCGCCGACGAGGCGACGTTCACCACGCGCGCGGGTCGGGCCCCCTCGGCCCGGGCCACGAGAATCTCGGTCAGGAGGAACGGGGCGAGCACGTTGAGGGCCCACGTCCGCTCGAGCCCTTCCGGGGTCGTCTCGTACCGGGAGAACACGGCCCCCGCGTTGTTGACGAGGACGTCGATCCTGGGAGCGACCTGGTCGAGGGCCTCCGCGAGCGCCCGGACCCCCTGGACCCGCGAGAGGTCCGCGCCGAGACCTTCGACCGGGCCGGACCGGGCCTCCTTCTGGACCGCCTCGGCGACGCCGTGGGCCCGGGTGGGGTCCCGGCCCGTGAGCACGATCCGGGCGCCCATCGCGGCGAGCCCTACGGCGGTCGCCCGGCCGATGCCGGTGGTGCCGCCCGTGACGAGCACCGTCCGCCCGGCCATCGCGGGAGGCGAAGCGGTCCGGGGAGGCGCGCCGTCCATGCCGGGTCGCTCCGCGGCCGGCCCCGGACGGGGGTCGGGGAAGGCCCCCTACGCGAACTCGTCGAGCAGCGCGTCGCGGCCCTTGAGGCCCGCGGGCTGCCGGGCGAGCGGACCGGCCGAGAGGACCTCCTCGAGGTCCTCGTAGGTGGGCCGGTCGGTGCGGTAGAAGAGGCCGATCGGGATCTTGTCGCCCCACTCGAGGGAGCGCTCGAACGCCTTCGCGAGGTTCGTCGGGTCGTGGCCGGACGTCTCGAGCTTGTAGACGCGCTGGCGGAAGTAGTCGAAGGTGTTGATCTTGTTATACGTCACGCACGGGGAGAGCGCGTCGACGAACGCGAACCCCTTGTGGGCGATCCCGTTCTGGATGAGCTCGGCCATGTGCTTGACGTCCCCGGAGAACCCCCGGGCCACGTAGGTCGCCCCGCTCGCGAGGGCGAGCGCGATCGGGTCGATCGGGTTCTCGATGACCCCCGAGGGAGTCGACTTCGTCTTCTGCCCCATCATCGACGTCGGGCTCGCCTGGCCGGTCGTGAGCCCGTAGATCTGGTTGTCCATCGTGACGTAGGTCATGTCGACGTTCCGGCGCATCGTGTGGACGAAGTGGCCGCACCCGATCCCGAACCCGTCCCCGTCCCCGCCGGTGGCGATCACCGTGAGCTCGTGGTTCGCCCAGCGGATCCCCTCGGCGACGGGGAGGGAACGGCCGTGGATCGCGTGGAAGCCGTAGCTCGACAGGAAGTGCGGAAGGTTCGACGAGCAGCCAATCCCGCTCACGATCGTGACGTTGTGGGAGGGGATCTTGAGCTTCTTGACCGCCATCTCGATCGCGGCGATCACCCCGAAGTCCCCGCACCCCGGGCACCAGGTCGGCTTCGTGTCGGACTTCCCCACCATCGGGAGCAGGGCCCCCTCGGTCGGCGTGACGGTCGCTGCGCTAGTTCCGGCCATGCTCGATCACCTCCGTCGCCTTTCGGACGATCTCCATCGGATAGAACGGCTCCCCGTCGTACTTGAGGAGCTTGTCGCGGATCTCGAGGCCGGTCTCCGCCCGGATCAGCCGGCCCAACTGGCCGGAGTAGTTCCCCTCGACCAGGATCGGGTGCTTCGCCTTCGCGAGGCGGGCGGCGACCGCCGCGCCGTGCAGCGGGTAGACCGTCGGGAGGAAGAGGAGGTTCGCGTGGACCCCCCGGGCGCTCAGGATCCGCATCGCGTCCCGCACCGCCCCGGCGGTCGACCCCCAGGCGATGAACGTCACGTCGGCGGCCTCGGGGCCCTCGAGCACCGGGGGGTCGGTGGTCCGCGCGAGCCCCTCGAGCTTGCGCATCCGCTTCTCCATCATCTTCGCCCGCTCGGCGACCCAGACCGGGACGCCCGACTTCACGTCGGAGATGAGGTGGCCCGTCTCGTCGTGCTCGTCCGAGCCCGCGATGAAGTTGAGCCCGGGCTGACCGGGGATCGCCCGCGGGGAGACGCCGCTCGCGGTGTAGCGGTAGCGCTTGTACTCGTGGCCGTTCGGCTCGACGGTGGCGATCGGCGGCACCGGCACGTCGAGGTCGATCTCCGCGCGGTCGACCGTGCCATAGCTCTCCGAAAGGTGGAGGTCGCTCGCCACGAGGACCGGCGTCTGCCACTCCTCGGCGAGCTGGAAGGCGCGGACGGTGAACCGGTAGGCCTCGGCCGGGTTCGACGGGGCGAGGATCGCCCGCGGGAACTCCCCCTGCCCGGCCCCGAGCATCAGGTTGAGGTCCCCCTGCTCGGTCTTCGTCGGGAGGCCGGTCGACGGCCCCGACCGCTGGGACTCGACGACGACGACGGGGGTCTCGGTCATCCCCGCCATGCCGAGCGCCTCGACCATCAGCGAGAAGCCGCCGCCGCTCGTCGCGGTCATCGCGCGGACCCCGCCGAACGAAGCGCCGATCGCCATGTTGATCGCGGCGAGCTCGTCCTCGGCCTGCTTCACCACGACGCCGAGATCCCTCGAGTGGGCCGCGAGCCAGTGCATGATCGAGCTCGCCGGCGTCATCGGGTACTGGGCGAGGAACTTGCAGCCGGCGGCCGCGGCCCCCAGGGCGATCGCCTGGTTTCCCGTCAGGAGGAGCTTCGGCTCCCCGGCGGGGGCGAGGGCGTGCTGGTTCGGCTTCGCGTGCTCCTGGGCGAACTTGTAGCCGTCGGCGGACGCCCCGAGGTTCCAGTCGACGACCTCGCCCTTCTTCTTCCCGAAGGAGTCCGCGAGCGTTCGCTGCAGGAGGTCGAGCGGGATGCCGGCGAGGAAGGCGGTGGCGCCGAGTCCGGCGGCGTTCTGGAGGATCGACTGGTTCGTGTACTTGCGGGCGATCTCGAGGGTGGGGACCCCGAGCGCGCTCGTCCCGACGGGCAGACGCTCCGCGGGGAGGGCGAACTTCTCCGGGTCATGGACGACGGTGCCGCCCTGGGAGAGTCCCGGGAGATGGATGTCGATCGTCTGCTGGTCGAGCGCGTAGAGGACGTCGCACGCGTCCCCCTGCGAGGGGACCCGGTCCGGCGAGGCGCGGGCGAGGAAGGAGACGTGGCCGCCCCGGATGACCGACTGGTAGGAGTTGAGGCCGAACAGGTGGAGGCCCATCCGGGTGAACGCCTTCGATAGGGTCTCCCCCACCGAGGCGATCCCATCCCCCGCCTGACCGCCGGCGAGGACCGAGATCTCCTTCACGTTGCGAATCTCCGCCCCGTTTCAGCGGGGATTCCTATTAAGCCGTTGCCGATTCGGGGGCGAGCTCCGGCGTCGCTCGCCCCCGGCGCGCCGAGCGGCCGATGGTGGAGCCCCCTGTGGGGCCCCGACATGCCCCATGATAAACCTTGAAGTATCCGCAACCCCCTCCCCTGAGTCGAGGAACCCGTCATGGATCGAAACTCGACGATGGACGAGGAGATGGACGATGATGCGAAGATCGCTGGCGCACCGCTCGTCGACCGGATCGTCGAGGAGCTCGACCTCCTTTCCCGGAACGTCGACATCCTCCAGCGGGTGTCGGGGGGGACCCCGCTCGGGATCATCCGGTTGAGCGACATGATGCAGCTCCCGATCCACAAGGTCCGCTATTCGCTCCACCTGTTGGAGCGCGAAGGGGTGATCCAGCCGTCGGCCAACGGCGCCGTCGTGACGGACAAGGCGAAGGACTTCTGGGACGATCTCGACCGGGGGTTGGACCGGATGACGGAGTCGATCCAGATCCTCAAGGATCGCGCCGCCGAGCGTCGAGCACCGGCGTCGAGCCGGAAAGGCTATTAGTCCCGGCCCTGCTCGAACCCCTCGGTGCCGCCGTAGCTCAGCGGCAGAGCGATCGGCTGTTAACCGAAAGGTCAGCGGTTCAAAGGCCCCGGTCGAACTCGTCCGGGGCGGGATTTCCGCTCGGCGGCGCCCGGAAATCCCATCCCCGATTCCATCGATGGGCCCGTAGCTCAGTCCGGCCTAGAGCGTCCGGCTCATAACCGGTTGGTCGACGGTTCAAATCCGTCCGGGCCCATCAACAACTTCTGACAGAATCTTCTGGGATCCCGGTCGAATCGGCTCTGGGGCCCACGCCGCAGGTCCGGACGCAGTTCTGGTGATCGTGCTGCCGGGTCTCGCCCACCAGGATCGACGGGAATCCTGCTTCTCAGGGCGTTCCTCTCCTCGGTAGGAACCGGTGGACGCACGGTGTCCTGGATGATGGGCCGCGCACCAGCGCCCGCGAACGTCTCGTTCGCGCGCCGCAGGGTTCGAGACGACGGGCTGCGGGGGCGTCTTCTTCGGGCCTCCGGCCCGTTGTCGATCGACGCCGTCCGACCCCGGTCGAATTCGGCAAAGCCGTGAGTGGCGCGGGGCTGGGGATTGGGATCGGCGTCGGAGGGTCCGAGGCTCCCTGCGGGTACGCGAATGGCAGGAATCCGGAGAGTCGAGTGGGCGCGCGATCTCCCAGGAACTCGCCTCGCTACGGAGGAGGGGGTTCCTCGGCCATCCGATTCGTTCGAGGAAGCAGGATCCGGCGCGGCCCGAGGATCGAATACAGGATGAGGGTGAATCCGGCCGATTCCAAGGCCGAACTCGAGATCCAGGCGGAAAGGAGGTCGTGCGTGACGATTTCGTAGATGATCCCTGCCACCCCGGCCCCCACCGTGACCACGGCGAACCCGACCCCCATCCAGGCGATCGAGGCATCGCCGGTCCGCCGATACGCCGTGAGGCTCGCATAGGCGATCCCTGCCCCGACGAGGAGCACAAAGCCCTCGAACGCTCGCAATAGCCAGATCGTGGCGATCACCGGACCGAGCCCCTGACTTCGTTCCACATTCCATGGATCCGGTCGGCGGCATCCTCTCGGAGGACGACCTTGACCTTGGGTTTGCCTCGCTCGAACTCGAGGTGAATCTCCTTCAGGCGACTGCGGTAGAGCTCTACCTTGTGGCCGTCGCGGGTGATGGCAAGCCGGCTAACGTACACGAGGCCCTCCTCCTCCAGGTCCCGAAGTTTCCGGTAGACCGAGCTCTGGGGAAGACGGGTCTCCACGACCAGGGAGTGACCATCCTGCTCCCCCTGGCTCAGGGCGGACAGAATCGCAAGGGAGACCGGGTCTCCGATGGCCGCGAGCACGTGGCGATCTGCCTCCGATGGGCGACCGATCGGCATCGGCATTGTGCCGGGAGGGCCCTCGTCGGACAGGTTTCTCGTCCCCCGGATCTCCGATGGGAATCGGGCCACTCAGTCGCCGGTCGGCCAAGACCCTATCGTCAACGGGACTTGTGAGGGTAACGGTGGCAGGCTGGACTCGAGCCCACGAGGCCAACCCTCGTGCAGGAAGCTTCCTCGGGAGGAACCCCGCTGCCGTCTCCGGCGGGGTTGTCGGACCGGCGACGACCATGGATCCGGGTCTGCTTCACAACGAATCCCCGATGAATGGACGGCTCCCTCCCAACCTTGGGAACCGGGGGGAAGAGCGAGCCGAGCGACCTTAGGGGAGATCGTTCTCCTCAATATCCGGGTGAAAAACCATGACGTTCACGGACGACCTGACGCTGGTGCTCGACCTGCTGATCTTGGTGGCTTGCACGGTGTTCTACACCGGATTCATGGTCTGGCTCGAGATGCGACGGAAGGACCGGACCCGGGCACTGACCCACCTGCGGGAGGGCTCGATCCTGATGGGATCCCTCGGCGGCATCCTTGGCATCTTCGCCCTGTGGGGAGAGTTCAACTGGCCGCTGAGCGCCTCGGTGAACGGGACGAACGTCCTCGCGGCGTACGACCTGCTCTTCTTCGATTCGCTCACCCTGCTCGCCATCCTCCTCGTCTCGTTCGCGATCGCGGTGAACCTGCGCCTCCCGACCCACTTCGTCGGGATGCTCGGCGTCGTGATCGGCGGGGGGATCGTCTACTATGGCTACCGGGGCTACACGCTCTCGCTCACCCAGGAACCATTCGAGACGCTGCTGTTGTTCGTAGGGTTCGGCGCGGTGGCGATCCTGAGCTACCCGGCGACGCTCTACATCGACTGGTTCGTCGTGGGTCCGTCGGCCCCTGGGGCGGACCCGCTGCCGTCGGATCCCGCGCCGAGGTATCCAAAGATGTGGACGGCGCTGCTCGGCCTCTTCCTCCTCGTGGTCGTGTTGGCGGGGATCGCGGCGCTGTTCTACGGTTTCGACACCGCCTGGGCGCACCTCGCGAGCCCGCCTTAGGACGCCAGGCCGTTCGCTAGTGGGGTGTAACTGAGGTCAATTATAGAATCCTTTGACGAGACCTGGCCGTTGATGGGTGGTCCACGGGGGACGAATAATGTCGCATCTGCGAGTTACGCCCCACTAGGGATGGAACCATGCAGGCGTTCGGGGTGCAAGAGAGCGGTCAGGTCGAGGGGCGATCGGGGTCCGCCGTACGTGTTCAGCCTCCCCGATGAACTAATGGGATGACCGCCCGCCTTCTCCCCTCGGCCACACCGAACAAATCCGGCTTCGCTCGCTCCTACGGAGCGAGAGTCCATGACGGCCGCGATTCCCTCCCTCCGGTTGGCTCCCGAGGACGAGAGTGACGAGATCGTCGTCTCCATCACCTTCGTCCTTCCCCTGCGTGTTGTCCTCTTCGTTGTGACTCCGGGTCCAGGTCTCGAAAATCTCCTCTTCGTGGATGGACCACACTCGGTCGAGACGTTGAGGCGACCAGTCTGGATTCCGGGGATAGACCCCACAGCACTTGCCGGTCGCCCGGACCCCGAGTCACGCTCGCCATCAGCGAGCGGGCGGATATGCGGGGTTTTCAAGACCGCTGGACTCAGGCGGTTGGAGGCGAACGGGAACTTCGATGTCTGATGATGAAGAGGGCCCCTACGGCAGGCGCTGCAGCGGCGAGGACGACTGCAAAAAACTCCCAGTAGGGGAGCCCGAAAAAAACCGTCGGGGGCGAGTTCGGGGGATGCGAAACTGGCAAGCTCGCGTTCTCAACATGGAGGGTGATGGTGGTCGCTGCGGTCGAATGGGACCCATCGGCCACTTGTACCGAGACGGTGTAGTTCCCCGGGGATGAATAGACGTGAGCCGCGGTAGGGCCAGTCGCCGTCGTTCCATCACCGAAAATCCAAGCGAAGCTCCACGGCGGAGCGCCACCGGCTTCAGTGACATCGAAGAAGATGGGCTGGCTGACTATCGGGGTAGAAGTGACAGCAATCACGGGAATCGAGAGATCAGGATACACTCTTGTCTGGACCGGCAATGAACTCACGGAAAATCCGTTCGAGTCGTCGACGGTAACACTGACACTGAGGTTCGACGGCGATTCAACCGGGCACGAGACTGTCGTCGAACCTGAACACCCTGAAGGAAGACCAGACCAAGCGAATTGATACCCTCCGGAGCCATTTGACGCCACGGCCGTCCAAGTATCCGTTTGCCCAGCGTCCAACGTGGAATGGTACACGCTCAGATTGACCGTCGGATCCGCGAATATCATCACCGTCACCTCAAGGGGTGAGAACGAACGCCCGCCCCCGCTATCGACGACGGTGGCCCCCACAACCTCGATTCCCGGCGTCATAAAGGAACATGTGACGGAGGATGTGTCGTTCGGCGAACAATTCTCGGGTAATCCGGACCAGTCGTACCTTGTGTACACCCCCGTGCCCCCTGAGCCCGTAGCGTTGAACGTAACGGGCTGGCCTACGTCCGCGGTCGGGCGTGAAGCTTGGAGGGCCGATAAAGATGGGCCCGGGCGCACTTGAATGAGTAGGCTGGCCGTCGCGTGATGCTCCCCGATATCAGAAACCGTTACACTTGCCGTGTAATTCCCTGGAGCGACGTAGACGTGGTCAACGGAAGCATTCGTTCCGAAGGAACTGCTTCCATCACCAAATGTCCACGAGTAGCTCCGATTAGCATACGGCGGCAGACCGAAAGTCGCCAACGCAGTAAGGTTCTCAGTAGCCCCAACCTCGGGAACCTGACCCGAGTCGTTCAGTGAGACATTAATCGGGTGAGCTAGTACCGAAATCGAGCTAGATCCACTGTTGGCCACATAAACGAGATCGTCGAACCCGCCCATTACCACCTGGAAAGGGTTGGTACCAGGACCCCCTACTTTCACCGTTCCGACCACCGTCTGATTGGAAGGGTTTATCACGCTGACGTCATCAGAAAGCTGGTTTGTTACGTAGACGTATCCCGAGGCATTATCGTAGGCAGTGATCAACGGATTTGTTCCGACTGGTATCGTTGCAACCACTTGCTCAGACGCGGCACTGATGACGGAGACATTGTTTGAATTAGCGTTGG
>JASHSI010000106.1 GCA_030040915.1 Thermoplasmata archaeon | reverse complement strand
TCTCGACCTCGAATATGAGGGGTTCGGGCTTCGGGAGGTCGGTGATGGTCCGACGGCGGACCTCGAAGGGCTCGCCGAGCCGAGTCCCGCACCGGCTACACGCCTCCAAGGAGAGGGTGAGAGGCGGGGCGTTGGGGAGGGGCCGTGGTCGAGCTCGCCCCGGATGACCGAGCTGACCTCCGCTCGGTCGTGGATTCGGCGCTCGCTGCGGTCGACGATAGAAGACCCTGCTCGAGGGGATGCTCCCCGCCTCGGCGGTGCGATCGGAGGCGGCGAGCATGGGCGCGCACGCCTTGTACCGGCGGAGCTCTTCTTGGGCGCGGCGGAGCTTGTCCTTGAGGGCGCGGTTCTCCTCGAAAAGCTGCTCGGCCTTCCGGAGCCGTTCGAGGAGGGCCTTGCGCTCGGCCTGGGAAAGGGGAACGTCCCCCTCGCGGTCCGGGTCGAGGATCTCCTCGGCCAGCTGGAGCCGCATCTCGCCCTCGCGAAGCGAGGGCGCGGAACTCCGGAAAATTGTTACGCTGGAGGGGAAAGTTACGATTGGAAGGGTTCAGGAAGGTGAACAGTACGCTATTACGACTCGACTTGGGCATTCGCTTAGCTTGGAGCGGTTGCGCCAGAAATTGATTGAGGCACCAGCTAAGTCGCTGTTCGGCCGAAAACAGGGCTGAAGAGGATTGGAATCAGTGCGAGGTAAGGAAATGGTGGGTTGTGTTCTTGGACTCTTACGAAGCCACGGGAGAACACGCAGTCCTGTGGCTCGGACACTCGCCTTTGTACTGGCGGTCGGCCTCGCCTCCTTTGTTCCGGCCGGTCCAATCCATGCCGGAGGCGTGTCAATGCCCTTGACCAATGAGAGTTCGTCAGGTCCAATGAGAATGTCTAGTAACGGCTCACTGCAGAAATTAGCCCCAGTTCGTGATAGCAACCTGACGCTTGACACATCAACGCCTTGTACGACAAAGGGTGTTGGGTTGTGTTCGACCCTTTCTTCAGACCCTTCTTGGGACCTTGACTCCGCCGCAGTTCACCCTTCTCCGCGTTACGGGGCGATGATGGCGTACGATTCCGCGGATGGTTACACGGTCCTATTTGGCGGATATGAGGGCTTCGCCCGGCCATTTCACGATTTCAACGACACATGGATTTTCCGATCCGGAATCTGGACCCAGATCTCCCCACCACTTTCGCCTCCTGCGCGTGAATTCGGTGTCATGGCCGACGATCCCGCTACGGGCTGCCTAGTACTGTTTGGAGGTGCAACACTGACGGGAGAGGCGTTTAACGATACTTGGACGTTCTGTCATGGTTTGTGGACGAACGTGACTCCGAGCCATAGCCCAGAGAAGAGGTTTGAAGCCGCCATGGCGTCCGACCCTGCGTGCAGCTGCTTGGTTCTGTTCGGTGGTGCCTCTGTTGACGGGGCGTCATTCGGAGATACCTGGGAATTCGAGGATCGTAGTTGGATTCAACTCAATACCAACATCTCCCCGCCCGGCCAAGTAGCGGCCGCGATGGCCTTTGATCCATCCGCTGCATCAATCGTCCTTTTTACCGGTCTTTGCGGCAACAATTATTGTCCGAACAACACTTGGGCATTCGAGAATCAAACTTGGACTGAGCTCTTCCCGGCATCCGCACCCCCTTTCGTTGCGTGGGGGGACCTTGTGTCCTTGCCAGCCCCTGACGGTGTACTGCTCTTCGGAGGAGAGAACAATTCAGCCTACAATGATACTTGGGTCTTCCGTAATGGTGATTGGACCAACGATAGCGGGGGGACCGCCCCTGAGGAGCGCTCGACGGGCAGCGCAGCGTATGACTGGGCAGACGGGTACGTGGTAATCTTTGGCGGCTACAATGATTTCGATTTCCCGACCCAGTGGTTCGGCGATACATGGACCTACGGGGGAGTAGTGGCGACCTTCACTGAGGTCGGACTGCCCACCGGACAAACATGGACTGTTGATATGAACGGCACACTTAACTACTCTACAACGGCCGGGATGTCATTCATCTTAGGGTGGGGGACCTTCTCTTTCACTCTCCCTCCGGCAATCGCCCAAGGAGGCTGGATTCGCTTTACGGCCGAAACGGCAACCGGATTATTGAGCGTCGCCTCATCCCCGATCATAACCAATGAATCATACCGCGAACAGGCATGGATCCATATCCAACAAGATCCGCCCCGCGGAGGATTCGCAACCCCCACGTCGAATTGGGAGGATGTGGGCATTGAATTGAACCTTTCTGCGTTCCCGGCATCGGGTTACCGATTTGTCACTTGGTTGGGGAATGGCACGGGAAACTATTCCGGACCGGCGGACCCGGCACCGTTGACCATCACCCTACCCGTGAACGAAACTGCCATCTTCTCGCCCGATCTCGAATTTTCGATAGTTTTCAATGAAAGTGGCCTGCCGGAGGGCACTTCATGGTCAGTGAACTTGAATGGGGTTACCTCGACTTCCAACAGACCCACGTTGATGATGATGGTTCCAAACGGAACTTACACCTGGGCAATTCCGGCCATCAATGGCACTTCCACTGGAACTCGTTTCGACCCAGCGTCCCCCTTCGGCTACCTCGTTGTTGGAGGCTCAGAGATGGCGTTAGGGGTTCGTTTTGTCCCTCAGGTACTGCTGCTGTCCTCAGCCTCACCAGACGGATGGGGCCTCGTACTCCCAAATTCTTCCTGGGTTGACACAGGTGTTCAAGTTACGCTGGTGGCGGTACCCTTGGCTGGTCATTCCTTCCAGGGGTGGTCAGGAAATGGCACCGGAGCGTACTCTGGACCCGCCCAAATCGAGAACCTCATTCCCGAAGCCCCCCTTGAGGAGGTGGCACATTTCGGTACCCCGGGCTCGACCTCTCCAAGCAACCTGAGCACCTTGCTATGGACGTTGTTGATTTCCGGAGTAGGCGGACTGATCGCCGGCACCGTGATAGTACGTTGGAGGCGTAGGGGAAGGAATCGACCACAGTCCCCAGATGCCGCGGTTCGACAGGTAATAGTTCCCATCCCCCCTGACGGCCTCAGCCGTTGGGCCCTGGCAACTCGCCAAGCCGGGTCCTGGACTCTGGAGGGCTCTGCCGGATCCGGCCGAAGAGGAGGACATAGCCGGGTTGACCGGGCGGCACGTGATGCGGAGGGTGAGAGGGCCGCGGGGAGAATCTCGGATTGACTCTGACCAGATCGGCCGGTACCGCCTCGCGTACGCGCGTGGCGAGCGAGCTAGGAGTGTGCGCGCGGCGTTCAGATGAACGGCATGGTAAACGCGGGGGCGGTGTTTTCCATGAGGACACGCTTGGAGCCGCGAAAGAGACCACAGTGAAGTCGGTCATCCGCCTCGGCCCGGCGCCCAGTCGTTCACCGCGGGAGAGGTGCCGCATCGGGACCGGGATTGAGCCCCGGGACCTTGTCTCCTCCCCCGGCACCCGAGCGAGGCTTTCCGCCGATCCCCTTGGAGAGCTGGGGAACGAAAGGCGGTGGGCACCGGCCACCCCTCGCGCGCTCGCGCGTAGCTTGCCGGCGTGAAGGCTGGGTCTTGGGAACTGGAAACCAGCCGGATCGACCCGCTTCAGGATGGGCGAGATTGGCGACGGAAACCAGGTACCCCTTGAGCGTCGCGATCCGCCAGATCCCCCGCGCGCGTGTAGCGAGCTCGCTGGGAGCGTCAAGCGCGTCCGCTGCGGACCCGCCGGGGACCACCGTTGCCCCCGTCAAGAGGGCGGCGATGAACCGTTCTTGCCTTGGTTCACGCGGCAGGGCCGACCGTAGCGAGAGTCAAACGGCGTCCACTCTCCCCCGGGGACAGAGATTCCTTCGACTCGTGCGGCTTGGAGAGCTGATTGCGGATGTTTCAACTGGTTTAAACTAAATGTGGACTGCTTCCCTAAGGGATTATCTAAGGCGAGAACAGCGTCGCCTCCGAAGCCACGACGAGGACCAGTCGATCCAGCCAGCGACAGGTAGGGGTTCGAGCGCCCGTGCCGCTCGATCGAGTCCCCGGGCGATCGAGTCGGCACCAGGGTTCCATATCTGGGGCGAGACCCAGACCTCGAGTCCTGCCTCGAGCGCGAGACTCGTCGCGGTGACGAACCGAGGGAGGCTCTGCCCGTAAATCCGAACCGAATTGCAATGAAGCACGTTCCGGACAATCTCAGGCTCGCGCCAGACGATGGGAGGGTCGAAGACGGGCCGCCAGTTCATCCCCATAATGATGCCCGCGTCGTAGGTGACCCCCTTGCGGTTCATCCTCGCTCCCGGCGAGCCGCTCGGTCAAGGGGGCTAGCGTATCAGAAGCTGCGGGCCCCGGCCGCGTCCCGCGGCCCCCCGCCGTAATCGCCGGTCGGGCCCCGGGAATCGTCCTTATCCGGGCTCCTACATCAGGTGAGGAGGAGGAGCGGTCGCGGGGGCCCTTCGGGCTAGTAAGACGAGGTCATCGCCGAGCGCCAGGGTTCGGATCGAGGGGCGATTCAACAGCCCGGTGCCCCAGCGACGCAGGCGGTCGTTGGCGCGACCCGGGGGGTTCTGGACGATCGTGGAGGCGGCGAGGACGAGGCCCGAGCGTTCGAGGAACCCGGCGAGGTCCGCCAGGGTGTATTCCATCACATGGCCATAGGAGATGCCCTCTTGGTCGGGGAAGAGCCCGGTCTCGCGGATCGACCGGCCAAGAAGGAGCCGGAACCGGCTCCGCAGCCGGGCCTGATTGGGGGTCGTGAGGAGGAGCCAGCCCGACGGCGAGAGGTGCTCGCCGATCCGTCGGAAGAGCCGGACCGGGTCGACGAGCAGGTGCTCGAGCACCTCGACGAAGAGGATGCCATCGTACCCCGTGGGGAGCCCATCGAGCCCCTCCGGCCGGGAGAGGTCCGCCCGCAGGTAGCTCCGTACGCCGAACTCGGCGAGCTCAGCGCCCGCGCGGGGGGGGAACGGCGCGAAGTCGGCCACGTCGTACCTTCCTCCGAACCGCTCGTGGAGGACCACGGAGAGCCCGCCGACCCCGCCCCCGAGGTCCAGGATGGTTCGACCCTGGAAGGGGCCGTACGGCGCGAGGAAGTCGACGATCCCGGGGTAGCGCCGAGAGGAGAACCGCATCGTGGCGGAGCGGCTCTCGGGTACCTCGGCGATCCGGAAGAACCGCTCTAGGACGGGAAAGCTCGCGGTCGATGTCGGAGGCGGCTCGTCGGGGTTCAAGTATCCGACCGACGCGAATCGGGTCGTTCCGGCGGCAGGGTCCTGCGAGAGCGGAACGAAGCGCCGCTGCCCGAAGGTCGCCGCGCCCTCGAGGCCAGCGCCTAGCGGTTGCCGAACTTGGCCACGTAGCTCTCGATGCGGGTCAGGAGCTCGCTGAGCGGCATGTTGGTGTCCTCGCGCCCCCACTCGAGCGTGACCGTTGGCCGGCTCCCGGCTCCCTCGACGGGCATGGTCAGCGTGACCGTGACCCTCCGCGGGTTCATCTGGACGATCTGGGAGATCGCGCTGTCGGGCTCGGCGACGGGGCTCTTCATCGAGGGAGGCGGTGACATATCGGCTCCCACGGTGGATGCCCTATTAGAACGTGGGGGGTCCCCGAGGTGGCCCTCTGGCCGCCGTGGCCAGCCCGATTGACCCCGGGTCGGCCCGTCCCGCGGCGCGAAAGGACGGATATCACCCGGGGCGTTCCGAGGTCCGGATGGGGACCAACGCCGAGGTGGCGGAACTCCTCCAGGGGATCGCCGACCTCCTCGACCTGCAGGGGGTCAAGTTCAAGCCGGAAGCCTACCGAAGGGCGGCCCGCTCCATCCTGGGCTTGGACGAGGACCTCCGCAAGGTCGCGGCCCGCGATGGGCTGTCCGAAATACCGGGGGTCGGCGACGCGATTCGCCAGAAAATCGAGGAGTTCCTCGCGAACGGACGCCTCGAGTACTTCGATCGGCTGAGCGCGGAGACCCCCGAAGGGGTCGTCGCCCTGATGCGGGTACCGGGAGTAGGTCCCAAGACCGCCGCCCGCTTCCATCGCGAGCTCGGGATCCACAGCCCGGCCGAGCTCGCCCAGGCGCTCGCCTCCGGGCGCCTCGCGGGGGTTTCCGGGTTTGCGCAACGCAAAGTCGAGAAGCTCCAACAGGCCCTCGCCCCCTCCGCGAGCCCGGTCGGGCCGGAACGGCGACCCCTGCGGCAGGTGTGGCGGGTCGCCGAATCGGTCCGGGCGGCCCTGTCGGCCCGTGGAACCGTGGAGGCCCTCGAGGTCGCCGGAAGCCTCCGCCGCCGCCGCGAGAGCATCGGGGACGTCGACCTCCTCGCCACCTCGTGGTCGCCGCACGAGACGATGGAGGCGTTCGTCCACCTGGCCGGCCTTCGCCAGGTGGTGGTGAAGGGCGAGACGAAGTGCACCGCGGTCTTCGAACCGGGGATCCAGATCGACCTGAGGGTCGTGCCGCCGGAATCGTTCGGCGCGGCCTGGCAGTACTTCACGGGGTCGAAGGAGCACAACGTCCGGCTGCGCACCCTCGCCAAGGAGCGCGGCCTGCGGCTGAACGAGTACGGGGTCTATCGCGGCGAGGGGAGGATCGCGGGCCGGACCGAGGCGGAGGTGTACCAGGCGCTCGAGCTTCCGTGGATCCCCCCGGAGATCCGCGAGAATCGCGGAGAGGTGGAGGCGGCGATCCGGGGCGAGACCCCGAGGCTCGTCGAGCCGAACGAGCTGATGGGCGAGCTACACCAGCACCTGCGCGCCGGATCGATCCCATCCGACCTCCACGCCGTCGTGTCGGCGGCGACCGCGAGAGGGCTAAGTTACGTCGGGGTCGTGTTGCCCGGATCGGTCGACGGCGCTCCCCCGCTGGATCGGATCGCCGAGGTCCGGACCGAGTGGGCCGGGCGACCTCCCGATAGCCGGCCCGAGCTCCTGATCGGGACGGAGGTCCCCGTCTCCGCCGTCGGGTCCGAGGGAACCTCGGGGTTCGACTTCGTTCTGCTCGATGGACGGACGGCCACCGACCCCCCAGCCCGGGGGCCCAGGGGCCGGCCGCTGACGATCCTGTCGCACTTGACCGGGATTCCGCTCGGGGAGCCGTCCTCCAACGCTCCGACGGGCTGGCTCGAAACCTGCCGGGCGCTCGGCTGGGTGATCGAGGTAACCCCGGACGGGAGCTCGAACGGGATCGACTCCGACGGGGTCCGGCGGGCCATCGATTCCGGAGTGCCGGTGGTCATCGGCGCCGGCTCGACGGCCCCGGGGGACCTCTCGGACCTCGATCTCGCCGTCGGCCTCGCTCGCCGGGGCGGCGCGAGCGCCGAGGATGTCCTCAACACGCAGCCGCTCACGAGGTGGACCTCGAACGCGTCCGGCGCGGCCGCTCACGGGTCGCGGCCGGACCCGCCGTCGAGCTCGGCCCGTGCCCGTCCCCGGGGGAAGCGGGG
>JASHSI010000105.1 GCA_030040915.1 Thermoplasmata archaeon | reverse complement strand
GGTGGCGTTCAGCACGTAGACCGTACCGGGCACGGAACCGCCGGCCGAATAGTTCACCCACACCTCCGAGCGGTTATCGGAGAAGAGGATCGGCGCGTAGTCGGCCGTCGTCGAGCCGCCGAAGACGGAGCGGACGAGGACGATGCCGGGGCTCACGATGTTGCCGAACCGGTCTAGGATCCGGAAGAGGTCGGAGGTGGGCCTTCCGCCGCCCCCGCCCGACGAGATCTCGGTGAGCACCTCGTGGAGGTCGTCCGGTCCGACCTGGAGCTCGACCGGCCCCGGGCCGGGGACGCCTCCGGATGGACGGAGGGTGACGGTCCACGGGCCGCACCTCTCGACGGCCACGGTCAGGTTGAGGAATCCCGAGCTCCACGCGTCCGGGTCAATCAGGAACCCCCCCGTTCCCAGGGTGATCGACCCGGCCGAGCTCCCGTTGACCCACACCCCGTTCGTCCGGTTCGCGGTGAGGTTGAGCCAGGCGGACCCGGCGTAGCCGCTGACGTCGGCGCCGAGCGGGTCGACCGCCTCGAAGGTGAGCTCGACCGGGGTCCCGGCTACGTCGGGCACCGCCGTGTCCCCGTCGAGCCGGATCGCCGAGGCCGTCGTGGGGAAGACGTCGAACTCCGCGGTGCGTTCGTTCGCCGTACCGATCGCGTCGACGAACCGTAGGTCGAGGAGGTAGGTGCCCGGGACCGTCCCGACCACGGTGATCGGGATCTCCCCCGACGCGTTGCATTGGCCCGAGGCGATCGTCTCCGGGGCGATCCCCGAGCCGAGCAACGTCTCGTTCCACCAGTAGGCGCCGGGGAACGCCCCTCCGGTGAGGTAGGCGTAGCCGCTCACCGTCCCGCCGACCGGGATCTCGTTCGTGTCGAGCCCGATCGGCCCGAGCGTGGGATGGTCCACGACGTCGATCGGGACCGTTCGGCTCACGTTCGCCCCGCCCGAGTCCGCGACGGTCACCCTGGCCGTGTATGCCGCCGGAGAGGTGTACGTCGGGGCGAACTCCCACGGCCCCGGCCCCCCCACGCAGACGGAGGAGCCGTTCCCCTCGAAGAGGCACGCCGGCCCGTACGGCGCGGTGCCGGTCCCCGGCGCGACCACGACCTCGAGGTCGAGCGGGCTCCCCACGTACACCTCCGCCGGATGGGGCTCGAGGCCGATCGAGAACGGCTCGGCGACCACGACCGGGGGGAAGTCGGCGGTCGACGACGAGTCGCCGTTCGTGAGGGAGGCGACCGGGTCCGCCGTCCCCGCGACGGAGTAGTTGAGCACCGCGGAGCAACCGATCGAGACCACCCCCTGGTCGACGACCCCGTCCACACAGTCGGCCGGGACCGTGGGGAGCCCGAGGCCTGGTTCGATCGAGCCCGTGTAGTCGTACCCGCTCGCCCCGCTCCCCTGGAAGGTGAAGGTCGCGTCGACCCCCTGGTCGACGGAGGTCGGGGTGACGTCCGGCGCCGAGATCCCCGTCGCCACGGCGGTGAGGAGGACGGAGGCGCGGGGCGCGTGCAGCGTGGTGCCGCCGTACGTCCCGTTCGCCCAGACCGAGACCGTGGCGGTCTCGGTGGTCGAGAACGCCTCGACCGTCAACGTCGGGCCGCCTCCCGGCGACTCCGGGAGCCAACCCGATCCGCTGATCGACCAGGCGTACGTGAGGTTCGCCGGGCTCGGCCCGCCGTCCCCGGCGAGCGGATCGGTGGCGACCTCCACGGGCGCGTCGAGGCTCACCGTGGCGTAGCCCGACGGGTGGATAGGGTCGGAGGCGAGCGCGAGGACCCGGGCGATGGTGAGGTTGCCCTGGGGTCCGACGACCTTCAGGAAGTAGCCGGCCGGGAGGGAACCGTTCGCGAGGTCGATGCTCGCCGGAGCGTTCGGTCCCGAGTAGGTCCAGCAGCCGAGCCCGCGGGAGCAGAACGTCGACGGGAGCATCGCGTCGACCGTGAAGTCGCCGGTCACGTCCGTGACCCCGGAGGTGGTCGTCGAGTCGCAGACCACGTTGTGGACGACGCCGCTCGTGTTCCGGAAGGTCGCGGTGTACTCGTACCCCACGACGACCGTCGCGTTCGCCACGGACGGGGCCGTGGACCCGCCGCTCTCGTCGGTGACCCGGCCCGAGAACGAGTCGTTCACCAAGGGACCGGTGCAGCCGTTGAGGGAGCGGATCCCGTCCGACCCGGACACGGGCGACGCGTCCGGTCGCCCCGAGGGGGCGATGGCGAACCCCGTCGCGAAGATCGCGGCGAGCAGCACGGCGGCCGCGCTCTGTCGCGTCCTGGAACGGAGGGGGCCCATCGTCGTCCGCTTCCTCCCCTTCCGGGGGGGCGCCGGCGGTACCGGGACCTGGGACACTCGGGTCCGGGCCCTTAATCCTGTCGCCGAGGGAGGAGGGTGCCCTCGGGCCGTGGGGGCCGGCCTGGGCCCAGCGGGAGCCGGGCGAGCGCGGTATGGATCGGGCCGGACGGGGTGAGCCGGCTCGAGAAGAGGACGATCTCGTCGACCCAGGTCTCGCCGAGAGTTGGGCCGGTGGGGCCTGCGGCGACGGCCCGCCGGACCGCATCCGGAAGGCTCGGCCGACCGCGGGCGACGGTCACATGGGGGACGAACGGGCGACCCTCCCGGGCGAACCCCCGCGCGGCCAGGGCGTCGTCGAGCCTTCCGGCGAGCGTGATCACCTCCGCTCGACCCTCGGCGACCGCCGCGAAGGCGATCCTCGGTCGTTGGAGGTCCGGGAACGCCCCGAAGCCCGCGACCGTCAGCCGGAACGGCGCGGACCGACCCGCGGCCTCCTCGAACGCGGCCCGGGCGCGTTCGACCGCCTCCGACGGGATCTCCCCGAGGAAGCGGAGGGTGAGGTGGCGCGAGGCCGAGGGCGATCCCCGAGGAAACCCCTCGGGAAGGGCGAGCTCGGCGAGCTCGATCGCCCCGAACGCCCGCATCGCGCTACGGCCCCGAGGCGGGGGAGGGGCGTTCGGGCTCATCGCGATGCCGGAGTGCCGCGGCGTGGGGGAGCGTCCAGACCTGGGCCTCCGTTCGGGTCGCCCCGCCGCGGGCGAGCACCTCCCGGACCTTCCGGGCCCGGCGGGCGTCCCCGACGAGGAAGACGACCGCGGCGCCGGCCGACCGGGCCTTGGCGAGCCCCCGTCGGATGCGTTCCGGACGCTCGGCCCCGCTCACCTCCGCCTCGACGTGGAGGTCCCGGCCCCCGAACGCGCGCCACACCCAGCGGCCGCTCCGCTCGTTCAAGCGGCGGAGGAGCTCCGCCGGCCCGTCCCGGCCGTTCCCGCCCGCGAGCAGACGCACCCGCCCGTCCGGCAGGCGCGTGTCGAATCGGCCCTGCCGGACGAACTCCATCCGCTCCCCCCGTCGGGCGAAGATGCGGAACGCCTCGATGAGGAGGGCCCGATGCTCCGCGCCCTCTCGGGTCGCCCCGCTCGGGACCCCCATCCCGAGCCGGTGGGCGCCCGCCGGGGTGAGGCGGTGGGAGCCGTCGGCGACCTCCACCCAACCTCTCCGCACGAGACGCGGGATCGCCGAGGCGAGGTCGACCGGGGCGAGCGCCGGGACCGCGGCGAGGGCCGCGCGGATGAGGTCCGGCGCGCTCGTCGGCCGCCCGGCCTCCTCGAGCCCCGTCAGACCGAGGAGGAGCGCCTCGTCGGGCCCGATCACCCCCGGCTCCCCCGCCCCCTCGGGTCCGTCGGGACCCTCGGCCGGTTCCGACCGCTCGCAGAGACGCCTCCAGGCGGCGGCCCCTCCGCTCGGGCGCGGGGGCACGGTGAGGAGGGTCCTCGGCCCGGCGTCGAGAGCGAGGCTCGCCAGGGCGACCCCCGGGGGGAGCGCGGGGAGGAGTCGTTCGGCCTCCACCCGATCGAGCCCGGCCCAGCGCCCTGCGAGCGCCGCCGACGCCCGGGGGACTTGGAACACGAGGTGGGTCCCGGCGGCCCCCTCGGCGGCCTCCCGAGCCTCCGGGGCGAGGCGGGAAGCGTACTGCGTCGCCATCGCCACCGCGACGCCGAACTTCCGGCCCTCCGCGAGCATCTCGGCGAGGAGGCTCGGCGCGATCGCGTGGGCCTCATCGAGCACGGCGAGCACCCGGACCGGTCCCTCGTCCGGAGCCCGCGTCGCCGCGGCGAGGTAGATCCGGCTCGCGAGGAGCGTCGCGGCGAACCGGCTCCCCGAGGGGCCGAGCTCCGCGCCGGGGATCCGGACGAGGAGGGATCGCCCCTCGGCGAGGAGGGGTTCGAGGTCGAGGGCCCCCTCCTCCGCGTCGAGGAGGCGCTTCAGCTTCGGTTGGAGGAGCACCTTCTGGACGCGGGCCACCGCCGGTTGCAGGTACTCCGGGTTCCGGCGGAGGAGCCCCGGGAGCTCTTCGAGGAAGCGCGCCGCGGCCGGTCGTCGCGTCGCGAGGCGGCTCGCCTCCCGCCGCATCGGGTCGGTCAGGAGCTCGAAGAGGTCGCCGAACCCCCCGTCCTCCTCCTCGACGAGCCGGACGAAGACGTCGAAGACCTGCTCGAGCCGGGTCCCCCAGTAGAGCTCGTTGCCGTCGTGGGAGAGGTGTCGGAGGCTCGCCACGAGGTGGGTCGCCTCGCGCTCCCGGTGGGCCGGGTCGGTTCCCGCGAAGAGCCGGACGCCCCGGATCGACCGCTCTGGCCCCGCCGTGTCGACGGCGACGACCCGGGTGGTCGCGTTCTCGGAGAGCCCGGCGGCGATCGACGGGCCGAGGTCGCCGTGGATATCGAACACGACGGTCGCGCCGCCGGCCTCGATCCGTTGACGAGCGAGGTGGGCCAGGAAGGAGCTCTTCCCGGACCCGGAGGCCCCGAGGACCGCCACGTGCCGGCGGAGGACGGGGTCGTCCCAACGCCCGGCCGGGCGGCGCGGGCGGATCGCGAGCGCCGTCTCGACCGCGGAGAGCTCGAACGGCGGGCCGGCCCACAACCCCGCGACCGTCCCTCGGGCCCATGCCCTCCGCGTCCGCCAGCGGACAGGCCGGGCCTCCAGTTCGACGGGGCCCGTTGCCCTCGGCAGGCGCGCGAGGACCGGCGCTGCGAGCTCGGCAATGGTCCCGCCGGCCGGACCGAGCGCGACGGAGGCGAGGCGGACCCGGACGGCGAGCTTCTCCCCCCCGCTGGAGAACCAATGCCACTGCACGGCGCCGGACCAGCCGGCCCAACCTTCGAGCGGCTCCGCCTCGCGGGGCCGCCAACGGTCCCCTTCGTCCGGGTTCTGGTCCGGGGCGACGGGCCACTGGGACCGCGCCCGCTCCCCGTCGGGCGCAGACCCTGGACGGACGACGGCGAACCCGAGTCCCCCGACGAAGGGCGGAGGGACCGGCGGCACGGGCGTGATCCGCTCGAGCCGTCCAGGCAGCCCGAGGGCCGCCCCGGTCACGACCTGTTCGACGGCCCCTGAGCCCGGGACGAGCCACGGATCCGAGTTTCCGGTCGCCTCGCAGAGGAGCCCTTCCCCCTCGGGGAGACGGGCGAGGCCCTCCGCGACCCTCCGGAAGAACGGGTGGTCCCACGCCGGTCCGGCCGGGTGGTATCGGTAGGCCGTGGCGCGGCTCCGGACGGACCGGGCGGGCGGCGTCATGCGCCCCCGATCCGCTCGACCGCCCCCGCGAGCACGACCAACCGGCTCCGCCGGCAGTACCGGGCGAGCGTGGCCGTGCTCACCACGCGGGTTGTGGGCCGGTCGAACTCCCAGAGCCGGACGCACCAGAGCGTGCGTCCGTCCGGGAGCCGCCAGGCCGCGGCCTTCGGCCGGTAGGCGAGGGCCAGGGGGATCCGGACCTCCCCGAGCCGGCGGGCCTTCGCCTTCCGAAGGGCGAAAGTCGAGACGTTGGTCCAGACGAGTTCTCCACTGACGAGCTCCTTGTTCACCGCGAGCGCTTCCGCTCCTGTTTCCATGGTCCAAACCTCTCGGACCCGCGGCGGCCGGGGACGACCGACCGGTCGCGGGCAAAGTCGAGCGCCGGCGCCCCCGGTCCCCAATGGGAACGGGCGCGTCGGACCGGATCGGGTCGGCGCCGAAGCCTCCCGTCCGAACGCGAGGGGACACCCTCGCGTTGCGGAGGCCCACGGGGGCCGGTCGGTGGACCGGGAAAGGGTCGCGTCGGGACCTACACCCTTCCCGGTCGGACGCGCTCCCTCCGGGGAGCGTTCCCGCTCGCGGGATGGCGACCGTCCGGAAGACCCCTCTTCCGGGCGCGGTGCCTACGGACGCGACGGTTGGGCGCTCGGGCGACCTGGGACACGGGCCGAGGGCACGGCCGGGGGCCGGGTCGCGGCGAACACCGGGGGTTCGCCGTCGAACGGAGCGGTCCGCCGAGTGGCCGGACGGTCTCTAGCGAGACGGGGGTCCGCTGGGCGAGGGTTTCTCCGTTGTCGGGGCATTTTCCGATGCCCCAGGATCCGGGGGGCGGTGTTGGGGGCTCGCCGACCGATGAGAGATGGAAGGTGGGCGCCCGAGACGCGATGCTCGGACCCACGAGGATCGGGACCGCCACGCGGTCGCGAGGGTCGAAAATCAACGATGGAAGGAGGGGAGAGGTTTGGAAGGGAGCGCCGCACGCCCGAGACGCGGTGCCGTCTCCTTGGGGATCTTGTCGCTCCCTTCCGTGGTTGCAAACCTACGATTCGGGCCCGGGGTATTTGAATCGACGATGAGAGGTCCGAAACGCTCCGGCGAGGGAGCGTTTCAACCGATCGGGGGCTTTGGGATTTTTTTGGTGAAACACCCCCCGCTGTGATTTATTTCGGGGCGGTGTGATTTTTTGCAGCGGCGGGCCTGTCTCCTGAAGGGATTAGCTCTCCCCAAGGGATCGTCAGGCCTTGCGCTCCTGCACCAGGAGGACGCAGACAGCTAGGCCCACCTTCATCAGAAACCAACCAAGCCCTCACAATGGTTCGTGGCGAACCACGTGGCCAGGTTCACGAGTGCCCGGTTCGCCTTCGAGCCTGGCCGCAGCTGGCCGCCATATCTGGGCTATGGTGGAGTTTGTGGCTGCTTCAGGTTCGGTGGGCGCGACTGCTTTTCGTAGTCCGCGCCTCCCGTACCCGCCGGGACGTCTCTTCTGCCAACTCGCGGAGTGAACGACCTCCCGTCCGCTCGATTTCTTCTAGCCGCCACTCGCGGATTCTCTTGACCGTTTCCGCCGCGGAGTTCCCCTGGGTGTCACGCTCCTGCGTCTTTGTCATCTGCATCGCCTATCTGCCGCCTGGGGGCAACCTAAGTTGAACAAACGGGTCCTTAATTGCTCCCCCTCTCCGGCTGGGTAGGTCAGGACACACGACTCCACCCCCTGCGGCATCTATCAGGCTCCCGACCACCGCTGCCATGCTGTCGGACAACGCGTCGTCCGCCTCTTCAACGGCAAGACCGAGCTCCTCGCACATGTGGAAATCGAGGGTGAAACCGTGCGAGGGATACTCTCTCAAGAGACGGCCTGAAATGTCATCCGCCAGATCCTCCGCATCCGCCTTCCCCTGGAACATATAGTCGACCAAGAGACGCCGTGCATAGTGTCGAGTGAGCTCGCTGATTCGCCGCAGCTCACCGACGCGGATGGCTCCGACCTGTTTGGTCATCTCCACGAGGAGGTCAGAAGCGACGTTGGCCGGTTGGGCATGCGCTTCACCACAATCGTGGGCATGGAGCATCTCGTGCTGGCATTCACCGACCCAGCGGCGAAAATACTCAATGCCAGCAAGTTGGATTCCCGGCTGGTCATCCGGCCCTACCGTTACGTCGATCGGTCCGAGCCTTGCGTGGGCGCCAAGTATGATCTCATTCCCGGAAAGAGCGAGTAAGGTCCCCGCACTCCAGGCATAGTCTGGAACCATGAAGGTGACCTCCTTCGCGAAATCTCGGAGAACCTGGGCAAGCCTGTAGGCAGCGTCAGGGTCGCCACCCGTGGTGTGCAGGAGGACGTCGAGGTGCCTTCGGGGCCGATCCCTACCCCAACCGCGCTTCCTCAGCTCCCGATGAACGAGTCGCGGGTCGGTGTCCACGATTGCTCCGTCCGAGGCATCCCAGTAGAGGACGAGAAGTGGCTCCTTTCGACGCCGAGAGAGGTTGAGAATTGCCCGATCAACCGATTGCAGAAGGGGATTTGGCCGGCTCCGACTCGGTCGCGAGGAGTCCGTTGACCCTTTCTTACCAGGCTTCGGCACTCTCATCCCGTCAGCGCTGAAGGTAGATGATGATGCTCGTCGATCGATTCAGTGCCCAGCGCCGAGGTTCCGACATCCGAATTTCGGCGTCTTAGGGCGCCCGATGCGTCCGCGCTTCTACCGCTGATCGATTGAAAACCCGGACGGAATCGGGCCTGGTCCTTGTAACACCGGATTGCTACGGCACCTCGAGCTTGGCAGTTCGGAAATCGTCATTCGCCCGCTGTAGCGGGTACTGAAGAGTCTGGAAGGCGATGGCCCGACGACTCCAGGCAAGGGGCCTCGACGCATGCCCCTCAGCAGTGAGTGCATGGGCGGTCGGAATCGGCTTGTCGCTCCGCATCGCGGTTGAGCGAGCGGCCAACCTCGC
>JASHSI010000104.1 GCA_030040915.1 Thermoplasmata archaeon | reverse complement strand
CGCCGGGGCGCCGGCCTTGGCGGGCGCGGCCGGGGCGGCGGGCGCGGCGGCGCTCGGCGCCGACTCCTCCTTGCCCTTCGCCGCCGCCGCCTCCTTGGCGGCCTTCTTGAGGACGCCCGCGGCCATGCCGGTCCGTCCGTTCGATCGGGTGCGCTGACCTCGGACCTTCTGCCCGCGCTCGTGGCGGACGCCGCGGTAGGAACGGATCATCTTCATCCGGTTCACGTCGTCGCGCCGGGAGGTCTCGAGGTCCGCCCCGATGAAATGGTGGATCTCGCCGGTCACCCCGTCCGACGGATGGTTCAGCATCCACGGGGGGAGGCGCTCGGCGAGGCCGTTGAGCGTCGTCTCGATCCCCTCCACGACCGGCTCGGGGAGATTGCCGATCATCTCGTTCGCGTTGACGTTCGACATCCGGCAGGCGACGGCGGCGAGGCGAAGCCCCACGCCGCGGACCCCGGTGAGGGCGAGCGCGGTGGAGCGCCGACCGTCGAGGTCGGTGCCGGCGACGCGGACGATGTAGCGGAAATCGGGGTTGTCGGGGATCGGCTTCGCCTTCTTGGCGCCGGGGCCACCGGGCGCGCCCTTCGACTTGCCCTTCCCCTTCGCCTCGCCGGGCTTCCCTTCCTTCTCCTCCCGCGAGCCCTTCTCGTCGCGGCCCCCTTCCTTCGGCTTGCCAGCCTTCTCCTTACGGCCGGGGGCGGGCTCCTCCGCCGCGAGGGCGGGCTTCGGGGGTTCGTCCGGCGCGGGGTTCTTCGGCGCGAGGTTCACCTTCTGGTGCGATCGGTCCCGAGCGCGCGGGCCGCTTCCGAGCCGCCGGAACGGGCCGTTGGGCGCGGGCGGGCGCGGCGAGATGGCCTCCCCATTTAAGAGCTTCGGCGGACGGCGCGGGAACCGCTCGTCCGGTCGTCGGAACGCGGTCGCTCCGGGGCCCCGGCGGAAGCCCGGCGTTCGGGCGCCTCGCGGGCCCGAGCCTCGAGCACCCGATAGCCGCCCCCGCGGCCCCGCACCTCGACGGAGACGGCCCAATGCTCCTCGAGCCAGCGCTGATAGAAGCGGATCCCCTGGCTTCCCTTCCCGACGAGGAGGAGGCGGCCGCGGTCGGTGAGATGCTCCGGGACCCGCGTCAACAGGTCGAGGAGGAGCTCGCGGCCGGCGTGGTAGGGCGGGTTCGTGGCGATCAGGTCGAACCGCTCGACCCCGACCGGCGAGAATCCCGCGCCGATCCGGACCTCGGCGTTGCGGAGGCGGTTGCGCCGCAGGTTCTCCTTGGCGAGGAGGGCGGCCCGGCGGTTCACATCGGTGAGGAGGACGGAGCCCGTCTTCGCGGCCCGAGCGGCGGCGAGCCCGATCGGCCCCCACCCGCACCCGAGGTCGAGGATGCGGTCGGCCGGAGCGGGGTCGAGCGCCTCGATCAGGAGAGCCGTCCCCGGGTCGAGGGCCGTCGAGGCGAAGACGCCCCGGTCGACGACGACCGTGAGGAGCTCGCCCCGGTAGAGGAACCTCAGCTCCCGCCGGCTCGACGCCGACCTCGGTCGCTCGGCGAAGTACTGCTCCCCGTCGATCGGGGTCCCCCCCGGCGTCGACATGTCGGCTACCCCCGGCGGTTGAACAGCCCGCCCCGCCGGGCCGCCGGCTCCCTCGGCGGGCTCGCCCCGAGGGCCTCGCGGAGGAGCTCGGTCTGTCGGTCGTTGAGCGGATCCGGCAGATCGACGTGGACGGTGACGATGAGATCCCCGCGCTCGACCGCGCGCAGTCTCGGGAACCCCTCGGCCCGGAGACGGAAGCGGGTCTCGGGCTGGGTCCCGGAGGGGATCGTCAGGAGCGCCTGGCCCGTGATCGTGCCGACCTTGACCTGGCCGCCGAACAGCGCGGTCGCGAGGGGGATGTGGAGCTCGGTGAAGGCGTCCTGCCCCTCCCGGTGGATCCGGGGCATCGGCTCGAGGAGCACCTGGACGAAGAGGTCCCCGGCGGGACCGCCGTGATCGGAGGGGATGCCCATGCGGGCGAGCCGCAGGACGGCCCCGTTCTCGATCCCCGGCGGGACCGTCACCTGGAGCTTGCGGACCTTGCGGACCGTCCCGGCCCCCTCGCAGGTCGGGCACGGATCGCGGATCCGCTGGCCGGTCCCGTGGCACATCGGGCACTCGAGGATGGAGATCAGCTGACTGAAGCCGCGGCTCTGCGTGCGTCGGATCTGGCCCCGCCCGTCGCACTCCGGGCACTTCTCGACGGAGGTGCCGGCGCGGGCCCCGGTCCCCTTGCAGTCCGGGCACCGCTGGGTCGTCGGGATCTCGATCGTCGGCTCGGCGCCCGTGACGGCCGCCGACATCGGGAGCCGGACGGAGATCTCGACGTCGCTGCCCCGTCCCGGGACGGTGGACCGCCGTCCCGTCGGGCGTCCGAAGATCCCCTCCGAGAACCCGGCTTGGAACAGCTGCTGGAAGAAGTCGTTCGCCCCGAGGAGGTCCTCGAGGTCGCCCGCGTGCGTGAAGTTCTGCCAGGTGAACCCTGACGGGCCGAAGTCCTGGGTGACCCCGCCGAACCCCATCTGGTCGTAGCGGGTCCGCTTCTCCGGGTCGACGAGGACCTCGTACGCCTCGGAGAGCTCCTTGAACTTCTCCTCGGCCGCCTTCGGGTTCTCCTTGTTCACGTCGGGGTGGTACTGACGCGCGAGCTTCCGGTAGGCGCTCTTCACCTCGTCCGAGCTCGCGTTCCTCGGGACCCCGAGGACGTCGTAGTAGTCCCGCTTGGCCATCGTTCGTCGGCTCCGGTCTTGGAAGGGGGTACCGGACCGAGCTCGCTCTTATCGGTTCGCCGAGCGCCCGCGGGGGAGCTCGACCCCCGTCCCGGGGCCGACCCGGAAGCGGGTCGACGCGTTCCCCTCCGCCACCGAGATCTCCAACGTTCCGAAGCTCGAGACCAGAAGGAGCGCCTTTCCCGCCCGGGCATCGGAGTAGGTCCGCGCCCGGAGGAGCTCGACCGCCCGCCGACGGGCGAAGCGGACCCCGACGCGACCCCCCACGGAAGGCGCGGCGTCCGGTGGCAGGTCGGTGATGAGGTTCCCGAACCGGTCGACGTGGACCACGGTGCCCGACGAGCCGGTCGGGGGGGGAGGGGCCCCCACCGCGAGTCGCGTCCGGGGGCCGAGCGACCGGATCGGTTCCCCCGACGCAAGGCGCCCGGCGGCCGGGGCGAACAGGTCCCGGCCCTCGAACGTCGCGCTCACCCTCCCGGGACCCCCCACCCGGGCCGGATCGAGACGGACGACCGAGCGGACCCCGAGATGCTCGGCGAGGGGGGCCAGGAGCCCGTTGTCGGGCCCGACGAGGTAGCTCCCCTCGACGCACTCGACGGCGACCGGGCTTCGATCCCCCCCGACCCCGGGGTCAACGATCGCGAGGTGCACGGTCCCGGCGGGGAACCGCGCGCCCATGTGCCGTAGGAGGAAGCCCGCCTCCACGATCCCGTGAGGCCGCAGGTCCTGGACGAGGTCGACGACACGGGCGGGCGGGAGGTAGCGACAGAGGACCCCCTTGATCTGGGCGGCGTAGCTGCTCCCGATATCGCTCGTGAGCGTGACGATGCGGTCGGCCACCGCCGACCCCCGGGTCCGTCGAAGGGCGTCGGCCCTACGACTTCATGATCGCCACGAGGAAGATGGCGATCGCGGCGAGCGCGCCGAGCACGGCCGCGACGACCACGAGGACCGACTCCTCGATGAGCGGGCCGAGGCCGCCGGGCGAGAGGTGGTACCAGTACCCCGTCAGGATGCCGACCACGATCCCCACCACGAGGAGGACCACGCCGATCGTCCGGCTCTTGCCGGAACCGAAGTAGGCGGTGAAGATTCCCGCGAGGATGAGGAAGAGACCGAAGACGAGCAGCAGAATCGCCCCGAACTGCGACAGCCCGACGGACAGCGTGGCGGTACCCAAGAGGCCCTCAAACATGGTCTGGTTCACTCCCCTAGAACTTGATGCCGGTGAGCGTCTTCGTATCGATGACCCCGGGGACGGCCCGGATCTTGTCCACGACGAGCTGGCCGAGCGCGTTGAAGTCCTCGGCCTCCACCTTGGCGATGAGGTCGTACTCCCCGAAGAGGGGGTGGAGCTCGACGATCCCCTTGACCCGGAGGAGCTCGGTGTAGACCTCGTGTTCCTTCGCCGGGGCGGTGCTGATCAAGACGAATCCGATCGCCAACGAGCCCACCTTTCGGGATGGCCGCGAGAGATTCCCCTACGTTTATAAGGGTTGTTCAGGCGGGAACCCCGACGCGCGGCGGTTCGCCTAGAACAGCCTCCGTTTAAGATGGGGGCCAGGTCGGAACCCTCGGGCCCCGATGGAGAATCCGCCCTCCACCCGTCCGCGCCGGCTCTTGGCCCGCAACTGGCTCGTGGCGTTCGTCCCGGTGAACGCCGCGACGAGCGGCCTCGGCGTCGCGCTGCCGCTCCTCATCCTGATCCCTCTGCACGGCGCGTGGACGGACGTCGCGCTCGCGGCCGGTCTGTTCAACGGGGTCGTGATCGTCGCGTCGATGTTCTGGGGGTGGGTCTCCGACCGCTTCCCCACCCGTCGGAAGCTCCTCCTCCTGAACTACCTCGGCTTCGGCGTCCTCTATCTCGGCCTCGCGGCGGTGCACACCCACGCCGAGCTCCCGCTCCTGCTCACCCTGTACGCCGTGGTCGGGGCGATCTCGCCCGCCGGGACGAGCGCCTCGAACCTCCTCATCCTCGAGAAGTTCACGCCGTCGGAACGACCGAGCGCCTACGCCTCCTTCCAGCTCATGAGCATCCTGGGCTCGGTCGGGGGCCTCCTCGCCGGCGTCGTCTGGCTCGACGAGAACCTCGCCCTGTCGCCGTTCCTCATCCTCCTCGCCGCGCTCGCCTTCGCGAGCGTCGCGGCCGTCTGGTTCGGGATCCGCGATTCTCCCCATCCGAGGACCACGCGCCATGTCGCGGCCGACCCCGCGGGCCTCGCCTCTCGGATCCGGCACTCGCTCGCCTTCCACGGCCCGGTCCCGTTCTTCCCGGTGCGGCCGGACCTGAGCCGAGCGGGTTGGGGGAGGCTCCGTCGATGGGCGCGCGAGGAGGCCCACCACGAGCTGCCGCTGATCCTCGGCGCCTCCTTCCTGTTCAACCTCACCTCGAACTTGTTCAACATCACCTACACGCCCTACCTGTACGCGGCCGGCCTCGGGGCCTCGTCAATCTTCCTCGTGAACCTCGCGAACAACGCGACGCAGGGGCTCGCCTACCCCTCCTCCGGCACCCTCACCGGGCGACTCGGCGCGAACCCGCTGGTGCGCGAGGCGTCCTACGCGAGGAGCCTCGGCTACTTCGCCGTCGCCGGCCTCACCTTCGTGCCGCTCGTCGCGGGGGCCGTCCTCTTCGCGAACCTCATCGCCTACGCGATCCTGGGGGCGGCGATCGCCTTCTACTCGACCGCTTCCTCGATCCTCCTCTTCCGGGCGCTCGAGGGCCGAGAGGCCGGGACCTTGCTCGGCGTCAACAGCGCCCTCGGCGGGATCGCGGCGATCGCGGGGGCGGCCCTCTCGGGGGCGCTCTCCGTCTTCGGGAGCTTCCGTTGGGCGTTCCTCCTCTCGGCGGGGGGGCTCCTCGTCTCCCTCCCGCTCTGGGCGGCCGCGGCGGAGGCCCGCCGACGGCGGATCGAGGCGGCCGACGGCCGGCCGTCCCCCCCCGCCGGGGCCACGCAAAGGGATTAAACGCCGCCCGGCTGGCTCGCCGCCCGGGTCTTCGGCCCGGTGGATCGAGCGCATGGCGGAGGGCGGGGTCCAGCGGGGGTTGGAGGACGTCGTCGCGCTCGAGTCCCAGATCTGCTTCATCGACGGGAAGGAGGGCCGGCTCATCTACCGGGGCTACGACATCCGGGAGCTCGCCGAGCGCTCCACCTTCGAGGAGGTCGCCTACCTGCTCTGGTACGGGCGACTTCCCACCCCCGACCAGCTCGACGGACTGAGGACGCGCCTCGCCGGCCTCCGCGCCCTTCCCGAGCCGATCGAGCGGATCCTCGCCGAGATGCCGCCGTCGGCGAACGCGATGGACGTCCTGCGGACCTGCGTCTCCGCCCTCGCCATCCTGGAGCCCGCCGAGACGCAGCCCGGACCGAGCTCGATCGGCGGCGCCCTCCGTCTGACGGCCGTCCTGCCGACGATCCTCGGGCACTTCCACCGGGCCCGCGCCGGCATGCCCCGCCTCGCCCCGGCGCCGGACCTGTCGCACGCCGCCTGGGTCCTCCACGCCCTGCGCGGGACGGAGGCGAGCGAGCTCGAGGTGCGGGCCCTCGACGTCGCCCTCATCCTCCACGCCGACCACGAGCTCAACGCCTCCACCTTCGCGGCCCGGGTCACCGCCTCGACCCTCTCCGACCTCTACTCGGCCGTGACGAGCGCGATTGGCACGCTCAAGGGCCCCTTGCACGGCGGCGCGAACGAGCGGGTGATGGAGCTCCTCGACGAGGTCGGCACCCCGGCGCGCGCCGAGGAGGTGGTCCGCGCGAAGCTCGCCCGTCACGAGCGGATCATGGGCTTCGGGCACCGCGTCTACAAGGTCGAGGACCCGCGGGCGACGATCCTGAGGGAGTGGTCGCGCAAGCTCGGCCAGGCGAAGGGGAACCTCCGATACTTCGATCTCCTCCGCCAGGTCGAGCAGGTCGTGCACGCCGAGAAGGGGCTCTACCCGAACGTCGACCTCTACTCGGGCTCGATCTACACCCTGCTCGGGATCCCGCGCGACCTGTTCACGCCCCTCTTCGCCGCGAGCCGGGTTTCCGGCTGGACCGCCCACGTCCTCGAGGAGTACCAGGACCTCCGTCTGATCCGGCCGACCTCCCGCTACGTCGGACCGATCGACCTCGCCTACGTCCCGATCGAGAAGCGGACCGCCGCCTAGGCGGCGAGCGTACCCTCACCACCCGCATCAACGGATACCGGAGGTCGGGCCGGGGTCCGAGCGAAGTCGTCACCTCTGTCCCCGCGTGGGCGAGCGTGACCGTCGCCGAGAGCATCTCGGCGGTGAGGTAGCGGTAGCGGAACGCGCCCCGGCCGAGCGGGCCCCCCCGCGCCGGGTCGACCCGGATCCGCACCGCGCGGACGTAGGGCTGGAGTCCGATCGCGCGCTCGATCGTGCGGGCGAGGGGCCCCGCGGTTCTCGGCGTCACCGGGATCCCGAGGTACTGGTGGAAGAGCCCGCCCAGCTTGATCCCGGCCTCGAAGAGGAGCTTCTCCCGGTCCGTCAGCGCGCTCCCGTGGAGCTCGGCCGGCCCCCGGGGGGAACGGGGCGTCATGCCGACCCCGGGCGCGCCGCGGGGCGGGGGACGGTGAACGGTCCGGCGAGGTAGTAGAGCGCGACCCCGACGGAGGCGACGAGCGTCGCGGCGAACGAGAGCTCATAGAAGGAGGAATCCGGCGCGGGCCCGAACTGGATGGGGAGGAGCGCCACGACGAGGGCGATCCCGGTGGCGACCATCGGGAGCCGGAGCCGCGCCCCGCGACGCATCTTCGGGAACGGGAACGGCGAGACCATCAAGAGGGCGAGGACGAGCGCCCCAGAGAGGACGAGGGCCGGCGATGTCCCGAGGAACGCCGGCGTCGCGAACAGGAGGAGGAGGACGATGACCCCGAGCGCGTTCTGCGGGGTTGGTGCGCCGACGAAGTTGGGCCGGTCGAACGCCCGCAGCGTGAACCAGGTGAGCCGGGCCCAGGCGAACAGCACGATCGCGAGACCTACGGCGAACGCTCCGGCGCGGAACGGCGCCCAGAGCGCCGCGTGGTAGGGGTGGTAGGCGATGAGCACGCCCGGGGCGACGCCGAAGGTGATCGCGTCGGCGAGCGAGTCGGCGACGCGGCCGAACACCGTCCCGGGGGCGCCCGAGCGCCGGTGGAGCCAACCGTCGAGGCCGTCGAGGCCGAGTCCCAGGACGATGAGGGCCATGGCGAAGAGCGCGTTCCCCGCGAGGGCGTAGGCGATCGCCCCGACCCCGCAGAGCGCGTTGAAGGCGGTGGCGAGGTTCGCCCCGAGCGCCCCCCAACGCGTCAGCGCTTCTCCCGTGCGATCGTCGAAACGCCCGCCCGGACCCGCTCGCCCGGACGCACGACCACCTCGACCCCCTCGGTCGGGAGGATCAGGTCGACGCGCGAGCCCAGCACGATCATGCCGAAGCGCTCGCCCTTGCGGGCCTCCGCGCCCACCCCCACGAACGAGACGATCCGCTTCGCGATGAGGCCGGTCATCTGGACCACGTCGACCGGTCCGATCGCGGTCGAGAGCGTGTAGCGGCGCTGGAGGTTGTGCCGCGCGTCCGGTACGTACGCCGGGCGGTAGCCCGCACCGCTCGTCTCGATCGCCTCTACGCGCCCGTCGATCGGGAAGCGGTTGACGTGCACGTTGGTGACGTTCATGAACGTCGCCACGCGGAGCCGCTCGCCTTCCCGCTCGATCGAGAGGACCCGACCATCCGCGGGCGCGACGATCCCCTCGCCCGGCGTGCGCTCGGGGTCCCGGAAGAACAGCGCGAAGAACGTCCAGAACCCGGCGCAAAGCACGAGCGCGGCCGCGAGGTACGGGCTCCACGGGACCACGTGGAGGTAGAGGAGGAGGGCGAGTCCGGCGATCAGGAAGAGTACCGGCGCGAGGAACTCGGCCGACTTGGGAGCGAACACCGTCGGCCTCCGGGGCCGCGAGGAGCCCTTAGCTCTTGAGGACGATCTCGATGTTGACGCCGTCCGGGACCTGGATCCGCATCACCTGGCGGAGGGCCCGTTCGTCGGCGTCGATGTCGATGAGCCGCTTGTGGATGCGCATCTCCCAGTGGTCGATCGTGCTTGAGCCGCCTCCGTCCGGCCCCTTGCGGACCGGCACCTTGAGCCGCTTCGTCGGAAGCGGGATCGGCCCGGCGATCTCGATCCCCGTGCGCTGGGAGATCTCGCGGATCTGGCGGCAGACCTGGTCGACCTTGCGGCTGTCGATGCCGCTCAGCGAGATCCGCGCCTTCTGCGACATCGTCCCCCCCCGAAGGCGCGCGCCCGACGGACCCCGCGGGCCTACGCCTCGCGCTTCTTGACGTCGATGACGACCCCAGCGGCGACCGTCTGGCCCATGTCGCGCACTGCGAATCGGCCGAGCTGGGGGAACTCTTTGTACTTCTCGATGACGAGCGGGCGCTTCGGCGTGATCTTGACGACCGCGGCATCCCCGGTCTTGAGCGTCTGCGGGTTCTCCTCGGCGACCTGCCCGGTCTTCGGGTCGAGACGCTTCTGGAGCTCGGTGAACTCGCAGGCGACCTGCGCCGTGTGGAGGTGGAAGACCGGCGTGTAGCCGACCGTGATCACCGACGGGTGGTTCAGGATCTGGACGTTCGCCACAAACGATTCGACCACGGTCGGTGGGGCGGCGGCCGGGCCGGCGACCTCGCCACGCCGGATGTCGTTCTTCTCGATCCCGCGGACGTTGAAGCCGACGTTGTCCCCGGGGATCGCCTCGGGGATGGACTCGTTGTGCATCTCGACCGACTTGACCTCACCGGACTTCCCACCGGGCATGAAGATGATCTTGTCCCCGGGCTTGAGCTTCCCCGTCTCCACGCGGCCGACCGGCACCGTGCCGATCCCCGAGATCGTGTAGACGTCCTGGACCGGCAGGCGCAGCGGCTTGTCGGTGGGCTTCTCCGGGACCTTCAGATTGTCGAGCGCCTGGAGGAGCGTCGGCCCCTTGAACCAGGTCATGTTGGGGGAGGCCTTGTTGATGTTGTCGTCCTTGAACGCCGAGATCGGGAGGAACACGATCTGCTGGTCGACCTTGAAGCCGACGTTCTTCAGGAGCCGGGTCAGTTCGTCCTTGACCTCGTTGTACTTCGCCTCCTTGTACTGGACCTCCTGCCGGTCCATCTTGTTGATCGCGCAGATCATCTGCGTGACCCCAAGGGTACGGGAGAGGAAGATGTGCTCCCGGGTCTGCTCCTGGACCCCGTCGGCGGCGGAAACGACCATGACGGCCGCGTCGGCCTGGCTCGTCCCCGTGATCATGTTCTTGACGAAGTCGCGGTGACCGGGCGCGTCGATGATGGTGAAGTAGTACTTCTGGGTGTCAAACCGCCGGTGCGCGATGTCGATCGTGACGCCGCGCTCGCGCTCCTCCTTGAGGTCGTCCATGACCCAGGCGAACTCGAACGTCGCCTTGCCCTTCGCCTCGGCCTCGGCCCGGAACTTGTCAATCTCCTCCTGCCGGATGACCCCCGTGTCGAGCAACAGGCGGCCGACCGTGGTCGACTTCCCGTGGTCCACGTGGCCGATGAAGACGATGTTGAGGTGGGGCTTCTGCGCCATCCCGATTGACTCCGGGCGCGCCGAAAAGGTGCCCCTATATAGGCGTTCGCGCCGCGGCCGTCCGACGAACCTTCCGTCGAAGCGACGCTCCGAAATCAGCGGCCCGGTCGAGCGGCTCTCCCGACGGGGGCCCGCAGGGAAGTTCGGTCCCGCGTCCGCTATGGCCCGTACATGCCATTCACGAAGGGATCGAACGGCGGATAGAGCGACTTGATCACGAACGTGACGGTCGCCCAGGGGACGATCACTCCGGCCAGCGCAAGGACGACGGAGAGGACGAGGCGGAGGGCGAGGCTCGGGAACGTCGCCGGGCGGTGGCGAATCCGCGCCAGCACCAGGTGGGCCTCGGGTCCGGCGGCCATCGGCGCTTCCCGTTCCCCCGAGGGGGAACCCCCGGGGCGCAATGGGGTGGCCGCCCGGGCGACCGAACCGATTTAGCCCCCTCGCGCCATCGGTCCGTCCAAGGCGGAGCGCGATCACCGCCGGACGAAGGGATCCCTCCTTGGTGGGTGGGCGGTTCGGGGAAACGACCCCGGCACTTCCGCGACCCCCGCGAATTCCCGTTCCGGCGGGGCGGTTCGCCCAGGAAACCGTAGCATGATCTGCGAGATGTGCGGAAAGGAAGCGACGGCCACCCACCGGGTCGAGATCGAGGGTTCGGTCCTGCGGGTCTGCGAGGATTGCCGGAAGTTCGGCAAGCTCCTCGATCCCCTGATCGCCCCGGCGGCGAGCTCCGTCCCGGTCCGGGGAGGGAGCCGACCGGCGTCGGCCCCGTTCGTCGGCGCTCGCCGCCGCACCGACGAGCGGGACGTCTTCTCGGAGGTCCCCGAGATGGAGCTCGCCTCGGACTGGGGGAAGAGGATCCGCATCGCCCGAGAGGCCCGGAACTGGACGACCGAGGAGCTCGGGAAGCGGCTCAACGAGAAGAAGTCCCTCATCCACAAGCTCGAATCGGGGGGCTTCCGTCCCCCGGACAGCACGATCCGCAAGGTCGAGAGCCTCCTCAAGATCCGCTTGCGGGCCGACCCGGCCGAGGCCGGCTGAGCGTAGGCGCGCCTACCGCTTGGGCGCCCGCCCGGTCCGGCGGCGGGCGCCCCTGGGCACCGACGGGAGGAACGCCTCCAGGATCGCCTTCTGAGCGTGCAGGCGGTTCTCCGCCTGGTCCCAGACCGCCGCGCGCGGCCCGTCCATCACCTCGTCGGTGATCTCGAGACCGCGATGCGCGGGGAGGTCGTGGAGGACCCACGCGTCCGGCTTCGCGGCCGCGAGGAGCGCGGCGTTGATCTGGAAGCCCTGGAAGGCCCGCATCCGGGCCTCCGCTTCGGCCTCGTCGCCCATCGAGACCCAGACGTCGGTGTAGAGGGCATCGGCCCCCTTCGCCGCCTCGGCGGGCGACTCGGTGAGGGAGACGGTCGCGCCGGTCCTCGCCCCGAGCGCGGTCGCCGCGCCGACGATCGTCGGGTCCGGGCGGTACTTCGGCGGGGTCGCGGCCACGAGGCTCAACCCCACGGCGGCGGCCCCCAGGAGGAGCGAGTGGAGGACGTTGTTCCCGTCCCCGATATAGGCCAACCGCCGTCCCGCGAACCCCTTCGGCCACCGCTCCTGGAGCGTGAGGAGGTCGGCGACGATCTGGCAGGGGTGCTCGCGGTCGTCGAGGGCGTTGATCACCGGGACGCTCGCGTGGGCCGCGAGGTCGACCTCGTCGGTGTGCTTGAACGCCCGGTAGACGATCGCGTCGACGTAGCGGGACATGACCCGGGCGGTATCGGCGACCGTCTCGCCGCGCCCGAGCTGCATATCCTTCGTCGAGTAGTAGATCGGGTGGCCGCCGAGGTCGGCGACGGCGACCTCGAACGAGGTGCGCGTTCGGGTCGACGGCTTCTCGAAGATCAGCGCCACCCGGTTCCCCGGCCGGGTCGCCGAGAGGTCGCCCCGGACCCGAGCCCGCTTCATCGCGAGCGCCCGGTCGAGCAGTCCGGGGAGATCGGGGGCGATGTCCGAGATCGAGAGGAGATGCCGGGCCGGGCCGTCGGGGGGCATGGGGGGGAAAACCCCTACGCGACCAAGTAGGTTGTGTCACGGGGGGGACCCGAGCGGGTCCCGGCGGTCCCCCGGCGACCGCCCCGCACCGCTATGAGCGAGCCAGGTTCGGCATTCCGAGGTTCTCCGAATGCCGGCCCGACCGAAGAAGAGCGCCCGAGCCCGAGCCGCGTCCCCGCCGGCGAAACGCGCCCCGAAGACCGGCGGCCGCCGTGTCTACATGGTCACGGGGGGGCTCACCAAGTTCGCGAAGGCCCACCCGGCGATGGACTTCCGCCTGATGGTGAAACGCGCCTACGATGCGGCGGTGAAGGAGGTCCCGAACCTCACCAAGGACCGGATCACCGGCTCGCGGATCTCCTACTTCTCCGACCACTTCTCCCGGCAGCTGAAGGCGGCGAGCATGGTCCAGGACTACCTCGGGCTGAACCCGAAGGGGTCGGTCCGGATCGAGTGGGGCGGGGCGACCGGCGGAGAGTGCTTCCAGGCGGCGTACGAAGCGGTCGCGAGCGGGCGGATGGACGTCTGCCTCGCCGCCGGATACGAGACGATGAGCCGCGTCGCGACGTGGAAGGGGAACGAGTTCATCGCCCTCGCCTCCGACACGAACTTCGACTTCCCCCTAGGCGGCTTCTACACGGGCTACTACGCGCTGATGGTGGTCCGGCACATCTACGAGTATCTCCGCAAGACCCGGTTCGCGCATGTGAAGGACGAGCGGGAAGCCCAGAAGCTCGCGATCGCCGAGGGGTGCCGAATCATGAGCCTCGTCTCGGTGAAGAACCACCAGAACGCGCTCTACAACCCCTACGCCCAGTACCCGAAGAAGCTCACCGTCGAGGACGTGCTCCGCTCGGAGATGATCAGCTACCCGCTGACCCGCGAGCAGATCTGCACGATGAGCGACGGGGCGGCCGTCGCGATCCTCTGCGACGAGGCGAGGGCGAAGGAGTTCACCGACAAGCCGATCCGGGTCATCGGCGTCGGGACCGGCACCGACACGATGCGGCTCGCCGACCGCCCCTTCGGCGAGGTCCCGCTGATGCCGAAGGAACGGGCGAGCGACTACGCGACGCTCGACTACCCCGGCGTCCACTCCTTCCGCGCCGGCCGATCGGCCGGCCTCGAGGCGTACAAGATGGCCGGGATCACCGATCCGAAGAAGGAGCTCGACTTCATCGAGCTCCACGACGCCTACGCCTCGAGCGAGATCCAGACCTACGAGGACCTGGGGCTCTGCAAGTACGGCGAGGGGTACAGCTTCACCGAGAGCGGCGCCCCGTTCCTAAAGGGGCTCAAGTACCCGTTCGCGACGCCGAAGGCTGGCGAGATCCCCGTGAACCCGTCCGGGGGGCTCATCGCGTGCGGTCACCCGGTCGGGGCGACCGGGCTCATGCAGGGGGTGTTCGCCTTCTGGCAGCTCCAGGGAACGATCAAGGCGCACTACGGCAACGCGACGCTCCAGATCCCCAACGCGAAGCGCGGGGCGATCCACAGCCACGCGGGGACCGGCTCGTCCGTGACAGTCTCGATCCTCGAGCGGGGGTTCTAGCGATGGCGCCGAACCGCCCCCGCCCGCCGACGTACGGGCACTTCAAGGAGGTCCAGGCGGAGATCGAGAAGAGCGGCGCGGCCCTGTTCAAGGACGCCGACGGGGTCGAGAGCCTCGTGATCCGCTACCCCTACTCGATCAACTACATCCATTCCTACGCGGAGGATACGCCGTTCTTCCTCGGCCTCGCCGAAGGGCGCCTGAGGGGATCGCGCTGCACGGCCCGCCCCTGCGGCTTCGTCTTCGCCACCCCGCGGGGGCACTGCATGGTCTGCGGGTCCGCGACCGAGTGGATCGACCTCCCCAACCGGGGACGGATCCACGCCTGGACCACCTGCCACTTCGGGAGCGAGGCGTTCCTCAAGGAGACGCCGTACAACCTGGCCCTCGTCGAGTTCGACGGGGCGGGGAGCCTCCTCCTGGTCCGGCTGAAGGACTGCGTGGAATCGGAGATCTACGTGGGGATGCCGGTCGAGGCGCGCTTCGACCCGAACCCAAAGTACTCGATCACCGACGTCTGGTTCGTCCCGGTCCGTTAGCCTCTACGGGTTTGGAGGCCCGCGGGGGCGAGCGCCCCCGCGGTCGGGGAGGATCGCTATGCCGCGGGCCGGGCTTGAACCGGCGGCTTCAAGATCTTCAGTCTTGCACTCTCCCAAACTGAGTTACCGCGGCGCCGGGCGGGGCGACGCCCCCTCGCATATTAAGGGGGCGGGGCGGCGCGCCGCCCCGCCGGTCCGACGGGGCGGTCGCGCGCGGTCCGGAGGTCGGCCCGGTCCCGCACGGTTAACTAGGTCGCCCGGTCTTTTGCCGGCGCCCATCCCCATGCGCACGCTCGTAATCGCGGAGAAGTTCAACACCGCGTTGCGGATCGCCATCGTCCTCTCCGACGGCCGGATGCAACGGACCCGGCTCGGCAGCACGAACGTCTTCCGCTTCGAGCGGCCGGAGGGGCCGTACGCCGTCGTCGGCCTGCGGGGCCACATCGTCGAGCTCGACTACCCCGAAGAGTTCGCCGAGTGGAGCCTCCCCTCCCTGCCGAAGCTCCTCGAGACCGAGCCCCTGAAGCGGATCACCGAGGCCGGGATCGTCGACGCGCTGCAGTCGATCGTGCGCGAGTTCGACCGGGTGATCCTCGCCACCGACTTCGACCGGGAGGGGGAGCTCATCGGCGCCGAGGCGCTCGAGCTCCTCCAGAAGGTCCACCCGAAGATCACGGTGAAGCGCGCGCGCTACAGCGCCCTCACCCGCGAGGAGATCGAGCAGAGCTTCTCGAACCTGGCCGAGCTCGACCGCGCGCTCGCCGCCGCGGCCGAGGCCCGGCAGGAGATCGACCTCGTCTGGGGCGCGCTCCTCACCCGCTACCTGTCGATCGTCTCCGGACAGCGCGGCAAGAGCTTCCTCTCCGCCGGTCGCGTCCAGACCCCGACGCTCGCCCTGCTGGTCGAGCGCGACCAGACGATCAAGGAGTTCGTACCGACGCCGTTCTTCCTCATCGAGGCCGACGCGACCGACGGCAAGGAGGCGTTCGCCCTCGCCCACCAGCACGGGAAGTGGGAGGCGAAGGGCGAGGCCGAAGCGGTCTACGCGAAGCTCGAGGGATGCGCCGAGGGGACCGTCGAGGCCTACCAGGAGGAGGAGACCCGTCGGCGACCCCCGATCCCGTTCAGCACGACGCTGTTCGTCGCCGAGGCGACCCGCCAGGGTCTCGGCGCCGCCTACGTGATGCGGATCGCCGAGGACCTCTATACCCAGGGGCTCATCAGCTACCCCAGGACGGACAACACCGTCTACCCGCGCGGGGTCGGATTGAAGACCCTCGTCGAGAAGTTCAAGGAGTCCCCGTTCCGGGAGGCCGCCGAGTACGTGCTCGCCCAGCCGACGTTCCGCGCCACCCGGGGCCGAAGCGAGACCACGGACCACCCGCCGATCTACCCGACCGGCGTGACCGACCCGAAGAAACTGAAACCCGACCACGCGAAGGTCTACGAGCTCGTCGTCCGGCGCTTCCTCGCCACCGTCGCGCCGGACTCGACCGGCCTCGCACGCACCACCACGGTCGACCTGAAGGGCGAGAAGTTCGAGGGGAAGGGCCAGATCCTGGTCGAGCCCGGCTGGTACCGGGTCTACCCGTACTCCTCGCCCGAGCAGAGCCCGATGCCGGTGCTCTCCGTGGGCCAGAAGGTCGCGATCACCTCGGTGCGGCTCCGCGAGGACCAGACGAAGCCCCCGCGCCGGTTCACCCAGGGGACGCTCATCCAGGAGATGGAGAAGCTCGGGCTCGGGACGAAGTCGACCCGCCACGACGTCCTCCAGAAGCTGTTCGACCGCCACTACGTCCAGCAGCGCTCCCTCGAGCCGACGGTCACGGGGATCGCCGTGACGGAGGCGCTCCGGGCGCACGCCCCGCTGATCACCCGGCCGGAGATGACCCACCGCCTCGAGGAGGAGATGGAGCTCGTCGCCGAGTCGAAGAAGGAGAAGGCCCAGGTCCTCGAGGATTCGCGCGAGATGCTGCGCGAGGCCCACGAGCTCCTGAGCGCGAACATCGAGGGGGTGCGCAAGACCCTCACCGGGGCGCTCGACACCCAGCATTTCGCGGGCCCGTGCGCCCTGTGCGGGGGCGCGCTCCGGCTCGCCCGCAGCCCGCGGGGCAGCCGATGGATCCAATGCGTGAACAACCCGGGCCGCTGCACGGCGACCTACTCGCTCCCGGCCGCCGGCTTCATCGAGCCGGCCCCGGAGTTCCTCTGCCCGACCTGCCAGGTCCCGCGGCTCCGGATCACCTTCCGCGGCCAGCGGCCCGACCTCTACTGCATCAACCCGGAGTGCGCCGAGCACCACAAGGCGTTCCGCATCGGGGTCTGCCCCTCGAGCGGCGACCCGCTCGAGATCCGATACTCCTTCCTCGGCAAGCGGTTCGTCGGCTGCACGGGCTATCCGGCCTGCCGCGTCACCTACCCGCTGCCGCAGCGGGGCAAGCTCGAGAAGGACCAGCCTCCCTGCCCGGTCTGCCATGCTCCGGTCGTCACGGCCATCGAGGCCGGGCGCCCTCCCTGGACCCTCTGCATCAATCCCGAGTGCCCGACCCGGGCGAAACCGGCCCCCGCCGCCCCGACCCCCGGAGGGACCCCTCCCGCGAAGGCCGCGGCCCGCCGGGCTCCGCGGAAGCGGGCCGCACCCGCGGCGGCCGCTCGATCCGAGGAAGGCGCGGTGGCCGCCCCCCGGGCCCGGGCGAAGCGCGCCTCCGCTCCCCGCCCTCGTCGGAGCCCGGCCCCGGTGAACGGGGGCCCGCCCGAGGCCGAACCGACCCCCGAGCCCGGGACGGCGCCGCCATAGGCCCGGCGTGGCAGCGTTTCCCGGCCCCGGACCCGGGTTAAATACGCCGGACCGCTCCAAACGTCGGCCGAAGTGGCCTTCCATGTTCCTAGATGCCGCCCTCCTCGATTCGACGTCCGGCGCGCGGGCCCCGCGGCGACCGGGCGAGATCGGCGCCCGCGCCCGGTGCGGGATCCGGGGGTAGCGTGACCCGGCCCGAGGGGTCGGGGGCCGAGGCGATTCACGTCCGAGGCGCCCGACAGCACAACCTAAAGAACGTCACCCTCGACCTCCCGAGGAACCGGTTCATCGTCGTCACCGGGGTCAGCGGTTCGGGAAAGTCGTCGCTCGCCTTCGACACGCTCTACGCCGAGGGCCAGCGCCGGTACATCGAGAGCCTCTCGGCGTACGCCCGCCAGTTCCTGGGGCAGATGGACAAGCCCGAGGTCGACGCGATCGAGGGGCTCTCGCCCGCCATCGCGATCGAGCAGCGCGCGGGGAGCCGCAACCCACGCTCCACGGTGGGGACCGTCACCGAGGTCCACGACTACCTCCGGCTCCTCTACGCCCGCATCGGGATCCCCCACTGCCCGAACGACGGCCAGCCGATCGCCCCCCAGTCGATCGACCGGATGGTCGAGGCGATCGCCGCCGTGGCCCGGGAGGGCCGGGTCGACGTCCTGGCCCCGATGGTGCGGGGGCAGAAGGGGGAGTTCAAGGAGCTCTTCGCCCGGCTGCGCAAGGACGGCTACCGACGGATCGTCGTCGACGGGGCGGAGGCCCGGGCGACCGCCCCGCCGAAGCTCGACAAGAACCGCAAGCACGAGATCGAGGTCCTCGTCGACACGGTCGAGCCCGGGGAGGACCCCGCCCGGCTCGCGGAGGCCGCGACGCTCGCCCGGGACCTCGCCGATGGGCTCGTCGTGGCCCGCGGACCGAAGGGCGTGCGGACGCTGTTCTCGAGCCGGCGCGCCTGCCCGGTCTGCGGCTTCTCCGTCGAGGAACTGACGCCGAGGATGTTCTCGTTCAACAACCCGTTCGGAGCCTGCCCGACGTGTCTCGGGATCGGCGCGACGCTCCGGGCCGACCCCGACCTCATCATCCCGGACAAGGGGAAGCCCCTCGGGAAGGCGATCGCGGTCTGGGGTCTCGCCCCGGAGCGCGACGCGCTCGAGCGGTTCGGAGCGCTCTACGAGTACGACCCGCGCCGGCCGGTCTCCGAGCTCTCCGAGGCCGGCTGGAAGGCCCTCTTCTACGGGAGCGACCGCTCCCTCGGGCTCGGGCCCCGCCGGGGGCATCACTGGTGGGGAGGCGGCTGGCTCCGCGAGGGTCTTGCGGCCGCGGTCGAGCGCCGCTGGAAGGCGACGAAGAGCGAGGGCGCGAAGGAGTACTACATGGGCTTCATGACGTTCGTCCCGTGCCCGAGCTGCCACGGGGAGCGGCTGAAGCCCGAGAGCCTCGCGGTGAAGGTCGAGGGCCGCTCGATCGCGGAGCTTTCGAAGCTCCCGGTCGACCAGCTGATCCCGCTCTTCCGCGACCTCCCCCTCGACGAGCGCGAGCTCAAGATCGTGGGGGCGGTGGTCAAGGAGATCCGCGCCCGCCTCGGCTTCCTCGAGAACGTCGGGCTCACCTACCTGACGCTCGACCGGGGGGCCGCGACCCTCTCCGGGGGGGAGGCCGAACGGATCGCCCTCGCGACGCAGATCGGCTCCGGGCTCGTCGGGGTCCTGTACATCCTCGACGAGCCGTCGATCGGGCTCCACCCGCGCGACCACGAGCGGCTCCTCGCGACGCTCAAGACGCTCCGCGACCTCGGGAACACCGTCCTCGTCGTCGAGCACGACGAGCAGACGATGCGG
>JASHSI010000103.1 GCA_030040915.1 Thermoplasmata archaeon | reverse complement strand
ACCCAAGGGGAGAAGCGGCCCGGGCCGGGGCCGACCTCGAGCGCCCACCCGGGGCGTGCCGCATTCCGGGCAAGGAATCGCTCCCGCAGGACTCGGAATAGCTCCCGTTGGCCGGTCCCCTCGTACCGCTTCCATTCCCGGTCGACCCGGTAGGCATCGAGCGCCCGGAACCGCTCCTCCGTCCTACGCTCGACCGGGCCGGTGACGGCCGACGGGGAGGTCCTCGCGGGGAGGCGCCGGGATCGGCTACGGCCGTTCTCCGGTCGACGGACCGACCTCCCGATGCTCGGCATGGATCGCGGCGCGGACGGAACGGGCGGGGATAACCCAACGGTGGGCGGGGACCCCCGCGCGGCCGTCGTCAGGGGGGGCTCGGGGGAGCCGGTGGAGCCGATCCGGCGGGGGCCGGCAGAATCTCGACCTCGGGGGCGGTCAGCACGGTGCGCTGTCGTCGACCGCCCCGGGTCCAGAAGCCGGCGAGCCCCGCCGCGGCGACGGCCGCGATCGCGAGCCCGACGTACGGCCACGGCACGGGGGCCGGGCCGACGGCGGGGGTCGGGGAGGAGAGCCGCACGATCCACTCGTTCCCGGTCGCGGAGGCACGGACCACGAGCGCGACCGAGCCGAGGCCGAAGCCGCTCGCGTTCACGCTCGCCGCATAGTTCCCGGCCGGGAGCGTGAGGTTCGTCGCGCCGAACTCGTCCGTCGCCGTGAGGGCGTGCTGGGGGACGCCGAAGGAGCTCGTGCCCGTCAGGTCGACGATCGCCCCTTCGACGCCCACCCCCGAGAGGCCCGCGACGACCTCGATCTCGACCGGCCAGGCCCGTTCCGGGAGCCCGAGGTCGAGACGCTCGCCCGCCCCGTTGACCACCACGCTCGTCGACTCGGCGTCGACGAGACCGGGGAGCGTGGGCCCGAGCGGGGTGGCGTCGACCCGGTAGCTCCCGTTCGCGAGCTCCAGTTGGAACGATCCCCCCGCCCCGGTCTCGTTCGAAATTCCGACGCCGTCCACCCCGCCGGCCGTCACCAGCACGCCGCCGAGCGGGAGCTCTCCGCCGGCGACCCGCACGAGCCCGGTGACGAGGTAGCGGCTCTCGGCGAGCACGATCGTGAGGTTCCCTACGGAGGCGTTCTGGATCGCCAGGCCCAAGTAGCCTGGGACGGCCCCCGGCGCCGTCGCCTCGAGCTCGTACGCTCCGGTCGACAGGGCGAGGACGAAGGAGCCGTTCGGCTCGCTCACCGTGGCGCCGGCGTACCCGCCGCCCACGGCCTTGGCCTGGACCGTCGCCCCGGCGACCCCCGCATCCGTCGAGTTCCAGACGATCCGCCCCGTGGCGTCGTAGTAGACGATCGTCCCGACGGGGACGAGATCGATCACGCCCACGTTCACCGTCTCCCCGGCCGGCACCACGACCGACGCGTACGCCGAGACGTAGCCGGCGCCGCTCACCTCGACGGTGGCCGGGCCGGGGGCGAGCCCGAGGATCCAGAAGAAACCCGTCGGTCCGGTCGCGTTCGTCCCGAGGCAGAGCCCGGTCACGCCGGAGCAGGCCGTGACGCTCGCGCCCGCCACCGGTACATTGGTGCCCGCGGTGACGACCGTACCGAGCACAGAGCCGTCCGGCTCGAGCGGGATCACCCCGAGGTCGTAGAGCTCCCCGATCCCGAGCTCGACCTCGAGGCTGTACGGCCCATACCCCGGGGCGCTCACGTTGAGGTAGTAGAGCCCCGGCGGGCTCGGCACCACGAATCCCCCGTCCGGGTCCGTCGGCGTGGGGAGGGCGCAGTAGTAGGAGTAGCTGCCGTCGATCGGACAGACCGTGACCTGGGCGCCTTCGAGCCCGAGGTCCGTGAACGGCGCGGCAACGACCTCCCCGGTCACCTCGGCGTCCGCGTACAGGTCAACCGAGCCGAGCCATGTCCACCCGTCGGACGAAACGATGGCCCCATCGGTCACGTTCGAATCGTAGCCGTCGGCCGAGAACGTGAGCGCGTACCCACCCGGAGGGGCCTCGGCCCAGAAGACGCCCGCCCCGTTCGTCTGGACGGTCAGGCAACCGCCGTTCGGATCGATCTCGCAGGCGGTCACGTTCGCTCCGGCGACGCTGGAGCCGTTACCGGCGGCGACGACCTGTCCGACGAAGACGCCGTCGCCGGTCAGGTTGACCTCGTCGTACTCGACCGCCCCTCCCACGGGTTCCGGGACCGGCAGGGTCACCGCCTCGTAGCCGGTCCGGTCGATCGTGAGGGCTCCCCCCGCGGAGACGTTCCGGCTCGTGAGGAACAGCCCGAGCCCGCTCGTCACCGTCGCCTCGACGATCGCGCCGCTCCCGTTCGTCGCATCGACGTACGCCCCCCCGATCGCGACCCCGGCGAGCGGGTCCCGTACGGTGGGCGACGTCGGCCCTGCGAGATCGTTGACGAACCGGCTACGGAGGTACTCGATGGTCACCGTTGGGGGAAGCGGCGGGACGGCTGGGTCGCGGGTCGTGCTCGGAAGGGCGCCGGAGGTCGTGTTCTCGGTCCCGTAGCCCGGGGCCACCACGACGACGCTCACCGTGCCGGGCGCGGCGGCGGTGACGTTGACGTACCCCTCCCCGTCCGCCGTGCCGATGGTGACGAGATTGGTGCGATTCGCCGGGTCGGGGAGGGAGACGGTGACCGCGGCGAAGGGAACCGGGGCCCCCGTGGTCGAACGGAGGTTCGTGGTGATCCACCCGAAGTGGGTCAGGTCGAACGCGGGTCCGCCGACGGAGATCGCCCCCGGGGCAACCGCGAACGTGGCGTTTTCGGCGCGGAACGCGCCCCCCGCCGCCTTCATGGGGAGGTCCTCGTTCGGCGGCACGAGGACGGTGTAGTTCCCCCCGCCGGCGACCGGTTCGGTGACGAAGGAGCCGCTGAGCGGGCCGTTCGCGACGAGGGTGGCCCAGGGGGCCGGATCGACCGGGGGACCTCCCGACGCCCGAGTGCTCCCGTCCCACAGCGTGCCGCTGATGGCGGTGAAGATCTGCATCGGCATCGGTGACTCGGCCCGCCCCCCGATGAGGAGGTCCGACGAACCGACCGTCATCGTAGTCCCATTCGAGACGAAGCCGCCCGAGCCCGTGCCCTGGGTCGGTTGGTTCGTGAGGTCGGTGGTGTCGGCGCCGGTCCCATTGATCGTCAGGGCGTCAAATCCCGGAGGTGCGGTCACGTTGTAGAAGCCGGCGGTGTTGACGTCGCCGCCGGGACCGCACAAAGTGCCGTTGATCGAGCAGACCTCGGCGATCGCCTCGCCCGGGCCGAGCCCCTTCGATTTCGTGAGGTCGACCCACGGTCCGATCGCGACCCGGCCAGCGACGAAGGCGAACGGAGCGAGTTCGATGATCCCGAGATGAACCGGCGCCGTCGACGAGGCGTTCACGAAGAACTGGGCCGAGGAGTACCCCGGCTCGGTCACGGAGAGGTAGTACGTCCCGATCGGAACGGAGTCGTTGAACTGGCCCCCCGTCCCGGTCGAGTCCACGAACGGGATGCACGCCGAGCCGGTTAGGGTGCAGGCCGTCAGACCGGCGTCGGGGATGCCGACGCCGGTCTGCGCGTTGACGAGGCGGCCGTCGACCCAGGCCCCGGGTGAACCGGTGGAGGGTCGGACCGGTCCGGCGGCTGCGGGCGGGGCAGGGACCCCCGCGCCGACCGGAGTCAGGACCATCGGTGGGAGCGAGACGAGCTCCCCGGGGGTCGCGTTGAACCAGGTGAAGTTCGCGAGGTAGCCCGGCGCGTTGGCTTCGAGCAGGTAGGTATCACCGGGGTAGGGGCCGCCCGGGACGGGCCCAATGTACAGCCCACCGGAGCTCGTGGCGGCGAGGGAAAAAGGGGTGCATCCGGTCGAAGGGGGCGCGGCGGCGGCCAGGGTACAGTACTCGAGCGTCCCCCCGGCGATGCCTTCCCCGGATGGATCGACGAGATGGCCGGTGACCGTGGCCTCCGCGTCGACCACGATCGTCCCGGCCGAATCGTTCCCGGTAACGTTCACCCAGGTGATGTTGGTCCCGTAGTAGGGCGGCCCGAGCACCGTCACCGAGTCCCAGCCGATCGGGGCGGTCACGTTGAAGTTCCCCTCGGGGGTAGCGAGGGCGCTTGTGCAGGGTGCGCCGGTCGAGGCGACCGAACAGACCTGCACCGTCGCCTGCCCGAACGGGGGTGCGAGCTCGGCCGGGCCGCCGACCACGCGACCGTAGACGGCGCCGACGAGCGCGCTGAGGTTGATCGTCTGGATGTGGGTCGTCGTCACGGTGTTCAGGGCGAGGGCATGGGGCGAGTTCGCGCAGCATTCGAGCGGCACCTCGGCCCAGGTCCGGTTGACGGACCCGTCGACCCCCTCCACGGTTATCTCATCCGGACCGGGGGGCGCCGAGACGCAGAACGCCTCCGGCTGGGTCGAGCACCCGATCGCGGTCAGGTTCGCCTCGTCGAGATGCGGTTCGTTGGATCCCACCGGGAGCGGGTTGTACCAGACGGCGCCGCAGACCGCCGGCTCATCCGTCGAGCAGGCTTGGGCGGTGAAAGGTCCGGTCGTTGGGGTCGGTCCGCCAAGGTAGTACACCGAGCCGGAGATGTACCCCCCCGGCGTGAAGTCGAGCACCGTCGAGGTGATCCGATCGGGCGTGAGGTTCACCCAGGTCTCGTTCATGAACATCGGCGCGGCGCCGAGGAACGAACCGATCTCCACCCAGTCCCGCAGCGGGGGACCTACCGTGTAGGTCGATCCGCCAAACCGAACGAGAATCCCGGGGAAGCACGGCTCTCCGACGATGAAACCCCCCGGGGCGATGACTCCAACGTCGACTCCGTCCAAGCTGCACACGTCGAGGCCGGTGATGTTGGAGGTGGGGCTAGTCCCGATCCACCACTGGGATTTGGTGACCGAGGTCCCCCACCCCGAATCGTACGGGTACCCGCCGCTGATGTCGGCGGTCACGTTCACGATGCCGAGCGGCGTGAGGAACACGCGAACGCTGATCTCATGGTCGTCCGGCTCCGCCGGCACGATGCCGATCGGGGTGTCGTTCTGGACGTAGCCGATCGCGTCGATCTCGAGGACGGTGGGCCCGGGATCGGCAAAGAGCGTGAGGTTCGGGCCCTGCCCGATCGTCGACGGGAAAGCAGCGATCCCCGTCTGCGCCTCGTAGACGGTTCCGGTCGTGATGAGTCCGGTGTCAATCGGTTGGCCGGTCACGCGATCGACCAAGCTCACGTTCAGTTCGGTTCCGGCAAGGAGGTAGATGGTGCCGAGATCGACGGTCGCCCCGGGTTCCGGGTCGGCGAAGGTGAAGTTCGAGGCGTATCGGGAGCCGTTCGAAGGGGGCGGCGAAACATCCACCCGGTCCGCGCCCGGGTCGACCTCGATCCGGAACGACCCGTTCGAGGTTGCGCTCCCCGCGCCCCCCGGCGAGTTCCCGACCCGCATCGAGACGCCGATGCCCGCCCGATCCATCGGTTCGTGGGTGGGGTCGGATCCGAGGACCGTGCCCACAAGCCAGGCGGCCTCGGTGAGCAGGATCGTGCCCAAGTTCTGGCTCTGGTTTGCCGTGACCTGTACGGTCGTCTGGTTCGTCACGTAGTTGACCACGTTCGCGGTCAGCACGTAGAGGCCGGGCGCCGCGCTCAAGAGGAACCCCCCGGACAGATTGCTCGTACCGTCCGGGCAGCCGGCATCCGGACATCCCCCCACGGCGAGCTCCATGCTGACGTCCGCGAGCGCGACCGACCGCCCGTTCTGCCCGTCGACGAGCCGACCGCGGACCGTACCGTTCCCGGGGCTCCCGGAAACCCTCTCGGCCGGGGGGGGCCCAGGGGGAATGTTCGGGGGGGCAGCGGCCCGTTTCCCGGAAGCTGCGGAGGCGTTCTCCGCCTCCTCCAACCGGTACTCTTCCAGCGCGAGCGCGGGAGCCGACAGGAACGGCTCCCCCCGCGGGTCCGAACCGGGGATCCCCGAAGCCGCGTTGGAGGGGGACGGTCCGACGTTCGCCGGCCGGTCGGCGGCGGGCCCCGGCCCGAACGTCGGTGCTGCCGCCGGCGTTTGGGCAGAGAGGGTGGACAACCCTCCGATCGCGAGCAGGATCACTACGGAGGTCGTCGCAACCCAGGCGACCGGGTCTGGCCGGCTCGAACGGCCCATGCGAGAACCGCTTTGTACCGGGAGGACGGTTCATAAACCTAGGTCAGAAATATCGGAGCGCTCCGCTCCCCGGGCGGCGGAGCGTCGGCCTCGGGCGCACCCTCGAACGCCAGGTGAGGGCTTTATAAACGGCCCATGGCCTCGCCCCACGGGCGAGGAGCATGCCTTACTACGAGTGCCCGAAGTGCGGCGGCGGCTACGTTATCGACGTTCCCCCGAGCGCCAAACCGGTGTGCGATCGGGACGGCGCGCGACTGAAGCGCACCAGCGACGCCTCCTACGAGCGGAGCGCGCGCGAAGAGTAAGCCCCCCGATCCCGGGCGCAACTTCGGATGGAGCGCCGGGGGCCTCTCCTGCCCCGCGCCGCTCACCGGGCCGCTCTCCTCCTATTCGGGGCCACCATCCAGTTCACGGTCGTAATGGCCGTCGTCCAGCTGCGTTACCCGGGCTACAGCGATGTATCGAATGCGATCAGCGACCTCGGGAACTCCCGGCATTCCCCCTGGTACCTCCTGTTCAACGGATCGCTGATCCTCTTCGGCCTCCTCGGGGCGGCGGGCGCCTACCTCCTTCGGACCGCGTTCCGCCCCCGCAAGACCGCTCGCCTCGGGATCGCCCTCCTCGGGCTCGCCTTCCTGACGAGCCTCGGTGCCGGCGCCGTTCCCGAGAATCTAGACCACGGCGTCCATTACGCGTTCGCGACCGTCACGTTCTTCGCCGCCGGGCTCACCCTGCTCGTGCTCGCGGCGGCGATGCTGCGCGACACGAGGTGGGAGAAGTGGCGGATCTACACGGCCCTCTCCGGGGCGGCGGCGCTCGTTGCGTTCGTCGTGCTCGCCACGGTTCCGGCCGCGAGCTCCCACTACTTCGGCCTCGTCGAACGGTTGATCGTCGCCCCGCCCCTCCTCTGGCTCGGGGCGACCGGCCTCCGCCTATGGCGGATCCCGGTGTACGATCCCGGCGGGACGCCCGGGTCGACCCCCCGGGCCGACGGTTCGTGATCTTTGGGCCGGTCCCGGTCGGAGCGCCCGCCGCACGATCTCGTCGTGGTCGAAGGCGAGGCCGCGGGCCTGCGGGAGCGCGACCCACGCGGCCTCCCGCGCATCGTCCGCTCCCACCGGTCGACCGACACGTCCCTGCATCCAGAACGCCAACGTCGCCGTCGGACCCCGGGGATCACGGTCCGGCCCGGAGAACACGCCGACGAGCCGAGTGGGTCGCGCCTCCAGCCCGGTCTCCTCGCGGAGCTCCCGCGACACCGCGGCTTCCACCGTCTCCTGCGCCTCGACGAAACCCCCCGGGAGCGCCCAATGTCCGACGAACGGGGGCCGACCCCGGCGCACGAGGAGGATCCTCCCCCGGATGACCCATACGGCGTCGACGGTGAGCCGAGGACCGGGCGGGTGCCGCACGTCCGTGCGGAGCAGCCGGCTCCGGGCCTTAATGACGCCTTCGCGCCGGCGGTGCACGCTCAGGGCGCGTCGGCCGCCCGTTGGCCCCACCTCGCCGGCGTGGGCGCTGCGGGTGCGCCGTTTGTCGTGACCCCGCCCTTCGGACGCCTCTAGTTGGCGTTCATCGGCAGACCGGCGCGCTGCCGAAGGGCGTAGTAGAAGCCGCCGAAGGCGGTAGCCGTGTGGGTGCGCATCCCCTGCATCCGCAGGGCCTGCTTGACCTCCTTCGGGCTCTGCCGGGCGTCGAGCGTCTTCGAGGTGTCGTACTTGTACTGGAACGTCCCGGCGGGGCCCTTCGGGAACGGCTCCCAGTCGCGGGCGTTGGTCGGCCGCAGCTCGTGTGGCCGGTGGGGTCCGCTCTGGTTCGCGAAGATCGGCATGTTGAGGTGCTCCTCGGTGAGCCAGACCATCGTCGCGTCCCGGATCGCGATCTCGGTCGCGTCGTCGAGCGCCCCGGGCGCGACCTGGCTCTTGACCCAGGCGACCATCGCGTCGAACGTCTTCTCCGAGTTGTCCTCGAGCATCTGCAGGACCGCCATCCGGATCGCACTGCGGCGCAGCTGCTCGATGCCCGTCTCGGAGAGACGGTACTCCGCCGAGAGGCCGGCGAGCGCGTCGGCGTTCTCCGCGAGGTCCTTCAAGAGCAGCATGAACAGCGGGGTGGGGGCTTCCTTCTCGGCGATGTACCAGAGCGAGAACTCCGCACCGTTCGTCAGGAGGGCGAGCGGCGCGTTGATGCCGCGCGCCTTCTTGCCGGCATCTTCGGCGGCCTGGCGGATCGGGGTCTTCCCGCCGTACACCTCGAGGATCATCCTCGGGCGCCCCGACGGGTCGAGAAGGGCGAAGTCGGCGTGGCCCCCGTCGAACTTCGTCGGGAAATCGAGATAGACCTGCTTCTTGTCGTGGGGGTCCCAGCCGAGCGCCACAAGGAACGGGCTCACGATCCAGTGCTTGACCTGGGGCGGGGTGATGTCCTTGACATCCGTCAGTACTTCGTTCGCGATGACCTGGAACTCGTTCAGCCGGCGCTGGAGATCGGAGGCGTCCATCGGGGGAAGCAAGGTCGGCGGGGTGGGATAAATTTACCCTAGGCGGCGGACCCGCTCCCGGAGGGCGATCGCGGGCGACCGTACCGCGCCGCTTCCGCGAGCAGGTAGGCCTCGACCGAGGCGAGGCCGGGGGCGAGCGATTCCGCGCTCGGAAGACCGAGCCGGTCGCTCAGGAGCCACTCCACTTCGTACTCGTAGAGGAGGTTGGACCCAAGACGCTCGAGCGTTCGCGCGAGGCGACGCGCGCTGCGCTCGGAGAGGTGCCAGTACCTCGCTCGCTTCCCCAGCGCGCGGAACATTCGGTCGGTGAGGTCCCGGTACTCGAAGCGCACCGGTCCGCCGAGATCGTGGATCGAACGGTCGGGGTCGACCGAAACGGTCCGCACGATCCGCGCGAGATCGGTCACCGCAAGCGGGCTCAGGTGGTATCTCCCGTCGGAGAACATCGGGAAGAACGGGTATCGGTGCATCTGGCGGATCATCACGCCGAGCAGGACGTCCCCAGGGCCGAACAGCGCGCTCGGCCGGACGATCGTATAGGAGAGTCCGCTCGCCATGATCGTCGCGTCGACGCGGCGCTTGTGGACGAGGTACGGGAGGCGCTCCTCGAGGTCCGGGGGGGCCGATGGGACGCTCACGTGGACGAGCCGGGGGGCGGGAGAAGCTCGCTCCAACGCCTCGGTCATGCGGACGAGGCCGTCTCCCAGGTCGCGGAAGCGCGCTTCCGGACCGGCCCGGTGCCACGCCACGTTCACCACGAGGTCGACCCCGTCGAGGATGGGCCCCCAGTCGATGGGGCCGGCGACGTCGGCCCGGATCCACTCGACGCCTCGCGCCCGCTCCCCAGGGACATCGTGCCGGTGCACCGAGCGGATCCGATGGTCCCGGGAGAACTCCTCCAGCAACGCCCGGCCGACGAGACCGCCGCCTCCCCCTACGAGGAGGAGGAGCGGGGGGCCGTCCGGTCGGTTCATGGAGCGGGTATGGGGTCCCGGGAACGGCCCGCTCCCGTCTCCGCGAAACGGCGCTCCCAGGCCCGCACGAGCGGATCGCGCAGCGCTTCGATCCGGACGGGGCGGCCGAGCTCCTCCGAGACGCTCGTCATCACGGTCCCCGGGAGGCCGCACGGGTGGAACGCGCGGAACGGCGCGAGGTCGGTCGAGACGTTCAGGGCGAAGCCGTGGTAGCTGACCCACGACTCGATGGCGAGGCCCACCGACGCGATCTTCCGGCGTTCGTCCACCCAGACGCCGCGCTTCCCCGCGACCCGGCCGGCCGGGATCTCGAGCTCGGCGAGCGCCTCGACGACGAGCTCCTCCACGTCGTGGACGAACCGCCGGACGTCCCGGCCCCGGGCGTCGAGGTCGACGATCGGGTACCCGACCATCTGGCCCGGCCCGTGGTAGGTCCCCCGTCCGCCTCGCTCCACCTGGACGATGGGGATCCCCGCGGGGAGCTCCTCCCCGCCCGCCCCCTCGACCCCCACCGTGACGACCGGGGGATGCTCGACGAGGAGCAGCGTGTCGGGGATCTCGCCTAACTGCCGAGCCTTCAGCACGCGACGCATCTCGGCGTGCGCCGCCCGGTACTCCGTGAGGCCGAGCTCACGGACCGCGGGCGGCACGATCCCTCCGCGCCACGTGGAACGGCTCGCCGAGCCATAGGAGGGCCGCCTCCTGGAGGACCTCCGAGAAGGTCGGATGGGGATGGATCGTCTGCGCCACGTCCCGCACCGTCGCGCCCATCTCGAGGGCGAGCCCCGCCTCGGCGATGAAGTCGCCGGCGCTCTCCCCGGCGGCGTGCACCCCGAGGAGACGGCCGGTCGCGTCGTCCCCGACGAGCTTGAGCCAGCCCCCGGTGGCGTGCGCGGCGTGCGCCCGGCCGAGCGCCGCGTAGGGGAAGCGGGCCTCCCGCGCCGTGAGACCCCGTCCGGTCGCCTCCGCGAGGGTCAGGCCCACGCTCGCGAGCTCCGGCGCGGTGAAGACGACGGAGGGCATCGCCTGGAAGTCGAACCGGGTCGGTCGCCCGGCGATCGTCTCGGCGGCGACGACCCCCTCTCGGTAGGCCTTGTGCGCGAGCATAGGGGGTCGTCCCACGTCGCCGACCGCGTAGATGTTGGGCACGTTCGTGCGCTGGCGGTCGTCGATCGGGATCGCCCCGGTCTTCGGGTCCCGGGTCACGCCCGCCTCCTCGAGGCCGAGGTTCGCCGTGTCCGGGCGCTTCCCCACGGTCAAGAAGAGCCGTTCGGCGACGAGCTCCTCCGACGCCTCGCCGGCCTGGACCTTCAGTCGGACCCGTTCCTTCTCCCGGACCAGCGCGCCCGCCCGGGTCCCGACGCGGATCTCGACCCCGGCCTTCGCGAGGGCGGTGGCGAGCTCCTTGGAGAGGTCCGGCTCGAGGCCGGGGAGGATCTGGGGCATCAACTCGACGATCGTGACCTGGACGCCCACGCGGGCGAGGAACTCGCCGAGCTCGCAGCCGCTGACGCCGCCGCCGAGCACCAGCATCGATGCGGGGCGGCGCTTCAGGTCGAGCAATTGTTCCGCGGTGAGCACTCGGTCCCCGTCGGGCTCGAACCCGGGGAACGAGGCGGGCACGGCCCCCGTGGCGATGATCGCGGTCTCGAAGTCGATCCGCTCGTGACCGCCGTCGGGCGCCACGAGCTCGGCCGAGCGGGGGCCGGTGAACCGGGCCTCCCCCTTCAGGGCCTTGACCCCGGCGGCCCGGAGGAGCTGCTCGACCCCGGTCCGCTCCTTCCGCACGACCGAGTCCTTCCATTCGATCGCCTTCGCCAGGTCGAACTGGACGTGCTCGGCGAGGACCCCGATCTCCGGGCCCTCGGTCGAGAGGGCCCCAAAGAGGAGCGAGGCGTGGATGAGCGCCTTCGACGGGATGCACCCGCGGTTCAGGCACTCCCCGCCGAGCTCCCGCTTCTCGACGAGCAGCACCTCCTTCCCCAGCTGGCCGAGCCGGATCGCGGCTACGTAGCCGCCGGGTCCCCCGCCGATGACGAGCGTTCCGGTCCGGCGCGCGTAGGTCCCCGCCATCTTCCCTCTACGGGGCTCCCGGAGCGGCGGTCGAGAAAACGTCGGTGGTCAGGGACCCGGGGTCCGGCGGGGGGGTCGCCTCCGCCTCACGGATCGCGGCGCGCACCCGCTCGTCGGCCTCCTCGGCGATCGACCGAGCGAGCGGCTCGGCGAGGACCCCTCGCTCGGTGAGGAGGAGGGCGAGTCGGGCCACCGGGTCGCGGGCCCGACCGGCCTCGAGGAACCCGGCCGGCTGGTAGCGGGTCGGGTCGTCCGAGCTCGAATGCGGGGTCATTCGGTACGTGACGCACTCGACGAGGCTCGGGCCGCTGCCGGAGCGGGCCCGGTCGAGCGCGGCACGGAGGTTCGCCTGGACGGCCACGATGTCCGTCCCATCGAGGCGGGTCCCGGGAAGGCCGTACGCCCTCGCCTTCTCCGCGAGGACCGCGACCCGGGTCTGGCGCTCGACGGGCACCGAGATCGCCCATTGGTTGTTCGTGAGGCAGAACACCACGGGCAGCTGGAGCGCGCCCGCGAGGTTCATCCCGGCATGGAAGTCGTTCGAGCTCGAGGCGCCGTCGCCGAAGAAGGCGATCGTGGCGGCCGGGTCCTTCTTGAGTCGCTGCCCGTAGGCGACGCCGACCGCGTGGGAGATCTGGGTCCCGATCACGGACGACATCGAGACGTACCGAACCTCCCGGGCGCTCGGGTGGCAGGGCATCTGGCGGCCGCGGGCCGGATCGCGGTCGTCGGCGAACAGGTGGTGCGCGTACGCCGGGAGCGGGTGGCCCCGGGCGAGCGCGAGGAGCTGCTCGCGAAGCCCGGGTAGGACCCAGTCCTCGGGGCGGAGCGCGAGCCACGCCCCGATGCTGACGGCCTCCTGCCCGGTGGCGGGGCCGTAGAAGCCGATCCGACCCTGCCGCTGGAGCCCGAGCATCCGCTGATCGAGGGTCCGGCCGAGGATCATCCAACGGTAGGCGTCGAGGAGTCGATCTCCCCAGTCCGCGCCGACGAGCGAGCGGAGGTCCTCCTCGCCGTAGCTCAGGGGAAGAAGCTTCGCCGCCGGGGGGTCGCTCATCAACGGGCTCAGGGGACCTCGGACGGGTGGGTCAGCCACCCATCGGTATGAGGCTATTCACGGCCGGAGGCTGGCCCGCCTCACCGAGACCCCGGCGCGCCAGGGGACCGGTCGGGCCCGACCCAAGGCTCCTCCCGTCCGCTCCGGGTTCCCCCCCGCGGACCATGGTCTTATCTGGGGAGGTCGCGCCTCCGGTCCAGTGCCGGGACGGCCCAAGTCGGCCCGGCGGAGCTCCGGGTGCTCGACGCGACGACGGCATTCATCGTCGACCTCTTCCTCCTCCTCGTCGCCGCCGTCCTCGCCGGCGAGGTGAGCGTCCACCTAGGACAGAGCGCGCTCGTCGGTCAGTTGATCGCCGGGGTCGTGCTCGGCCCCACCCTCCTCGGGCCCTACTACGGGCTCACGAGCCTCGGGGCGGGGCTCACCGCGATCGAGACCCTGGCGGTCATCTTCATCCTGTTCATGGCCGGCCTCGAGATCGTCCCGGCGAGCATCTCCGAGATGGAGTTCGGGAACGTCGTCCTCGGGATCGCGGCGTTCGCCATCCCGTTCACGATTGCCGCGGAGCTCATCGGCCCGGTCCTGCACGTCGGCTACCCGACGACGCTCTACGTCGCGCTGACCCTCTCGATCAGCGCGCTCCCCGTCATGGGGATCATGCTCACCGAGCTCGGTCTCGCCAAGACGCGCATGGGGACCTGGCTCATGAACGCGGCGCTCGTGAACGAGCTCACCGCGGTCTCGGTGTTCGCGGTCCTCCTGCGCCTCGGCTCCACCCCGCTGTCGAGCGCGATCTCGGTCGCGATCGCCGCGACCGCCCTCGCGTTGTTCATCACGACGTTCCTCGCCATCCACTACCTCCTGCTCTCTCTCCGCCGGACCCGGCTCTGGGAGAAGCTCGCCTCCGGGTTCGCCTCGACGTGGCGGGGCCGGCAGGGGGAGTTCGCCGTCCTCATGGTGATGGTCGTCGGCGCGACGCTCTACTCCCAGTACCTCGGCCTCACCTACGTCGTCGGGGCGTTCTACGCCGGCCTCCTCGTCACGCGGGAGAGCGCCGGCCGCGACGCCCACCGGTCGATCAGCCGGGTCTTCGACACGATGACCTGGGGATTCTTCATCCCGCTCTTCTTCGCGTTCGTCGGCGCGAGCATGAACCTCCGCGACCTCGCGTCCACCACCCTCCTGCTCGCCCTCGTCATCCTCTTGCCGGTCGCGATCCTCACGAAGCTCGGGACCGGCACCGGCGTCGCGGCCCTGTTCGGTTGGAACCGGAACGACTCGCTCACGATCGGCTACTTCCTGAACTCGCGCGGGGCGGTCGAGCTCGCGATGGCCGTGATCCTCCTCGACTCCGGTCTCATCAGCGTCGGCGTGTTCACCCTGATCGCGGGGATCGGACTCGTCACGACGATCCTGGCGCCGATCGGGGCCGTCCGGGTGATGCTCGCCGAGCCGGAACGGCGCGAGGAGCTCTACCGGAGGGTCCCGACGCTCCGGCCCGGCCCGAGCCGGCGCTGGTACCGGCCGACCACCGCCACCCCCGATCCGTACGAGGCCCTGCTCCACTACCCGGGGAACGGCGAGCCGGGGGATGCGACCGACCCCTCCCCCGAGCCGCCGCCCCGCTCGGCCGCACCGGCGACGTCGGCTCCGGCCCCCCCACCTGCGGGGGCCCAGCGGCGACCGCCCCCGCTCCCCGAACGGAAGGAGCCGCTCCCCTCGCACGAGGTGTAGGCGGAGGCGGCCTACACCGCGTCCGCGAACAGCGAGTGCGGGTCCTCGAGGTGGGACTTCACCACCGCGAGGAACTGCGCGCCGACGATCCCGTCGAGGATCCGGTGATCGAGCGATACGGAGAGGTTCATGAGGTTCCCCGGGCCGATGGAGCCGTCGGGGAGGTAGGTCGGCCGGTGCTGGATCTTGTGGACCCCGAGGATGGCGACCTCGGGATAGTTGAGGATCGGCGTGGCGAGGATTCCGCCGAGCGCGCCCAGGCTCGTGATGGTGAACGTCCCGCCGGTGAGCTCGGGAAGCGTGAGCTTTCCCTCGCGCGCCTTCTCGGAGAGGGCCTGGATCTCCCGGGCGAGGTCGTTCAGGCTCTTCTTCTCCGCCGATCGGATGACCGGGACCATCAGCCCCTGTTCGGTCGCGGTCGCGATGCCGAGGTGGTAGGACGGGTAGACGTGGAGCTCCCCCTTGGCGTCGTCCATCCGGGCGTTCATCCACGGATGGGCCCGAAGACCGGCGATGACCGCCTTGATGAGGAAGGGCAAGTAGGAGAGCTTCGTCCCGTTCTTCTCGGTGTGCTTCGCCATCCGGTCGCGCAGGCGAATCAGCTCGGAGACCTCGACCTCCTCGACGTAGGTGAAGTGGGCCGCCGTGTGGACGGAGGCGCTCATCCGCTCGGAGATCACGCGTCGGACGCCGTGGATCGGGACGGCCTCGAACGTGCCCCCGGCGGCAGGAGCCGCCGGCGCGGCGGACGTCGCTGGAGGCGCCGTCTTCGGGGCCGTCGCGGGGACCGAACCAACCTTCGCTCCGGTGACGTCCGCTTCCGTGATCCGTCCGCCGGGTCCGCTGCCGACCAACTTCGCGAGGTCGACCCCCTTCTCGGCCGCGAGCCGGCGAACGTAGGGCGTGGCCAGCACGCGATCGACGACCACTGGGCGGGGGGAAGTGCTCGGGGCCGGGGACGGCCCCCCCGCTGGGGCACCCGCCACGGGCGGCGCCGCGGGGGTCGGAACGGCCGCCGCCGGGGACGGCACCTTGGCACCGCTGGAACCGGACTCCTCGATCGTCACCAGGATGCCGCCAACCTTGACCTTCTCCCCGACTTGGGCGTGGATCTTGACCACCTTCCCCGACTTCGGGCTCGGGATCTCGACGTTCGCCTTATCGGTCAGGACCGAGACGAGCGGAGCGTCCTCGCGGATGTCTCCCCCCTCGCGGACGAACCATTCGACGACCTCGCCTTCGGCGATCCCCTCGCCGATGTCCGGCAACCGGAACTCGAAGGGCATCGCTCCGCTCACCCCTCGCGGGCGGTCTCCCGGATCGCGTGGGCGACGCGCTCCGCGTTCGGAAGGTAGAGGTTCTCGAGGGCGTAGGGGAACGGCGTGTCGAAGCCGGTGACGCGCCGGACGGGCGCCTTCAGATCGTAGAGCGCCTTCTCGACGAGAATCGCGGCGAGCTCGGCGCCGAATCCGACGAACCGGGGCGCCTCGTGGACGATCACGGCGCGGCCGGTCTTTCGGACCGACGCGAGCACCGCCTCCTCGTCGAGCGGGACGAGGCTTCGTAGGTCGACGACCTCCGCCCCGACCCCCTCGGCCGCGGCGGCCTGTGCCGCCTCGACGGCGACCGGGACCATCGCCCCGTACGCGAAGACCGAGACGTCCGACCCTTCCCGGACGACCGATGCCTTTCCGAGGGGGATCCGGTGGTCCCCGTCCGGGACCTCGCCGGTGGATGCCCGATAGATCCGCTTCGGCTCGAGAAAGATGACCGGGTCGGGATCGAAGATGGCGGTCGTGAGGAGTCCCTTCGCGTCGGCGGGGTTCGACGGGATGACCACCTTGAGGCCGGAGGTGTGGGCGAAGTACGCCTCGGGGCTCTGCGAGTGATAGAGGCCTCCCTTGATCCCGCCGCCGTACGGCGAGCGGATCACGAGCGGGCAGGGGTACTGGCCCCCGGAGCGGTAACGGAACTTCGCGAGCTCGCTCACGATCTGGTCGAACGCGGGATAGATGAAGTCGACGAACTGGATCTCGGCGACCGGCTTCAGGCCGTAGAGCGCCATGCCGATCGCGGCCCCGACGATCCCCGTCTCGGAGAGCGGCGTGTCGACCACCCGGTCCGGACCGAACTCCTTGAAGAGTCCCTCCGTGGCGCGGAAGACCCCGCCGTTGATTCCGACGTCCTCGCCAAGGACGAGCACGTCCGGATCGGCCCGCATCGCGTCGAAGAGGGCCCGGTTCACGGCCTGGACGAGCGTGATCTCCGTCATCGGCCCGCCCCCGTTGGGTTGAGGCTGCGCGCAAGCTCCTCGCGCTCCGCGTCCAGCTGCGGGCCCCGGGCAGCGAAGACGTCATCGAAGAGGGTCAGGGGATCGACCGGGGGCGTCGCCTCGGCTTCGGTGAGCGCGGCTCCGATCTCGGCGCGTAGCTCCTCGACGAGCTTCGCATTGGAGGCCTCGGTCAACAGACCGGCCTCGACGAGCTCCTTGCGGACGCGCTCCACGGGGTCCCGCGCCCGCCACTCGGCGAGCTCGGCGTCCGAGCGGTAGCGCTTCGGATCGTCGGAGGTCGAGTGCGGGCCGAGACGGTAGACCTGGGCCTCGAT